>JAURJQ010000012.1 GCA_030832185.1 Chitinophagales bacterium | reverse complement strand
TCTGCAGATGAGTCAGAATAATTTCTGCATCGATTTTTTTTGATTGCTCTGCCAGCTCGCTTTTTTTCTTAGTTAATAATTCTAGCCATTCATATTCACAGAAATGTTTTATCTTTTGACTATAATGTTGAACTCCTTCTGATATAAATGCTGGAGCAGATTTGCCGATACCAATAACTTTTATTTTCATGACTATAGTTTTAGTCTAACACCAAAATTGATAACTAAGCCATCTAAAGGGGCCCATACTTCTGTAAACTGAGGAGTATTGTTGGGCGCTGATATAATCCTACCATTAAGCGTTTGTCTGAAGTCAAAAATATTTTCTATATTGCCAAAAAACATCCATCTATCAAGATATCGCTCAGCCATAGCTCCGAAAGTAATATAGTCCTGCGTATAGCTGCCATTAGATAATTTTTGTGAACTTTTATATTCATAATCTACTCCGAATCTCCATTGACTTGGCAGAGAATACAATACATCTCCTTTGATACTATGTCTAGGAGTCAACGTAAATTCAGATGCGATTCCATTCGCTTGTATCTCTGCATCAGTATATGTATATCCTAGGAAAAAAGTAAAGTCATTAACTCCTAATTTAATAAAAGACTCCGCACCTTTGCTTGTCACTAAGCCATCTATATTTTCAAAACTTAACGTATTGTTAGGGTTGGTTTTTAATTGTAATGAGTTTGTCAATGCAGTATAAAAGAACATTTGATTGAGCGTAAGGAAACTATGATCACTTAGAGGCAGCTTATATCCAATGTCAGCATTAGCACCATAAGATTCTTCAGAGCGAGTTTTATCTCGATTTATAGCCAGCACATTTTTATAACCTACTATTTCTGCTTCTTGATTAAATATACTTGCATTTCTATAACCCATTCCGCCTCCTATTCTGGTCGTTAGGCGATTAGTCCATTGAATGAGCGCAGAAAGTCTAGGTAATATATAAACCTTATCATTCAGCACGTAATCTGCTCTCAAACCGCTTTCTACGAAAACTTTTTTACTGAGATCGAAAGTATAATTCGTAAATCCACCAAAAGTTTTTCTATCTTCGTCTCTAGGGCTCAAATTCACTTGGGCTATTTCAGAGAAATGGTCTGTATAAAAATTAAGCCCCCCTATCAAAATATTTTTATTTTTCTTCTGTGTAAATGAAACCTCGGAAAAAGACGATGTTTGGTTACCTGCGAACTTATACTCACCTTCTATAAATGAAGGAAAGATTAATAAATCTCTATGGAAAAAATTAAAAGAGTTTCTGAAAAATATTGTTTGATTATTATTTAGTTTGTGTTCAAACATAGCCTGACTCGTGACTCGTTGGCTTTCATTTTTTTCTTTATAAAAATTGCTAGGTGTAAAAGTTTCACTTTTCATCAGGGACATATCGCCGCCTTGTCTCGTCTCTTTAGTTAGAGAAGCTGCTATACTCAGTGTATTTTTTGGATTTATATAAAAGACTACTTTCGGATTTAAATTGTACTTTAATAGTTCAGGCAAATCTGAGAATCCATCCCTATCTGCGTCATAGGCATTATGTGTATTTCGCTGTGCTAATAGGGTAAATCCAATGTTATCCAGGCGACGCGAATTAAACACATTTATATCTAAAGCTCCGACTTGTGACATATTCAGATGTAGGATAGTTTCATCGACCATAGGTTCTTTTGATATTAAATTGATCAAACCAGAAATAGCACCGCCTCCATAAAGCGTGGAAGCTCCCCCTTTGATATACTCTACTTGGCGTAAATCAAGGGGTGGAATTTGCATAATACTTAAACTTCCCGAAAACCCTCCATAAAGAGGAAAGCCGTCTTTTAAGATCTGAGTATATCGTCCATCTAATCCTTGAATACGTACATTGGCGGTATTAGATGTAGCAGAGGTCTGCTGCACTTGTATCCCTGTACTATGCGATAAAAGATGGGCAACTTTCGACGGATCCATAGTAGTAGCTTCTTCTATTTCTTCTGTTAAAACCTCCACTCGTGTAGGAGTCTTGGCTATACTTCTATTCGATCGTGTTCCCTGTATCACAATCTCATGTGACTCATAGGCCTTTGAATGGAGTGATACAATGAGCGTTTCATTCTCAGTAATATCAACCTCTTTCTGCACAGGTTCATACCCGAGATAGCTAAAGCTAAATTTATGTTTACCAAGAGGCAATTTCGAGAACTTTGCCAAACCATCTTTCAGAGTATTAGCTTTTAAATTCAAGTCAATGACTATAATATTAGCTCCAATTATTTTCTCTCTGGTTATACTATCTATAATCAATACACTGATATCAGCTTGAGCTGATAATATAGCACTGCATAAGGCCAACTCAACAACTAAAATAGACTTGATAGCTATACTCTTGATCATAGATTGCAAATTATCAACGAAGTTAATAATAATTTTACGACTAATCCTTATTAGTATAGCAGGTTAAATAAAACCTTATACTATAGATATTCTGTAAAAAGTTCCTCGTGCTGAAAAACGCCATAGCAAAAACCGAACAACTGATAAAATTTACACAGAAGACTATGATAGCACTGGTGGTGAAACCATTTTAAACATTGAACTACCATCTGATTTTAAAATCATGACCTCCGCTAAGATAAGTCTTCATTCTGATGAAAATTATATTTTCTTGTTGTCTTGTAATGCTAATGGTGCAAATATGTTAGTAAGACTTCATTTTCAAGCCAATTAGGTAAGTCTATAAAAGAAGAAGGTAAAGAAATCTTTAAAGTAAGCGAAAAAATGTACGACGAAACTAGAAAGCTTTCTACTTGTATAGGAAAGAAGTTATAGATAAGTGCTCATCATTATATTTATGAACTAATACACTTGTGATTAGATGAAGACGAATAATTAAGCTGATAGTGCTATGAATCAACTAGTGTAGAGATAATTATTTTTGCCTTTCTTGATAGTTAAGCTAACTTTGATTGATTATACTATATTCGATTCTTAAATGCACTAATTATGCTAAGAATATTATTTATTTTCTTTGTTTTAGATTCCTCGATAAGATTATTGGCACAAGAGTCTACTGCTATATATAAAATAGAAACTGGAAATGCTGAAAAATTGATAAATGGACAATCTGCTGAAAAGTCCGATTGGCCTCGCAATAAAATATCCGTGTACCCATTTGCTACAAATGATTTTGGATTAGGGTTTCAGATTCAATACGAACGATATATTGCTGATACACATTCTTGGTCGATAATTTTTCCGATTAGCTATCAATACTACGATGTAGAAAATGCGAGCAACTCTATAACTGACGAGACCTTAGCCACATCATATAGCTTTTCGATTTCCCCTGGAATACGAAAGAGTTTTACATTCGACCATTTCGATCTTTATTTAGGGATGAGACTATTTTACGGTATGAGCAAGTCTCTTCATTCTGAAGGATTCACATGGGTTCCAGGTACTTATCAAAAATTTACTAGGACTAGGCAGTTTTTTGCTCCACTTATAGATGGTGGCTTCAATGTTTATATTAGTCCAAAGTTTTCTTTTAACATGGAGGTTAGCGGCGGCATTCAATTGTTTCAGTCGATAAAAGATAATGGAGTTGTGAATTCTAGTGATGATTGGCTACTAACCGGCGGTGGACTAATTGGCTTTGGGTACAATTTTTAAAGAGAAAGACCACTATTAAGGATTAACATAAATATATAACATAGCTTGTAATTATAAAAAAGGAGCCCTGTTGGACTCCTCTCAAGCTCTCGCTGCTGGACTTGAACCAGCGACCCTCTGATTAATCCCGCACGTGCGGGACTCTAACCAACTGAGCTAATGCTCCCGTCAATACAAAATCCGGATTGATAAGTTTATCAATCAACTTTTTCGTCTTTTGCTTCTTAATAAATTTTTCTAACTTCATAGCTTCTCCTCGTTCTTCTGAAGCCGCTAATACCGCCGCTAATTTCCAATTGTCATACTTGCCGGTATATTTATCCAATTTATTCTCATTATGCTGAATAATACGCGACCATGGATCTTCCGAATAACCCGTATAATACTTATCTGCCGTCTCTGAATAAATGATGTATATATAAAACATGATACTGAATTTTAATAAAAAAGGAGCCCTGTTGGACTCCTCTCAAGCTCTCGCTGCTGGACTTGAACCAGCGACCCTCTGATTAACAGTCAGATGCTCTAACCAACTGAGCTAAGCGAGATTTTATCTCTTTTTTCTACTCTCTTTTGCCCCTCTAATTAATCCCGCACGTTCGGGACTCAACCAACTGAGCTAAGCTAGAAAATGTTCTTTTTCAAAAGCGAGTGCAAATATAAAGGAATTGGTATATTTGCGAACTTTTTTTTTACAATTAAAATAATTCATTTAAAATGAGCATACTAGTAGTAGGAACTATGGCATATGATGCTATAAAAACTCCTTTTGGACAGACGGATAAGATCATAGGTGGCGCTGCCACGTATATCGCCTATTCAGCATCTTTTTTTCATAAGCCTATTAATTTGGTATCTATAGTTGGTGGTGATTTTGATTTTCAAGAGATGGAGAATCTAAAAGCTAGAGGTGCGGATGTCACAGGAGTAGAGGTGAAGCAGGATGGAAAGTCCTTCTTTTGGAGTGGAGTATATCACATGGATATGAATACGAGAGATACTTTAGTAACAGACTTGAATGTTTTATTAGAATTCAATCCAATATTACCTGAAGCCTATAAAACTAGTGATTACGTACTTTTGGGAAATATTGATCCAGACCTTCAAATGAAAGTGATAGATCAGATGTCTTCAAAACCTAAATTAGTCGTACTAGATACGATGAATTTTTGGATGGATATAGCTTTAGATAAATTGAAAGCAGTCATAGCTAAGGTAGATGTGCTAACTATTAATGATAGTGAGGCTAGACAGCTATCTGGCGAATATTCATTGGTCAAAGCAGCTAAGAAAATTTTAGATTTCGGACCCAAATACTTAATTATAAAAAAAGGCGAAAACGGAGCATTATTATTTCATGAAAACAACATCTTTTTTGCTCCAGCTTTACCTTTAGAAGAGGTTTTCGACCCGACAGGTGCAGGAGATACTTTTGCAGGTGGCTTTATAGGTTATATAGCCAAGACAGGGGATACTTCATTTGACAATATGAAACGAGCCATAATTTATGGTTCAGCTATGGCTAGCTTCTGTGTAGAGAAATTCGGAACTGAGAGACTAAAGGAACTAGATATAGAAGAAATACATGATAGAGTAGAAGAATTTGTGAGTTTATCCCAATTCGACATCAGTATTGAAGAGTAAAATTATATCTGCAAGTACGACTATCGCTGCGTTGAAATATACGAAGAGGAAAGTCCGGACAGCACAGAGCGGTCTACTACCTAACGGGTAGATCTCGCAATTCAAACCTGCGAGAATGGAAAGTGTCACAGAAAATAACCGTCTTATCAATTTATTGATGAGATAAGGGTGAAAACGCGAGGTAAGAGCTCACGATCTGATTGGGCGACCAACCAGAGGGATAAACCCTAGACGCTGAAAGACCAAATATATCTTGTATGAGGCTGCTCGTCTCGCTCCAGAGGATGAAAATCTAATGGAAATCAAGAAGGGTAGGTCGTTAGATCTCGTCAGCAATGACGAGACTAGATAAATGATAGTCGTCTGGTCAGAAATGACTGGATTACAGAATCCGGCTTAGGTATTTGCAGATTTTTGTATTTATAACCAAGGTTTAGACACTTTTTTTTCTAAATTTGCTACCTTTAGACTTTATAAATGATTATGTGGGAAGAAAAAAACAACTTATTAACTAAAACTTTTGAATTCAAAAATTTTCAAGAAGCCTTTAGTTTTATGACCAGAGTAGCTTTTCTCTCGGAGGCAATGAATCATCACCCCAACTGGTCTAATGTATATAATAAAGTAACTATAGATCTCACTACGCACGATGCTGGGAATATAGTTACTGAAAAAGATAGAAAATTAGCTGAAGCCATAGACAAAATATAAACACTCTTACGTTAACATGAAGCGATTACTACTTTTAATATTATCATTAGCCCTCACGGTGGCTTCTCAGGCCCAGATATCCTATTTCTTATCTAATAAATTCTGGAGACTGAAACAGGCGACTATCAATAGCCAAGAGCATAATCTAGGAGGGAACTCAAATGCTCCTACGCTGCAGTTTAGTGGCGGAAGTATTAGAGGAAATGGCGGTTGCAATGCATATCACACGAAATTTACCATCAATGGAAATTCGCTATATATTGAAAAAGTCATGTCTACTCGCATGGCCTGTAACTCACTCTCTCTCGATGAATCAGAGTATTTTAATGCATTGGCTCAGAGTCATACCATAGAGTATGAAGAAGGCGCTGATGAATTTAGACTTATCAATACGAGCAACGATGTATTGGTCTACTATGCCCAATTTACAAAGGCTCAAAGCACATATAGCCCCCCTCCAGCTAGAAGAGAGACTGAAACGAGATCCTCTTATAAATTCGACGATGAGGACAGAGGGCATAAACTCACGAAAAAACAACAACAAAGAAAAGCTCTATTAGAGAAAAAGCTCAAGAAGAAAAAACTAACCAAAGCCGAACGCAGAGAGCTTATAGTCTTGCAATCGAAGGCAAAAAAAGGAAAAATTTCCAAATATAAACGCGGGAAATCAGTAAAAGAAAGAAAAGGACGTGGTGGCAAGAAAGTTAAAGCCAGAAAATCTAAACGTGAAAAAGGGCGAGGGAAAAAAACTAAAGAAAAAGCAGTGAAAAAGAAGACGAACAAAAAAAAGAAGAGAAGATAACCCATGATGGATTCGGCTGCAGAGAGTTTAAATTTTATAGAAGAAATCATTGAAAATGATTTAAAGACAGGAAAATATAAGCAAATTGTTACTCGATTTCCTCCTGAACCCAATGGCTACCTGCATATAGGACATGCGAGTAGCATATGCCTTAATTTCGGTCTGACTAAAAAATTTCCAGGGTATACCAACCTCCGATTTGATGATACAAACCCTTCTACCGAAGAAACAGAATATGTAGACAGTATCAAAGAAGATATTCAGTGGCTTGGATTTGAATGGAAAAATGAGCTTTATGCATCAGATTATTTTAGTCAATTATATGATTTTGCTGTAAGCCTAATTAAAAAAGGACTAGCTTATGTAGATGATAGTACTAGCGAAGAAATAGCCAAACAAAAAGGGACTCCTACCTCTACTGGAACGAACAGTATATACAGAGATAGGACTATCGAAAAAAATCTCGACTTATTTTCTCGTATGAAAAATGGCGAATTTCCGGATGGGAGTAAAACACTTCGTGCTAAAATAGATATGGCACATACGAATATGCTCATGCGAGATCCTATTTTATATCGGATTAAAAAGGCTCATCATCATAGAACTAGCGACACCTGGTGCATTTATCCTATGTACGATTTTGCACATGGTCAGAGTGATAGCATAGAGCATATTACACATTCTATCTGTACTATGGAATTTATCCCACATAGAGAATTTTATGATTGGGCCATAGAGAAGTTAGAAATATATCCGAGTCAACAATATGAGTTCGCTAGAAGGAATGTCAACTATACTATTACTTCTAAGCGTAAACTTCTACAACTAGTCCAGGAAAAACACGTAGAATCATGGGATGATCCTCGTATGCCTACCATCAGCGGAATGCGCCGCAGAGGCTATCCTCCTGCTGCAATTCGCAATTTCTGCGATCGAATAGGGATAGGAAAAAGAGAGAATATTGTGGACATTGGCCTCTTGGAATTTTTCGTACGAGAGGAGCTAAATAAGTCTGCTGCGCGCGTTATGGCCGTATTAGATCCTATTCAATTGACCATTACGAACTATCCAGATGGAAGTTCAGAAAATCTATCTATTGAAAATAATCCTGAGGATGAAGCTGGCGGACATAGAGAAGTTCCCTTCTCAAATAAGCTATGGATAGAGCGCGAAGACTTCAAAGAAGAAATGGAGAAGAAATGGTTTCGATTAGCTCCTGGCGCCATGGTTCGTCTTAAGGGCGCCTATATTATAAAGTGTACTGATTTTAAAAAAAATGATCAAGGAGAACTATCCGAAATCATATGCGAATACATACCTGAATCCAAATCTGGTAGCGATGTTAGCGGGATCCATGTGAAAGGAACCATTCACTGGGTATCACAAATTCATGCTGCAAGTGCGGAAATTCGACTCTACGATAGATTATTCAAAGTTGAAAATCCAGCCGCCGAAGAAGGTGATTTTCTCGAATACATCAACTCTCATTCTCTACAAATAATATCAAAAGCATACATAGAACCATCCCTTTCTATAGCTCAGCTAGGGCAAACATTTCAATTCATTCGCAAGGGATATTTTGTATTGGACAGAAACTCTTGTTCAGACAAACTGATATTTAATCGCACGGTGACACTAAAAGATAACTGGGCAAAGGTGCAGGGGAAGTAGGTTTACGGCTTTTAAAATAATTTATGAATCATTGCAGGACAACCTATAAAAGAGAGTATTTATCTTTTAACGTATATTTTTTAGCTTTGTCCTTAATAAGAAGGCAGGATATTAATAATGCGAATAAGTTTTGTTGTTCCATAATTCCAAACTTATTGTAGTATTTTTGAGCTAAAAGGATAGAATTATAAAATCAAGAAGTTTTGCCATTGATTCCTATTTTTGTAGCCCATATTTATTAAGATATTATGCCCTTCCAATCCTTCGACACTAAAAATCTTACCCTCCAAGAAACACATGGGTTTTTATTGACATCTGTTGCCCCTAGACCGATAGCACTTGTAAGTACTGTCGATAAAGATGGAAATGTCAATTTAGCTCCTTTCTCTAATTTCAATGCCTTCTCTACGAATCCTCCTGTTTTAGTTTTTTCTGCTAGCCGCAGCGGACGAACAGGGGAAACGAAAGATACCTATAAGAATATCAAAGAGACTATGGAATGCTGCATCAGCATAGTAGAATACGCCATGGTGCATCAGATATCCTTTGCTAGTACTGAATTTCCCAGAGGAGTGAATGAATTTGTCAAAGCGGGGTTAACGCCTATTCCTTCAAATATAGTCAAAGCTCCGCGCGTAGCGGAGAGTCCCGTGCACTTTGAATGTAAGGTGACCCAAGTAATCGAACTCGGCGATCAAGGTGGATCAGGAAATTTATTTCTCTGTGAAGTCAAGAAAATACACGTTGATGAACGCGTGATGAAGGACGGCAAAATAGATCCTCTACTCATTCATCAAGCGGGAAGATGCGGACTAGGTTACTATGTCAATAATGACCCTGAGCGTATGTATTCCATCGCGCAACCTCAAGCAAAGATAGGTATAGGAGTGGATGCACTTTCAGAAGAAATTCGAAATAGTAGAGTATTGACTGGAAATAACCTAGGTCAATTGGCTCTCAACCAAACTTTGCCAACCACGGAAGAAATAGCTGATTTTAAGGCTACGGAATCATTTAAATACTTAATGAATTTTGAAGGCGAAGAGCGCAAGAATCAGTTCCACAAAGCCGCTAGCGAAATGCTTGGCAATAATAATATACGACTGGCTCTAATTACACTTTATTCCTATTCCTAATGCTAGATAAACTCAAAACCAAATGGGGTGTCAATAATTTGAACCTCTTATTAATCCTGTGCACTTTTGCCATAGGAGGCAGTTTATGCGGATTTTTAGGGAGAAAATTTCTATTGTTAGTTGGACTTGAAAGGGGAAATCTAATTTATTGGATAGGTTATATCCTCGCGATGACCTTATTATGGCCTTTCTGTGTAATCACTATTAGCATATTGACAGGGCAGTTTAGTTTTTTCAAGAATTATTTAAAAAAAGTATTTAAAAAATTTACTGGTAATTAATTAATCCAGAAAAGATTCTAGAAAAAGAGCTAGTAATGCTAAGAATTTCATTGACTACCAGAATATTAATTATCCTTGAAATGTTTTCTATAGAATCCATTCATAGCCAAAGCATGGGGCAGACTAATACATGAGACAAATACAAAAAACGTTGTAACCCATCCTGTACTAGAAATATCCACTACGTTTATTCTCATTAAAACTAATAGAATTAAAAACAGAACAAGTGCACCTATAGTCATTGGTAATGCTTTTAAAAATAAAGCTAAATTTTCGCTATGAATCACTTGCCTTAAATGAGACCAAGCATTAACACTATGCTGCCCTAAAAAATATAATCCAAAGGAAGATAGCAAAGGAAGATAAATACTTAAAATAAGAACCATAGTACTGATTGCCATTGGTTGACTTCGATTATAAGCTGCCCAAATAGAAGCTAATATGCCACAACTTAAGGCAAAATACACTCCCTCATTCGTAATTAAAGGAATCCTAAATACTTGCATATTTTCCAGAATTACATTGACCTCGCTTAAGTGCCCAAATAATATTATTCCTAAGACTAGACTACCCCAGAACAAATTTTTATACTGCCCTGTTAGGTTTGGGAACCATTCTTTCATATCAGTTTGCCCAAAATGTATAGTAGAAAAAATAAGAAATATAATAAGCGAAACATTAGGAAAAAACTGCCATAAAATGAAAAATAAAAAAACTACAGCTAGATAGCTCAGTATATAATTGTAACTTAGTCCAGTATTTAATTTTCCTGTTTCCAATAAATGATCAACTGCTCCATGAGGAATTCCAATACAAAAAAATGCTAGAAAGAAAATACTGTATTCTAAATAAGAATAAAAGGATGAATACGCCAACTGAAAAGAGCATAGCCCTATAGTCACAATTAGAAGAATGATAGGGGCTTTCAGACTTGAATCTTTTCCCTCTCCAAATATTTTATTTTCTTTTATTGACTCGTGTTTCATTTTACGTCATATGTATAAGGGTTATAAAAAAAGGGATTCTATTTTTTAAACAGAATCCCTTTCTTAAAAGAATTTAAAAATTATTAATCTTCACTCCTACTTAGGACATAAATAACTAGACCAAATCCTATTTTGTTTATGGCATCAGCTATGTTGTATACAATATCCATGGATTTAACTGCTGCAGCTGGATCAGCTACAAGTTGAATACCAAAAAGTCCTCCAGGAGTTCCTAGGATATAACCTAGTGGATATATAGCCCAGCCTACTAATACGAACCATGCAAGAACTCTAGTCGCCTTAGCTACATTAGGACCCGCACTCTGCGCCAATTTAGACACCTCTCCAAACCAAACAAGATATACAATATAGAAATATGCAGCTCCTGAAACAACACCCCAGAATACACTACTACCTCTGTAAACAGTCTCACCTAAATATCCGGTCACTAACATTACAATAGATGCAAGAATTAACTTCCATAAAAGACTTAACTTCGCTCCTGCTTTTTTTGTGATTAAATAAAACTCGACACACATCAATGGCACAGTTAATGTCCAATCTACGTATCTAAAGAATGTAGGAGAATCGCCAGTCTCTAGATTGTACCCACGCATATAATAATAATGCACAGCTGCAATAAATGTAATGAGACCTGAAACTAGGACGGATGTACGCCACTTTTCGGAGGTACTGTTTACTTCAAAGAAGAAAAAAACTGATGCGGCCATCATAGCCATTGTTCCGATGAAAAAGGTAAAGGCGACATAGTTATCGCTTGCAATTTTTAAATGTTCCATTTTTTTATTTATTTTTTTCCTACTCTAGTGGCTTTTCGGATTACGCCTTGTTCTTTTAATTAAGTTCTTAAATTTATTAGTTTCACTTATACTCAAAACATATTAAACTTAGAAAAAAAACTTTACTTTGAAAATGTATCAGTGCACTTGATAAACTTTTAAGTAAAATATTTATATGCAAAGCTATGGTTTAAGACCCATATATTTTATAATATATATTAATAAATTAACTAAATATATATTAATAAATTATATTAAACTAAGTTAATAATACTAGCACTTTGTAGAAATATTCTTCCTGATTTTGCTTAAAAATTCAGGGGTTATTCCCAGATAGGACGCGATATGCGTATTTGGGATTCGACTGGCTAACTTTGGAAACTCAATTAAAAACTCCTGATACCGATCTTCAGCTTTTATACTTATATTCTGTATAATTCTCTTCTCAAGCTGTATGTATTCATTTTCAATGATTACTCTGAAAATTCTGTCGAATTTTGGAAACTTAGTAAATAGCTCTAGAAGATTCGACTTTTCGATTTGGAGTATTTTAGATGGCTCCATAGACTCTATATATATTGCACTTGGTTTGGCAGAATGAAAACTATCTAAGTCAACTATCAGCTGATTCTCTGTAGCAAATTTTAAATTGTTTTCTGTTCCATTTAAATGAATAGCATATGATCTCGTAATACCCTCTAAGATAAATGTATAATGATTGCAGATATCGTGTTTTTGTAAAATATAATGATTTTTTTTAATTGATCTACTTACGACAATCTTAGATAATGCATTCTTCTCAGCATCATTTAACGGAAGGTAATTGTTAAAAAAAGAAATTAAATTATCCATATCGAAGGTTCATATTAATCAGTGGATTGGCAATTTATTATTTGTGCAATGCAAGAAACTATTGGCAAATTTCCCAAATTAAATAGGAGTCATCTAAGAGCTGCTCTATTCGAGAATTAGAATCAAAATAAAACTTCATAGTTCTAGTTTGTTCAGAAAACATAGGTTCATCATTGATAGAAATACCAATGTCATTTAAGGTATTCAGAAAGTCAAAAATTGTGTCTTCGTCTTCATCCTTTAACAACTGCTCTGAGTTTTTAAATATGAGCCTAAATTTCTTCTCCTTGAGCCAACTGAGGTCTGTCATAGAATCGAAAAGAGCATCGAGATTGTTCCCGAAATCTCCTCCAAAGAGTAATTCTTTATTGAGTTTGATATAGAGCTTATTCAGGGTGGGGAAGAGGCTGCTATCTAGCTCTAAGTGCAGAGACGAAGAAGAGACAGAAGGAAGATTTTTTTCATCAGCATAAATGAAGAAAAGTATATCTTGATTCATCGTATGGTAAATTGTTATTTATTTAATTTAATGAAGGATTTATAATGATCTGAAGTAAAGTAGGCATCGTTCTTATTAGATGTCACTAACCTCTCTGCTCCCCTATTTTTTCCAGATTCTCTAGGGTGAACATCCCATTCTCGGTATTGATATTTTTCACCATTAGTGTTTGCATAAGGAAGAAGGCCTTCTCTATTTCTAAATATTTTGCCCCCCACATAGCCATCGGGTGCTTGATTGTGTTCAAAAATATATTCTAAAGTCTCTAGAACATTAGGAGGGACATCAATAGCTGTTTTCGGGGCATTGAGCTCCTCTCCAGTAACTTTTTGAGCAGATGCACTCAAGCTAGGCTCTAATAGTAGCCTATCGTCTATCTGGATAAATCTAGTATGCGTGACATAGCTAAGTGCCCAACCTATAAGAAATGAGGCAAGAAGAGAAACCCAAAACTTCCTACTTGCTATTTGCATGTAAAATTTATTTTAACAAAAATAAGAATACTATTTTTTTTAGAGAACTAATTTTTCTATTTTTTTCCGATTGGTTGATACTTTCGGGTAAATACTAACTTATTCTCGCTGCTAGACTTCTCATGAAAGCTATATCTTTCGTAGTCAAAGTCTTTGATGTCCTCAATCTTTTTTACCTTATGGTCTATAATATATCGCGCCATAAGGCCTCTAGCCTTTTTAGAGAAAAATGATATATTTTTCAATTCTTTTCTGTCCTCCTCTAAAAAGTCAAACTGTAGAATAGGCTTTATGATTTCCTTGAGGTTAATCACTTTGAAATACTCCTGTGATGCCAAATTAAGTAGGTGAGAAGAATCATTTAAATCCATATTGATAGATTTAGTCACTTTCTCTGACCAATAGGAATAGAGATTTTTATGCTTTCCAATACTGATCTTAGTGCCCATCTCGAGCCGATAGGGCTCTATGAGATCAAAAGGATTCAATACGCCATAGAGACCAGAGAGAATACGAACTGTTTTTTCAGTATGTTCAAATTGCTTCTTAGCAAGACTGTATGCATCAAATCCAGTGTAAACCTCCCCATCAAATGTGAAAATAGCCTGTCTGGTATTAGCCAAACTTTCCTTAGTCCCTAGGGCTTGATAACGCTGATAATTGAGCTCTGCCAGTTTATCGCTTAGCCCCAACACTTCAGCTATCTGATTTGCCTTCCATTTTTTCAGTTGACTAACTATTGGTTTTTTATCTCCGTCTAAAATTGGCTGACGAGCTAAAGCACAATTTATAGACTTTTTTAATTCTAGAGATTTGGCTGGGGATAATACGAGTAGCATTATTTAGTTATACGTTTTAAATAAATAGTTATAAAATTTTACACAATAATTAAACTAAAATAAGCACTTTTTTCTTTCTAATTATCAATTTATTCATTCTACTAAACCGCCACGTCAAATTCACGCAATGCTTGATTAAGTGAAGTTTTTTTATCCGTAGAAGTTGTTCGTTTTCCAATGATTAAAGCACAAGGTACATGATAAACTCCAGCATTAAATTGCTTAGGAAGCGTGCCAGGAATTACGACACTTCTTGCGGGCACTACTCCTTTATATTCTATCGGTTCTGCCCCTGATACATCTATGATTTTAGTGCTAGCCGTGAGAACGACATTGGCGCCTAAGACAGCTTCTTCTTCTACTCTCACTCCTTCTACTACGATGCATCTGCTTCCTAGGAATGCTCCATCTTCGATAATAACTGGTGCAGCCTGAGGTGGCTCTAGAACGCCTCCTATACCTACACCTCCGCTCAGATGCACATGCTTGCCTATCTGCGCGCATGAACCAACCGTGGCCCATGTATCTACCATAGTGCCCTCATCTACATAGGCCCCTATATTCACATATGAAGGCATCAATACGACTCCCTTCTGGATAAAGCTACCATGGCGAGCTATAGCATGCGGCACTACACGTACCCCACGTTCGGCATAATTTTTTTTCAGTGGTATCTTGTCGTAAAACTCCATAGGCCCCACTTCAAAAGTCTCCATATCTCTGCTAGGAAAATAGAGCAATATCGCTTTTTTCACCCAGTCATTGACCACCCACAGTCCATTAATTTTTTCTGCTACACGCAGCTGTCCTGTATCAATTTTTTCTATGACATCAAAAATAAGTTGCTTATTATTATCTAATAAGGAACGATTTTCCCAGATGACTTCTATTTGGTCTATATATTCTTGCATGAGGTAAAAATAAGGGGGATTTTATTAACTATGGTTTGAAAATGATAAGATATCAGCATTGAACTCCTCTCCTCGCATGAATATGGGAATATTTATATAGCTTCAAATATTTCCCATATCCATAAAAGACCTCTCCAAATTTGACTTTATTATACTAAACAATAATTGATTTTTTGGCTTCTTGATTCTTGATAATTTCTGGGCCAGAATGCCTCCAAAGGATAACCCCAATAATAAAAAATCTTCCTCATCATCCGTGCTTAACGTCATTCTAGTAGCATAATCTTTTTGGTTTCATTTCCCGAAGGAGTATAACCCATGGCATAAAAACTAGTTCATAATTTGGCGGCCATACTAACTTATCAAAGACTTTTTTTATTAGCGAATAAACTAGAAATAGCATAAATTTCACGCTCTAAACTAAAGTATCTTTAAATGGATTTTTAAAACTTATAGGTCAATCCTAGCTTGAAACTACCCACAATAGCACTTTCATTGCGAAGAAAGTGATCCGTAGACACCTTGCCTGCAGTTAGTTCTGTATTAACTGCAAAATGTCGATTAAAGAAGTACCGCATTCCTATTTGACCACCAAAGCCCATATTGGCGCTATCAACTTCTATTTTCTTGACATTTTCAGTCACTAGCCAATAGTTGTAATGGCCACCAAGGTATAAATCCCAATGCTCATCATAAATTTTCAGGAGATGGTTGAGATGATAGTTCGCATTGAAATGAGCCCCTAATATTCTATACTTCAGAAAGGTCTCATTGGAATATCGATTGTTAAATTCTAAACCCAGAGAAATATCTCTAAATAATCCATAATCCAAAGCTAAAAACTGGGGCGCTCCATAATTGGACACTCCTACACCTAAGGTCGCCTGAAATGTTGACTTGACACTATACTGTGCATCAAGTTTGATAATAAAAACCAAAAAGAGTAAAACAATAATTTTCCTCATAAACTGAAAATGATGTGTAAAGTTAAGGGAATAGGGATGAATTTCTGGAAATTAGTTTTTTATTATACAAAACAGATGGAGCTAATTTCGTATTTAAATAGCTTATAAAGGAATAGTAAAGTCCCTTTCTTGACTATAAATATACTATACTAGGAAGTGAAAATTCAGAAAAAATTGATAATCAGACGAAATAGATGACTTCCTATCTAAATAATGTTACTTCACCCTTTTTAATTACTTTTCTTCTATTTAAATAAACTACCTCTACGATATATGAATAGGTGCCCGCCATTGCTAAATTTCCTTTGTAGATGCCATCCCAGCCGACTATGTGGCCTTCATCGGTTTCGAATATTTTTTCTCCCCATCTATTGAAGATACTAACTCTAGCCGAAAGTATATTATTAGAATAGATTTTAAAAGATTGATTCTCTATCTGCAAACTAGCTGGAGAGAAGGCAGAAGGGATATACAACTCGTTGTCGTCTATCACCTTTATGAAAACAGTATCTTGTCTTATGCATTTATTCAAGTATTTCAGCGTTAAAACATATTGATTATCTACAAAAGTCGAAGCAATAGGCTGCTCACAATCAGTGCAACTAAGCCCTGTACTTTCTTTCCAGAAGACTTGATTCACCCAGGATTTATCTCCTTCTAGCACATCATAGCCGAGCTGAACGGTCTCCCCTAATTTAATGGTAGTTGATTTTGGACTCGCATTAAACCTAAAGATTGGTGCAGACTTAATTTTAGCATTTACAAACGTTCGGCAACCTTCATTGTCTCTAATTTGGTAATAATAATTTCCGGAATCCAACTGAATCCATCTATTCTTAAATTTAAAGGATTTCCCTGAATCATTACTATAGCTATAAGGCGATGCGCCGCCAGTTCCATTCACAATAACCTCTCCTTCTATAATTTCCGGACAGATTAAATCTTTTGTCACTACTAATCCGCGATTTTGAATAGGTGGATCTATGATGGAATCTTTATATTGAGCAATACAACCATTAGAATCTTTGAGATTTAAGGTGTAGTTTCCTTGGGCCAAATTTGATATATCCTCTGTTCTGGCTTGATTAGACCAAAAGTATTGATAAGGCTTTACACCATTATTGACATTGATATTGATGGCGGCCTTCGCCATACCGAAGCAAGAATTTAAAACCTTAGTTCCTACTATCTGTATGGGCGCTGGTTGTGTTAACGTTACCTTCAACGTATCTTTACATCCTATCAAATCTTCCACGGCTACCGTATGAACTCCTGCAGCTAAACCTATAGCTCTATCTCCGTATGCCCCTGAAGGAGACCATCGATAGGAATAAGGAAAGTTACCGCCTGTAGTAGTTACAAGTATTTCCCCAGTAGGCTGGTTGTGACAGATAAGATTAGTAGAATCTAAAACCTTAGTGATTATTTTATCAGGTTGTGTCAAATTAAACGAATCTCTATACTTACAACCTTTATTATCTGTAATTGTGAAATAGCTTTTCCCAGCACTCAAGCCAGACGCTGTGCTATCTGTAGTAGTCGTCAAAACAGTATACGAATAAGGAAATTGACCTCCAGAGGGATAGAACTTCACTCTACCAGAAAAGTCTCTAAAACAAATTAAATTAACCGAATCATAAGTAGCTTTGACTAGATTGGGTTCTTCTGTGACTATAATTTGGGCTGAATCTCTACAATTTAGAATATCAGTAACAGTAAGCCTATAAACGCCAGGGAATAGATTGGCTATAGATGTTGCTGACGAACCTGTGCTCCAGGCATAAGTAAACGATGGGGTCCCCTCTGTGACTAAAGATATCACCTGACCATTTGGTTTCAAACAAAAAGACTGAATCGAGTCTAACTTAATCTTAGGTAATTTGGTAGTAGGTACCACGAAATTACGAATGATTTCGCATTGTCTGTCGTCTGATACAGTAAGGGTGTAGCTCCCCGGTCCTAGATTGGTAATATAATTTCCTACGTAACCAGTGCTCCATGTGTACACAGGATTTATAGCACGAACTGACATTTTGGTATAAATAGCCCCATTTGGAAGATTACAGGTTGATCTATCGATCCGTGTAGAATCAAAATCAGGCGGTGCTCCTGAAGCTATAAGGTCCGTAAAGGAATCTCTGCACCCCAGACTATCTGTCACTGTCAAGGAATAAATCCCTTGGGATACATTGACAATAGATGTACTCGTAGCGCCAGTATTCCATAGATAATTAAATGGTGGCGTTCCATCGGAAGTGGTTGAGGTGATACTTCCATTCGGTTTATTACAAACTGAATTTACAATGCTATAGCTAAGCAGAGGTTTCTTTCTATCGTCAATAACAATACTCTGCGTTACCGTGCAATTTCCATTATCACTGAGCGTCAGGGTGTAATTTCCTGCTAGAATATTAGTTAAATTAGCGGTGGTGGCAGAATTGCTCCAAGCATAAGTTTTAATTGGTGCGCCTCCTGTGACGGTTGAGGTTATACCTCCATTCGCTTCACCACACTTAGACTTCTGACCTGTTAACGTTAGCATAAGCATTGGTATACGAGGTAGGAATATACTTATGGAATCTTTACAGGCATTCACATCCGTTACAATTATCTTATAATTTCCAGAATCTAGTCCAGTCAAATTAGGCGGTCCTGGACTAGTATTCCACGTATAATTAAATGGAGCCGTTCCTTGAGCAATGTTTACTGTTATCTGACCATTATTAATATTGCAACTAGCATCTTGCTTGATGGCAGAAATTATTGGCTTTGTAGCCATAACCAAAGCTTGAGATTTAGTGAACGTGCATAGATTGTCCGTGACTGTCACTGTAAAAGAACCTCCGCCTAGATTGAAAATACTATCTAATGTAGCACTTGTACTCCAGCTGTAATTGACTGAGCCAACCGTATTATTTGGAATAGCTTTTATTCTACCATTATTGATATTGCATTTAGGATGCTGAAATACTAAATTGATAGAATCCACCCCTATACTATTTAATAGAACTGAACTAGCAGCCGAGCAACCAGTAGCATCTGTCACAGTAAGACTATAGGTGCTAGGCACTATACCACTAATTGTATTAGTATTTCCTCCATTGCTCCAGTTATAAATAATGCTGCCGGAACCATTAGTGACAGCGCTCTGTATAACGCCATTACCATTCTTACAGGTAGATGGTGTGACATTAAAATTAATGATAGGAAGTCCTTGTTGTATCAAGGTGACCGAATCTGTCCAGATACAACCCCTAGTATCTGTGACGGTATATTTATATTTTCCTGGACTAAGACCAAAAATTGAATCTGAATTGGGAGCAGATGGATTCCAAATATAAGTCTTAGCTCCAGTGCCTCCTGTAGCTCGTAATTTGATAAAACCGTTATTTAAATTACAACTTGGGTTTTTTGAAGATTTAGTTGCCGTCAAGGTATAAACGGTATCTAGAATAGCTGAATCTGATTTTATACAACCTCTACTATCTGTAACTTTATATACAAATTTGCCGCCATTAATATTCGAAATCGTATTGGTTCCCGCTACATTATTCCAGAAGTGATTAAGCGGCGCGCGTGTGCTGAAAACATTGGCAAATATAGAACCATTATTCAGTCCACAGCTCGCTGTATTGACTATGAGTGAGACAATAGGACCAGCCGTATCGCCTAAATTGACAAGCGAAGTGACCAAACATCCCAACGCATCTGTTATTGAAAGGGTATATGTCCCCGCACCTACGTTACTCACATTCGCGTTAGTGCCCAAGCCTCCATTCCATGAATAGCTATAAGGTCCCTGACCATCTATGACCGCAGTAGATATTGTGCCAATTTTGTACGTACAATTATCATTGACCACAACATGACTTGCACTATGTTTTTTAATACGCAATAGCTGAATAGTATCTCTTATTTCACAGTTATTAGAGTCTGAAATATAAAAGACGTGCTTGCCAGAATCTAATCCTGTAGCCGTCATCGAATTGACAATAGTATTCCAATTGAAGATATATGGGGGCTTACCTGTAACAATGGATGCAGTAGCTGAGCCATTATTCAAATCACAGTTTGCTGGTACTTTACTAATCGAGATTTGTAATGGGGGCTGAGCGACAATGTTAACCGAATCTATATCTGTGCATCCAGTACTATCTGTAATCGTTAAAACATATTTCCCTGCTGTAAGACCAGCTATATCCTTGGATGTAGACATATTACTCCATTGATAAGTGAACGGTGCCTGTCCAAAACTAATATTCGTTATCACTTTTCCGTTGCTCGGTCCACAAAAAGAGTTTACCCCAAGTAAGTTAGCATCAGGACTCGGTATAAATTGAACTTTAGCGGTATCCATTCTAGTGCAACTTCTCGAATCAGTTGTCGTTACTAAATAATTTCCGGCAAAGAGACTAGCAACAGAATCGTTTGTAGTAAAATTATACCATGTATAGTTATAAGGCGGGCTTCCCCCGCTTAATACTAATTTAGCCTTTCCATTTCCATTGGTACAATGTGAATTTTTTATATTAAAAGCCACCGTATGCATCGCACTATCCACTATAGTTAATGTATCAAAAAGATTACATCCTTTAGAATCGCTAATTCTCACAACATATCTCCCAGAATCAAGGGTCGTAATAAAACCAGTATCAGGCGTCTGCTGATTTGTACCGAAGCTGCCCGGAATTTTTTTCCAATTATAAAAATAATCTCCATAGATACTATTGCCTATAATTTTTATCTGACCATCTAATCGACCACAATTAGATCTTTTTATCTGATATGATTTGGTTGGCGCTATGGTATAGGTCAAGGTATCTCTAAGCATGTATACACAGCCCGCAGTATCCGTAATGGTAATAGCATATGGACCTGGAGCTAAGCTGTCTATCGTTCCAGTGGTTTTAGAATTACTCCATAGATAGCTCTGAACCACTACAGGTGCAGCGGTTGATACTGATAAACTCCCTAGATTATTGCCACACGGTGGGTCAATTTTAGTCAAAAAAGGTTGTGGATTGAGATTCGTATCCAGAATAGAAGTAATAGTTGCAATACATTTATGTGAATCCTCCACCATAATTAAATAAGAGAGGGGCCCTTTGAGTCCTAGCTTTTTATAGGTAGAATCCATAATGCCATTCCAAGTAATTTTTATAGGATTTATCACGCTATCTATTCGTATGTGTATTTCTCCATTATTCCCTGCGCATTTCTCTATGACTACAGAATCCCGTATGATAGGATAGTGAGTATAAATCATAGTAGCAGAGGTGTCGAATTTACAGCCGTTTGAATCTATCGTTTGAATATTGTAGATGCCAATATTGACGCTATCTAGCAGCGCAAAGGTGTCTCTAGGCAATCGCTGCCAGACATGCTTATAGGGTGCGGTGCCGCCTAAAGGAACAACCAAGATATTTCCACTAGCCGTATCACATCTTGTTTTCATTATCTGAAAGGTATCTCGTAATGTGGTGCTATCATTAATTCTGAGCGTATCTCTGACGATACAACCTAAACTATCTGATATCAACAACTCATAACGCCCATGCTTTAAAGAATCTGCTACCAAACCAGTATCTCCATTCGACCATTGAATAGTATAGGAAGGAGTGCCATTGGTGATATTAATTGTAATTCTGCCTGTAGAGTCAAGGCATTTAGACCTTTTATAATTGGCTTGATATGTAATTGCTCCTTTTGAAGCTAAATCCCAAGTATCCCTCACGACGCAGCCATTGCTATCAGTTATTACCACAGAAATTGTGTCGCTAGGTAATCCTATGACTAGACTTGTGGTAGAATTTACATCGTGGCTCCAAGCAAAGTTATAGGGCGCTGAACCCACAATATTGTATATGTGAATTAACCCATTATTAAAACCGCACCGTGCTTTTCTAAAACTATCAGAATATACTGGCGGTGGTCTTCGCAAAATAGAATCTGAACGTATACCTATACAACCATTAAAGTCAGTTACCGTCAGTGTATAAGTGCCTGCTGATTTTCCGCTAATACTAGAGGAAGTATCTCCTGAGCTCCAAATATAGGAATAGGGAGCCGTCCCACCAGATACTGCGGCAGAAATAGACCCAACCACAGAATTACATAACGCATTTAAGACACTAAAATTGGGATTAGGAATACTAGATGACTGAATTGTAAAAGTCTTAGTTCGTTGACAACCATTTCCGTCTTGCACTAGCACAGTATAATTACCAGCAGTCAGGCTTGTCCTCGTAGCAGAGGAATTTCCATCTGACCAAGTGATGCTCACAGGCGAAGCTCCAACTATATTCTTAATGAATAATTTTCCGTTACTAAGATTACAGGTCGTTTGAACAATGCTATCTGTAAAATTAGTAAATGCTGGCTGTAGAATGGTATCTCTGGCAGTTTTCTGACACCCCAATGAATCTGTAATTGTCACCGTATATACTCCTGGTGCTAGGTTATTGATAAAATTGGTTGTCTGACCATTGCTCCAGCTATATAATATTGGAGGCTTGGCTCCAGTTACGTTGGTCGATATACTCCCATTGTTATTGCCACAGGTAGCATTTGCCTTAGTAGTAGTGAGGCTTGGAGAAGAATTCATAGTTACAACGGCACCACCTGTTGCGATACAACCATTCGAATCTGTAACTGTTACATTATAGGTGCCCGGCGCCAGATTCGTCCTATTTTGACTAGTAGCTCCATCACTCCATACATAGCTATAGTTAGCAGTGCCACTTATAATAGATGTCGAAATAGAGCCATTATTATTGCCGCAGGTTGCGTTAACTCGGGCAATAGATATATTAAGCGCAGGGCTTGAGACTACTGTGATAGAATCTTGCGCTTTACAACCCTTTGCATCTTGAATAGTAAATTTATACTTTCCACCAGCCAGTGCATTAATAGTATAGGATGTCGCAGAAATGGGAGAAGTCACAACCCCATTGCTCCAAGAATAAATAAATGGAGCATTACCTCCACTAGAGACTATAGCTGTTGCAGATCCATTGCTAGATCCACATAAAGCATTCGTGCCTGTTTTACTATGCGTGATAGGTGGAAAAGCAATGAGCTGTGCACTATCTATTTTACTGCATCCTTTCACGTCTGAAAAGGTCAATTTATACCATCCTGCAGTCAGTCCTGTGATAGTCGGCACCGATCCTCCTTGACTCCAAAGATATGTAAAGGGCGACAAACCACTTACGACACTGGCTGTTATCGCTCCATTAGTATTTCCGCAGGTTTGATCCGTCTTGATAAAAGAAAAATTAGCAGGAGAACTTCCCAGAATTGTGATGGAATAATTAATCGAACACCCCACACCATCAAGTATGGTCAATACATAATTTCCAGGAGGTCTATTATTGATAAATGTATCTGTAGAAATAACACTAGCCCCCAACTTCCATTGTTGGGTCAACGTTGGTACTCCAGACTTGGTCAAAATGCGCGCACTGCCATTATTCAATCCACAGGAGGTCTGCACTATTGTAAAGCTGGCACTTGGAGGATTCGTGCCCGCAGTGACCGTGAGTGTGGTATCAAATCGGCATCCAGATCCATTTCTAATAGCTACATTATAAACTCCTGCGGCTATTCCATTAAATATATTTCCAGAGACGAAGGTGGTGCCGCCATTGATAGAAAAAGTATACGGAGGATTATTGGGACTAGTTGTCTTTGTATACAACCGTATCGCTCCATTACTAGAACCACAGGTAGCATTGGCTGTCCGCATGGAATCAATTTCTTGGCGTATAGAAGAGATATTAATCGTAGTACTGATACTATCTCTGCAGCCTGCTGGGCTAGATACAATTAACTTATAAGACTGTGCAGCCAGGGGCTTAGCAAATGGTGACAAAATATTCGAAGCCGTCAGCCCAGTAGAAGGAGACCATGTATAGGTATAAGTTCCTGTGGGGGTAACTGCCGCGGTCAATTGCACCGAATCGTTTATACATATATTAAAACTAGAACTCAAGGTTAGAACCGGTTTTGGGCTAACGTTAATGGTAATCAAAGAATCTGCCGCAGGACAGCCTAGAGCAGAAATTCTTAAAAACAGATTTTGTATTGAAGGTAGATTGGGAGGATTGGCGGTAAAGACAGTATTTAAGCAATTCGTACATGATAAATTAGCTGCAGGAGTCCATATGGCACTAAAAGTGGTATCGAGACGCGTATGAACTATGTTAATACTTTGCCCTACGCAAAGGGATGTATCACGTTTGCCATTATTGATAGTTATTCCATGAGCGAAATCTTTGATAAAATAGTTTACTGTATCTGTATAATTGATAGATGGAGCCGTAAAAATTATTCGTAAGCTTTCGATGTTTTCCTTCACTGCATCAGTCAAGGCTGAGACATTGTAGTTAAATGTACTATTACCTGAAGCGATGGTAAAACTAGCTGCAGCGGAAAAATCGCCAGAACTAGAGGTACCTGAAAAAGATGCGTTCACGGTAATAGGAACACTTACTGTAGACCTAGAAAAAGAAACTACCCCAGGATTACAACCCTCTATTAAAAATAGACTGTCCTTATTGGAGCCATTACTTGCTTTTCTATCCGTGATCTCTAATAGTGGTGGTGAGGTTAGACTTGATTTCTTGAAGAATATGCCACTATCAAAATTGCCATCTAAAATATCAGCTATCGCTAATTTCATTGTATGCTGCAAATTTGGCTGCACAGGTATCCTAGCCCGCAATATCTTGGTCATTCCATCATAAACGATATGATTATTAATTAAATTAGCTGTATAAAATTGTATAAATGGAGAGCCTGCTCCTTGTCCCTTACAGTAAGTCGTATAATTTGAAGCTCCAGTTTGCTTGCTTGTATCATTGATACTATTGATAGATACATTAATATTCGTGCCAGGCACTTTAGAATAATTCTTAAATGTATCACTTGGAGCCTGCACAAAAATGCCGAAGGCATCATAAAATTGAGAACATGCATATTCAGGATAATCTTCTGAAGCGAAAACGTAATCTATGAATGCTGAATCTCCTCGTGGTATGAAATTAAATTGAAGAAAACATAAATCTCGCTGGGTTGCTGAAGCCCCTGCTATTGTAGCTATTTGTGCATCTGTGGTCGTTACCCCCAAGTTGTTATTAGCGAGTCTAAATCGACTAGCATTGATACCCGTATCGGCAGCAGTACTGAGAACCCTACCTGTGCATAACACTATACCACTATCAATAGCTAAACTTAAATTGGGAGTTGGATTTACATTCACAAAGGTACCATTCGCCGATGAATTGCAATTAAGGGTAAATCCCCCTGATACCTGAATTCCTTTGCCTGCAAGAAGGTTCGACAAAACTGAAGCCGTCTGATTATCCACAAGACTAATAGTCTGGGCATAAGAGATACCTATACAATTCACCACAATAACATAGATGATTAATCTTTTTATCATAAGGTTTTATCCATATCTAGGCGATTATTATTTAGCTCGCTCGCGCAATGAAAATAATAAGGTCGATATCATATTTTATTATTCTTTAATATTCAGTTAACACAAAGATAATCAGAAAATATGATTATTTGAAAAAAATATGGCCAAGCCTATTTTTTTTAGAAACATAAGTTCCTAAAATTATAAAAGTATTGTTTTATCATTTTTTTATGACTTTTAAGACTTATTCTAAAGTTATTGTACTGAATTAAAATTGGCAATGATAGATATACAACCTATTCCAGCAGCGAGTTTAAGTAGATTAAGCGAGCTATCTAAATCCACCTTTATAGCCTCATATGGTCATAGTGCTGTGGAAAAGGACATAAATATTTACATCCGCTACGCATATTCAGTTAGAAAACTTGCGCTCGAACTAGCTGACCCTAATTCACACTTCCATTTTATCTACTATAAAAAAGAACTAGCGGGCTACTCAAAATTAAGTTTAAATATAGACTATTCATCCATAAACGCTTCCCCGCAAGCCAAATTAGATAGAATCTATATCGATGAAAAATTTCTACAATATAAATTAGGACAACCCCTCTTTGATTTCAATCTCGATATAGCTCTGAAACATAATCAAAGAGGAATATGGTTGTACACTTGGATAAAAAATGACCGCGCGATTCGCTTCTATGAAAAAAATGGAATGAGAATCATCGACGAAAGAGATTTTAAAATATCGAGTAGACATTCCAATCCCAATTATATAATGTATAAAAGTTTATAATTCCCATGAAACCTGCCTTTTCTTGTATCATTATTGGAGTCATTTGCATACTGGCTTTTTTCTTATTAAAAAAAGACCCCACTAGAAGCGTTCAATATATAATCTCTAAACCAAAAGTTATTTTGATACAACCCCTTGGCAATTTTGATATTAAGCTAGCCAAGCTGAATCTAAAAGCCTTATCAAACAATCATTACGGCTGTCGACTATTGAAGCCTATTCCGCATTTCCCCGCGTCCTACTACAAGCCTAGAGATCGTTACCGTGCAGATAGTATTCTAAAATTTCTTAGGTATAAATATGGCCCTGATACATTGGTCATCGCACTTAGCCGTCAAGACATAAGTACCACCAAAAAACTCATCAAGGACTGGGGAATCATGGGCCTAGCGCACAGCCCAGGGAATGTCGGTGTAGTCTCTACGTATCGACTAGATAGGAATAAACTAGCCGAGCAGCTGTATAAGGTATCCATCCATGAGCTTGGGCACACCCAAGGCCTACCTCACTGCCCTGATACCAACTGCTATATGCGCGATGCTTCAGGAGGCAATCCGCTAAATTCTGAAAAAGACTTTTGTGCAAAATGCAAAAAATTTATGCAACTCAAAGGATGGAAGGTATAATTCGTCTGTTCCATTTGACACCATTTCCAATCATTGGCTGCTATCAATTCATAAATAAATACACTTATTTACTACAAATACTAGATATTTGAGAGTAAAGATTATTCATATTTATTTATACATTAACCCAAATCATCATGGCACAAATAACACTTGGCGGTAACGCTATTAATACCTCAGGAAATATTCCATCATCAGGGAGCGCTGCTCCTCATTTTTTATTGACAGCAGAAGATATGTCTTCTATCAGTTTGGAAAACTTCGCTGGGAAAAAGAAAATATTGAATATTTTTCCTAGTGTAGACACAGGAGTATGTGCTACTTCAGTTCGCAAGTTTAATGAAAAAGCTGCTGCACTTTCCGATACCGCAGTGCTCTGTATTTCAAGAGATTTACCTTTCGCTCAAAAACGATTTTGTGGTGCAGAAGGAATTTCAAATGTAACCATGCTTTCAGATTATAAAAATGGCAGTTTCGGGAAGAGTTATGGAGTAGAAATTACAGATGGAAAGTTTGAAGGTCTTCACGCAAGAGCTATTATAGTTCTAGATGAAAACAATCAAGTATTACATAGCGAATTAGTTTCTGAAATAGCGCAGGAACCGAACTATGAAGTGGCGTTGGCGGCCTTATAATTATCAAATAATTTACTATGCGCTGGTTAGCTTTTTTAATTATCCTATTCTGCACTGTCCATACTAAGGCACAGACGTATATCGCTAAAATTAAAACGACGGAAGGGAACATATCGGTGATGCTCTATGATTCTACTCCGAAACATAGAGACAATTTTATCAAACTTTGCAACGAAAAATTTTACGATAGTTTACTTTTTCATAGGGTTATAAAAGGCTTTGTAGCTCAAGGCGGTGACCCTGTTTCAAAAAGTTGTGCGGATACATTTACATTAGGAGATGGCGATCTAGAATATACAATTCCTGCTGAATTCATTACATCCTACTATCACAAACGTGGAGCCTTTGCACAGGCGCGCGATGACAGACCCGACATGGCATCCTCTGCTTGTCAGTTTTATATAGTACAAGGGAAAGTTTCCAACGACTCTATCATCGAGAAAGCATATAAGCGAAATAACTACGAACAACCCGCCAATCATGAGAAAGTATACCGAAAGACTGGAGGCATTCCTCATCTCGATATGCGCTATACCGTATATGGTGAGGTCATTTCTGGGATGAATGTAGTAGATAAAATATGCGCAACTGCTACCAATAGTAAGGATAGACCGTTGAAAAATATCAGAATCAAAACGATAATTATTAAGAAGCAATAACCTACTCGATCTTATTTTAATAAAGGGGATTTTCATCTCATAGATAGTTAGATATAGTTGAAATCTGGAGAATTAAAAATAATACGTAAATTTGTTTTTCCACCTTTATGATATGATAAAAGAATTTATACAAAGAGCTCTATTAGAAGACACCCTAGATCCCGAAGGGGTGATTCCTAGAGGAGATCACAGTGCACTGAGTTGTCTAGATCCTTTGGAGAAGAAAAAAGCTAAACTTATCATCAAAGATGAAGGCATCATCGCTGGATTATCTATAGCGAAAGAAATTTTTTCTGAAGTAGCTAACGATCTCCAAGTTCATATACTTTTAAAAGATGGAGATAAAGTAAAGTATGGAGATGTTGGCCTTACAGTAGCTGGAAGTGCTACCTCCATATTATTGGCAGAGCGACTTGTACTCAATACCATGCAGCGCATGAGTGGTATCGCTACTAAGACACGTCAGTTTGTAGATTTGATTTCACATACAGATTGTAAAATTTTAGATACCAGAAAAACCACTCCTAACTTTAGATATTTTGAAAAATTGGCAGTAAAAATCGGTGGCGGAGTCAACCATAGATTTGGGCTCTACGATATGATTATGCTTAAAGACAATCATGTGGACTATTGCGGCGGCATAACTCCTGCTATCCAGCGTGCGAAAGAATATACCAACAATCTAGGCATTCAGTTGCCCATAGAAGTAGAAACACGTTCTTTAGATGAGGTGAAACAAGTTCTCCATGCTGGAGGAGTTTATCGAATCATGCTTGACAATTTTTCTGTTGAGAAATGTAAAGAAGCGGTGGACTTTGTTGCTGGTAAAATTCCATTAGAAGCAAGCGGTGGTATAACCTTGGATACTATTAAAAACTATGCAGAGACTGGAGTAGATTTTGTGTCAGTAGGCAGCTTGACTTATTCGTATAAAAGTTTAGATATAAGTTTGAAAGCTTACTGATGTGATGATATGATGATGAGTTGATTTGACATTATTGTATCTCATTAACTTTGAGATAAAATTTGATTACTTTGCGTTTAAATATTAATAATTAAATTCATGCATTCGTGGTAACCCAAAAGAAAAAAATCCTTTTTATAGTCAACAATCTCTCAGGAACCGTATCTCAATACAATATTCCAAAATGTATCGATATGTTTCTCGATACGGATATCTATGATGCGAATTTGCTTTTCATAGATGCACAGATGACAGAGGAACTTTACGAAACTAAGCTCAATGAAAACTGGGATATGATCGTATCTGTAGGAGGAGATGGCACTCTACTAGAACTAGGTCAGCGACTGATAGATAGAAATATTCCTATAGCGATGGTTCCTGTGGGAAGTGGCAATGGCATAGCAACCCATGTAGGCTATACCCCTCGAGATATACGCGGAGCCTTCGATGCCATCAATACAGCTAATACTAAAGCGATTGATGTAGCACAAATCAATGACCAATATTTCTTTAGCAATTTCGGAATGGGGCTGGATGCTAAAGTGGCTAAGGATTTTAAGATTAAAAAGAAACGATCTCTTTTCGTTTATGCTTTTTTGACGATTCGAAGAGTCTTCAAACTCAAAGCAAAAATTATCAAGTATAAATTAGGTGATAAAGAATATGAAGTTTCCACTTATCTATTCAATATCTTCAATTCAAATCTATACGGATACAATATAGGACTGCTGCCATGGGCCAGCGCATTCGATGGCGAACTCGATGTCGTATATCTCAAAAGTGTGGCCTTCTGGAGACTCCCATGGGCAAGCTTTTGTATTTTAATCAAAAACCCGCAGTGGAGCTCAGCCCTAGAATTTTTCACCACCAAAGAAATCACCATTATCAATTTTAAAAACAAGAAAATGGGCTACCAAGTCGACGGAGACCCTAAAAAATCGAAGCGAGAAAACTTGACGATTAAAGTTTTGCCTAGTAAGTTGAGATTGGTGGTACCTAACTAATATACCTTCTCTTTAAAATATTGAACTATTTTCTGCTTTAAGAAAGTTTCTTGAATTTTGATAAACATAGCCTCCATAGGTTTCAATTCCTTAAAATGAGGCCAACCATCGGCGTCGGTATAATCATATTCATAGTATTCGCCTAATAACAGTGTGCACATGCCTACATGCATAAGGTCTTGCTTCTCTTCTTTTTCAAATTCTCGGATCGTGCCAAATTCATTAAGTCCTATTAGGAAGAGACAAACCTGAATATCCGGTTTTTTCTCAAAATGCTTTTCAATATACTGCCTCACCTCCGCCCAGTCTTTCATCAACTGGATATCGGCATCGGATTTATTTTCATATAATAAAGGCATAAATAGTTTTTAGTTGCAAGTATATAGTCGCAAGCTAATGGTAAAGTTAATATAATTTTTTGATAAGAGCGTCTTCTTGCAACTAGAAACTAAACACTAGATTCTAGTCCTGTCTAGCTCTCTTAGATCTAGAACGAGTTACTTTTGGAGCCTCTTCTACTGGCTTATTGAGATCTTCGATTTCTTTCTCTTTAGAATATACGAAAATTCTTCCGCAGTTCTCACAAACCAAAACCTTTTTTCTTTGTTTGATTTCCAGCTGCTTTTGTGGAGGAATTTTAGCATAACATCCACCACAAGAATCTCTGTCTATAGTAACGATAGCTAACCCATTTCTATAGGTCTTTCTGATTCTATTGTACCCTGAGAGAAGTCTTTCGTCTACCAATGACTTGGCCTCTTCGCTTTCCTTCTTCAATTTAGCAAGTTCAGTATCCGTTTCACTCTCAATCACTTTGAGCTCTTCCTGCTTTACCTTCAGTTCATCTTCTTTTCCTGCTATGGCGCTATCCACTTCATCGCATCTTGATTTGAAGGATGTTTTCTTCTCTGTAAAATCTTTCAATTTCTTTTCACAAAGCTCTATCTCTAGCTTGGCTAGTTCTATTTCTTTACTTATTGATTCAAATTCTCTATTGTTCTTCACAGAATTCTGCTGCTTCTCTAACTTTTGAATTAAGAGCTTGGTTTCTTCTTTGATTCTCTGTCTATCAGCGATTCCTTCTTCTACCTCAGCCAACTCGGCATCTAGATTACCTTTTCTAGTCATCAGACCAGCCATTTCATCTTCCATATCCTGAACCTCCATAGGGAGTTCCCCTTTGATAAAATTGATTTTATCTATTTGAGAATCAATTATCTGAAGAGAGTAAAGCGCTTCTAACTTATCCTCTACACTTGCTTCATTCATTTTACTAGCAGTAGCTTTTGCACACATATTTATAAATAATTTACCGGGTTTGTATTGACCTTAGAAATTTCGGACTGCAAAGATAGTGCTTTTTTTCTCAAATAGTTAAAAATTAGTTCCTTAGTAAACTGCTCAGACTCATAATGCCCTATGTCTACATAGCTTAAATTCCCCTCAGCATCAAACCATTCGTGGTATTTGAAATCTGAACTGAGGTAAACATCTGCTCCAGATGCTGCTGCTTGAAATCGCAGAAAACTGCCAGAACCCCCACATAGGGCTATTTTCCGCACTTTTCGATTTAAAGAGGTGTATTTCAATGCTTTTAAATGAAATTGGTTCTTGACTAGATTGAGGAAATCAGATAATTCCATTTCATTCTCCAATTCTCCTATGAGTCCTGACCCTACCTGAACATGCTCATTTTCCATAGCATAGATGTCATACGCCACTTCTTCATACGGGTGGCTTTCCTTGAGGCTTCGAATAACCCGAGCTTCTAGATAGTCAGGAAAAATGGTCTCAAATCGTTGTTCTTCAACTCGCATAAGTTCATTCGCCTCACCTAAACTAGGATTAGCGTGTTCGTTTCCTTTAAAACTGCCGAAACCCGATACAGAAAAACCACAATGGCTATAATTTCCTATATGGCCGGCTCCCACTTTAAATATGGCCATCCGCACATTCTCAAAGTGATCTATTGGTATATAGGTAACTAATTTCCTCAGAATATTCTTTTTTGGACTCAAGACTCGACTATTCTTTAGGCCTAATTTCTCCGCTATCATGTGATTGACTCCGCTAGACACATTATCCAGACTGGTATGAATAGCATAGATGGCTATATCATTTTTTATGGCTTTGATGATGGTGCGCTCTACATAATTTTTTCCTGTCAATTTCTTCAATCCCGAAAAAATGATGGGATGGTGCGCTATCACTAGCTGGCACTTCATATCAATAGCCTCTTGGATAACCTCTTCTGTACAATCTAGCGTAATCAGAGCCTTAGAGATTTCGCAACTTGGACTGCCTACCAGCAAACCCACATTGTCATAGGACTCTTGATAAGCCAATGGAGCCCACTGTTCTAGAAGATCGATTATTTCTTTTATAATCATAATTCTGATTCAAGTAGTTTTTCAATTCTTCCCAACCCACCTTTTTTTAGAGGCAAATCTTGATTGAGCGTATTGGAAAGTATGACGACTATGCTATTCTTTTTAGGAAAAATGTATATATACTGCCCTATGAGACCTTGTGCATGAATACCATCTTTGTAATAAGAAACTAGCCATGATTTCTTTTCATTTTCAATCTTATCATACGGTTTGGAAAATTTATAATTTATTAAAACATTTGCCATAGATATCTTATCAATATCATATACAGCAGGATTATTTAGCACAAATTTCTGCATGGCTATACTATCTTTAAATTCTTTGAGACTTTCATTGCTCCACCATTGGTTTTTATACCCATCTGTAGCCTTTCTGTTCTCAAGGCTTAAAATGGTCTCCACCCATTTTTCATTCACTATCTGCTTACCTTGCCAGTTCCCTTTATTCAATATCAGCCTACCAAATTTTGCATAATCTCTGGCTGACAAATTCATACAGCAGAATGCTCGTAGCGTCTTATGTTTTGCATCATCATAAATCCACGTACTAGGATGCTCAAACTGCAAAGGCTTTTGAATTTTCTCTACAAAATAATCCTGCAATTTCATGCCAGTAGAGCGTTCGACTATCATACCCAGCAGCTGGGTATTGATGCTCTTGTATTCAAAAAATTGATTCGGTTCTTTTTCTATAGAAATTCGTAAAGATTTTCCGTTGACGTTTTTTCCGAAACCGAGACGCAATACATCGCTCATCGGATTGAAATAATTCTCCGAACTTTTGATACCACTGCGCATATCCAAGACATGCTGTATGGTGATATTCGAAAATCGACTATCCCGCTTCAATAACTCTGGCAGATAATTGGTGATAGGATCATTCAGACTTTTTATCTTACCTTCCTCGAGGGCCATAGCTATCATGGTGCTGACATAAGACTTAGCCACGGAGAAAGAAGGAAGTAAGGTAGTATCTGCTATTTTATGATTATAAAATTCATAGAGAATACTGTCATTCTGAATAACTAGCATGGCATATCGATTAGACCCTAACAATAAACTATCCAATTCGTTTTTTAATGCGGGGGACACACTGCTCTGCTTGAATCGAAATGGCTGCTCAGAAGGCTGAAAACGCACCGAAGCGAATTCATCCAATTTTTCCAAAGGATATTTTTTATACTTCATCGCTTTGAAAAAATAGCAAGAAGAAAGACTTCCAAGAGAAATAAATAATAGTATAATCTTAATGTATTTCATTTATTGTTTTAATATTTTATATATATATGCTTCGTTATTAACTGTTAGTTATTCGCTATTAGTTAAATTAGTGTTTTACAGTTTTAAAGTCTTCTGGCTTATGCTCATGCTTGAAGAGAAGAAAGAAAAGAATAGCCATTGAAAGCGCATAGCCTGCAAATACCAGCCAAATTTGTGGCCAGTTTCTATTAGATCCTTGGGTATATAGATCCACAACAAAGCCACTAAAATAACCCCCTAAGATAATACCTAAACCATTCGTCATCATAAGATAGAGCCCTTGAGCGCTTGATCTGATTTTAGCATCTGTTTCTTTCTCTACAAAGAGAGACCCTGAAATAGTGAAGAAATCAAAGGCCATACCATAGACAATATTAGAAAGAATAATCAGGATAACACCTGTCCCTGGATTACCAATACTAAACAATCCGAATCGCAATACCCATGCCAACATAGCCATGAGCATGACCTTTTTAATTCCAAACTTCTTTAGAAAAAATGGAATAGTCAATATAAATACTGTCTCTGAAATTTGTGAAATAGACATAATAATACCTGGATGGAGCACCCCGAAAGAATTCTTATATTCATCAAACTGATTAAAGCTAACTAAAAATTCTTGGCCAAAAGCATTTGTAATCTGCAATGCGGCTCCCAATAGAATAGCAAACAAGAAAAAAACTAACATTTTGGGAGTTTTAAATAATACGAGTGCATCTATACCTAAAGCCTCATATAAATTCTTTGTTTTCTCTTTTTTTACTTCGCATTTCGGGAGAGTAAATGCATATAGTCCGAGCGCTATAGAAGCTACTGCTCCAAAATATAATTGCATATTAGACGCAGTCCATCCCATAGCATCCACGACCCACATAGCTATAATGAACCCAATAGTGCCCCATACTCTGATATTAGGAAAGTCCTTGATAACATCAAACTGACTCTTGGATAATATATGATAGGAAACGGAGTAGCAGAGAGAAATGGTAGGCATGTAAAACAAAGAATTTAATAGCATCGCTTTAAACATAGCCTCCGGTGTAGATATCTGAGCTGCCCAGACTAGCGTAGCACCCCCAATTATATGACAAATACCATATAGCTTTTCTGCATTTATATATTTATCAGCTATGATACCAATAATAGTAGGCATTATAAAAGCTGCAATACCTAAGGTGGTAAAAATAGCCCCGATTTGAGATCCTTCAAAATGAAGCGTTCCGCCTAGATATACGCCTATAGAGGTCAACCATGTTCCCCAAAGAAAAAACTGCAAGAAATTCATTATTGTCAGGCGTAACTTTATGCTCATATTGTTTAATTTTTTTAGCTAAGATAGGTATAAAAAAAGCTGGTCTTTAAAAGTTCAAATCGAATTCGGCAGTTGATAAAGCGCATTTTTAAATTTTTCATTTGTTTAAATTGAGGTTTTTAAGGTCATAAAAACACCTCATGATAAACGGTTATTCAGTTCTCCTTGGATGCTAGCGGCTAACTCATAGTCCTCTTTTTCGATTGCTTGTTTCAGCATCTTTTTGAGTTGACTAGATTCTAGCTTGGAAAGTTCTTGATTAGATTCCAAGTTAGTATTGGCATCTACTTTATCTGCATAATTTTGTTGAATTTCTTCAAAGACTGCCTCTGCGGCTAGTATCGGCTTATCCATTTTCAATGCTAGACAAATAGCATCGGATGGTCTGCAGTCAATATATTTCACATGACCAAAATGATCTTCTAACACTGCATGTGCATAATAGACCCCATCCTCATATTTATAAATGATAATATGCTTGAGTCCGATTTCAAAATCATTAAGAATCATCTGAATAAAATGATGAGTCAAGGGTCGAGAGGTGATAATCTTTTCTGAAGAAATAGCCATAGCCTGGGCCTCTGCACCACCTACAATAATCTGTAGCTTTCTAGAGCCTCCTATTTCCTTCAATACTACATTGTATCCGTTTCGGGTAGAAAAGCTAGTTGATATAGATTGGATTTCAAGAGGAATACTAGTCAGATGCTATTTATTTAAAATGAAAAACTAATCATAATTAGTGGAGGATAACGGATTCGAACCGATGACCTCTTGCATGCCATGCAAGCGCTCTACCAACTGAGCTAATCCCCCAAATTTATTTCTTCTAATTGCTGAAATTTCAGCAACTAATTTTTTATTATTTCAACCTCCCTTTTTTTGGAGGATAATCCCGCACGTGCGGGAAACCGATGACCTCTTGCATGCCATGCAAGCGCTCTACCAACTGAGCTAATCCCCCAAATTTATTTCTTCTAATTGCTGAAATTTCAGCAACTAATTTTTTATTATTTCAACCTCCCTTT
>JAURJQ010000001.1 GCA_030832185.1 Chitinophagales bacterium | reverse complement strand
TTCGAATTTACAGGGAAGAGTATAAATAGAGAATCTATCTTGCTAACCTAAAAAAATTACGCTACTTAATGTAAATCAGTTAAATTTGTGATATCATAAATCATATTTATTATGAAAAACATAGCCTTTCTATTTACTTATTTCCTCAGCTCATTCATGAATGCACAAGGTGTAGAAGAAAATGAGATTATTTTAAAAGGCATCGAAGCTAATAGTTACATATTTGGGGCTGAGATCGTACGACTATATCCTTATACTCAAATCCCTGCTTTCGTAAAATTACGCGGCAATTCAGGTATTTCAAAAGATCAGGCAGAATAATGGTGAAGAAAATTTGCAAAATCTGAAGAATGAAGGATTACATAAATATATACGTTATAAACTCATAACCTAGAATTTATAAATAATAAAATAAAATCCTTCTCTAATCCAATTGGAAGTGAAATCATGCTATACTAATTTATGTTTAGTCTATTTTGTGGACGACTACTTATACATATACGGTATTATCACTGATATTGTGATGAACACATCCCAATCCTTATTTCTCTACAAATCGCTCGTCTACTTCCATTATATGGCCACATTTGCTGCAGGTTCGCATTTCTTCACTTGTATAGAATTCTTTAAACCTCGGTATGAAGTCTTTTTCAATACTTTCTAAATAGAAGCGATAGGATTTCAATGGGTTATTACATTTATCGCAGTACCAAAACAAGCCATCGCTCATAGCAGTCGAGCGCTTTCTTTCTATCACTAGTCCTACGGTATTGGCAGGTCGTATTGGGCTATGAGGGATATTAGCGGGTAGTAAAAACATCTCGCCCTCTTTAATCTTATATTCCACGACTTGACCTTGTATTTGCACATTGACCTGCACATCGCCTTCTATCTGGTAGAAAAGCTCCTCCGTTTCATTAAAATGAAAATCTTTCCGTGCATTAGGTCCACCTACGATCATGACGATATAGTCGCCACTTTCTAGATACAGATTTTTATTGCCTATAGGGGGTTTGAGTAGGTCTCTATTCTCCTCTATCCATTGCTGAAGATTAAAAGGGGCAGCTATTTTTTGCATAATCTTGGTTTTATATAATAGGTAAATTTAAGTCATACTAATTAAAGTATAATTCTTTTTTTTTCAATGATTAGTGTGACAGAAATCACAATAATCTTTTTCTTAACATATCAAAGTGTAAAATTAGAGTTAGCTTTGTTATATTAAATTTTCTTGATATGACATTTAAAAATATTCTTTGTCCGGTAGATTTCTCGGATAGCAGTAGTAAAATAGTAGAGCTAGCCATCAAGCTATCTGAAGTAGATGGAAATATTATTTTGTTTCACCACAGTGTACTGATATCGCCTGTTCAGGGACCAGAGGCTGCCATAGGCTTCGAAGCCGATCAGGAGCTGCGAGACCTAGCCAAAAGTCAGCTCGATGAGATGGCTGCTAGCTTGAAATCAAAGTATCCTACACGCACGTTGGAAACCTATCATTCATTTTTGAAAAGCATGGTAGATGAGATCAATGAGCTCACTAAAGAGAAGCATGTGGATATTATCGTCATGGGGACCCATGGTCGCACCGGATTGAAGCGACTGCTCCTAGGAAGCATAGCTGAAGATGTGCTGAGACATGCTGAATGCCCTGTGTTTTTAGTGAAGGTGTGAAGGTAAATAGTTGATGCTTTCATCTCGAGGCAGACCATACCTAGTGATTCTCGCCCGATCAGAGGTGCTGCTGATTATCGATTACAATATCCTATGAATATACTTATGATGTTGAAGTAAGAGTAGATAAGTTTTACTTATAAAATTAAGTAAAACTTATCTATTTACACATGGAATAACCTTTTCGTAACCTTTATATAAGGATACGTTAATTCCTAGAGGGTTCTTAGGGCTTTAATTTTGCATAAAATTTATTTCTGTGCGAAAGTTTTTTTTAGTTCTACTTTTTCTTTCCATCTGCTTCGGCTTCCAGTCTAGTAATCCTAGACAATCTATTACCCCTAATTATCATGGCAAGTTGCAAATTCTGACATGGAATGTACAAATGCTGCCGCGCATGGGTTCCATGTTCTCCTCTAGTTTTAGAAAAATGCAGAGCGAGCGCACAGAATGGATTATTGAGCATATTGAAAATTCAGATTATGATATTATCCTACTTCAAGAATGCTTTGATAATAGATTTATAGATGCCGCTCAGGATAGATTGGCTAATAAATATCCTCACTCTATACTTCCCGATCGTCCACACTGGTACAAATTATCCAATGGATTGATGATTTTATCAAAATATCGATTAGAGAAAAAGGAGAATATCGTCTTCAAAAAATTATCTCAGGCAGATATATTTGCCGCTAAGGGAGCAGTGCTGGCCAAGGTGCATATAGATACCCAATCCCTATATATTATCAATACCCATCTGCAGGCAGACTATGAGTCTAATCGATATCAAGATCTTCGCCGTGCACAATTACAGCATATAAAGAAAGAACTAATTGAGCCGCATATAGATAGTAATGCAAAGTTATTGGTAGCAGGAGATCTCAATATAGAAGAGAATATAGAGAGCACAGAATATAGGGCCTTGGCTTCTGAATTTAAATGGAAGGATTGGGTCTTCGATTTCTTTAAGAAGCCATCGACTAGTTTTGATATGGATAATTTCTGGAATAAGTCCTATTCGCAGTCTTCCAGGTTGGATTATTTCTTAGCTAATTTCACTTCTAAGATATTTCACATAAAAATAGAGAAACCAAGAAAAAAATATGGAAAAGAAGAGATCGATCTGGCGGATCATTATGGAATATCCGCCGAGTTCAGCCTTTGAAATGTGAATAGCCTGTGGACATAACATTAAATTAATTATTCGGTAACATTCTCTTAACATTATAATAAATTCCTAACCATAGCTTAACAATTTATGCCGCTAGTCCACTCTAATTTTGCAGCGTCTTTGAAAAAAGACATGAAAAAAATTGAACTAAATATCAAATTAAAAATGAAAAAATTAATCACCATCCTGTTATGCATAGGAGTATCTTATCTCTCAGCTCAGACAATTCTGACCGGTAAGGTAAAAGACGATAAAGGCCAGCCAGTGCCTATGGCTATGGTTAAGGTTGAAAACCAAAGTATGGGCGCCAAAGCAGATGCTAACGGTCAATACAAAATTACTTTCCCAGCAGCAGGTACTTACACTTTAGTTGTTTCTTACATTGGTTTTGAAAAAGAAACGGTTCAGGTGGCTGTGGCGGAGAATCAAACAACGGACAGAAATATAATCCTAACAGCAAGTACAAAGCAGATAAAGTCGGTAAAAATAACAGGTGCTAGAAGAAAAAGTACTGAATCTGCTGTATTGCAGGAAGTAAAAGAGGCGAAGCAAATAGTAAGTGCTATATCTGCAGAGCAGATGAGTAAAGGTACTGACAATAATGCTGCGCAAGCTATACAAAGAGTACCAGGCATTACCATCACCGACGGAAGATTTGTCAATGTGAGAGGTTTGAGTGAGCGATACAATAATGTATTGATAAATAATGCTATAGCACCTAGTACTGAAGTAGATAGAAGGACATTTTCATTTGATTTGCTCCCTACTTCTACACTAGAAAAAATGACAATTAGTAAAACGGCAGCGGCCTATATGCCCGGAGATTTTTCAGGGGGACTCATCGGTATCACTACTTCAGAAAATTTTTCAGATTTCACACAAGTGTCTTTTGGTTTGGGTTATAGAGTAAATACTACATTCACTGATTACGTGCAGTCTCAAGGGTCTCCTACGGATTTTTTAGGTATCGACAATGGGTTTAGACAATTGCCATCCAATTTTCCTACGGATAGAAATGCCTTGAACGATAACGCTACAAGTGTTCAGTTTGCGCATCAACTACCGAACAATTTCTCGTCCTCACAAAGTACAGCATTTCTTGAATCAGGGCTTAATTTTAGCTTCGGAAGAACATTCAAAATGAAGAGGAATAAAAACTTGAGTACAGTCAATATGATTTCATACTCTAATAAGTTTCAAAATTATCAAAAGGATGTCAATACCTTTATTAATGATTTTACAAGCACTATCACTACAGCTCAGCTTCAAAGAGACTTTAGCGATCAATATTATTCTAATGAGGCTCGAGTGACCTTATTGTCCAATTGGTCTTTGAGACTTGATTCTAATAATAAAATCACGCTCAAAAATTTATACAATCAAATAGGAGAGAATTTTTCTACACTGAGACAAGGCTACGACCTTGATCAGCGACAAGGTCAAATTTTAAAGAACTACGAATATGGATTTTCTGGTCGACGAATTTTAACCTCTCAGCTCAATGGTGAACACAAATTGCCGAAGAATCAAAAGCTGACTTGGTTATTGGGAGGAAATGCAATCAATGATATCCTGCCAGATTTGAGAAGATTTAGAACATTCAGAATTGAAAATAGACCGGAAGATTCGTTCAGAATGATTGACCCCCCTAGCTCGAATCCATTTGATGCCGGAAGATTCTATTCAGCCTTGAATGAAGTGACTGGAAGTGCTGCTTTGAACTATACCTTAGAGATAGAACAAGTAAAAGGCGAAGAGGATTTAGGTAATATCATATTAAAAACGGGGGTATTTAGCGACTATAAAGCGAGGGATTTTAGTGCGAGATACTTCTCCTATGTCATACCGGGCAATGTCAATATCAGTAGAAGGGAAGAGCTGATTCAGCAGCCTTTGAGTACTATTTTTAGCCAACCGAATGTCACGGCTGCTAATGGTTGGGTGCTGAGAGAAGGCTCCAATCAAAGTGATTCATACGATGCTTCTAATTTATTATTTGGAGGCTATTTGTATGGTGAATTGCCTGTAAATAAGTTCCTTTTAGCAGGAGGGGTTCGTCTTGAAAACAATATTCTGAAAGTAAATGGATTCCAAGGATTTCAACCACTCGTTGTAGAGCAGCCCATTTTATCTATATTACCATCATTAAATATAAGTTATAATATTAATCCTAAGAATGTGTTGAGACTAGCCTATAGTCGCACGGTCAATCGCCCGGAGTTTAGAGAAATAGCGCCGTTTTTATTCTATAATTTCAAGGAGGATACAGAAGTAGATGGTAACAAAGATTTAACTACAGCTACTATAGATAATTTTGACTTTAGATATGAAATATATCCCACGAAGCAAGAGACTGCAAGTTTAGGCTTATTTTACAAAAGATTTGATAGACCTATTGAATTTACACTACCACCTGTGAGTCAGCAAAGAAGAATGAGATATACCAACTCTAATTCAGCCATGATTTATGGAGCAGAGCTAGAACTTCGAAAATCCTTTAAAGAGATATTCAGGACAGGTTTTCTGTCAGATTTATCGGTCAATTTGAATGCCTCTTATATTTTTTCAGAAGTGGATTTGGGTACCGCAGTGGCGGCGCAGGATAGGACGCGTGCACTGCAAGGTCAGTCGCCGTATGTGGTTAATTTAGCACTGGGGTATAGCAATAAAGCCAATGGCTGGGATGCGAATATTATTTATAATAGATTTGGAGATCGTATCTATTCTGTAGGCTCAGAATTATGGGCTACCATTTATGAGTTGGCAAGGGATCAGGTAGATATCACTATATCTAAGACATTCAAAAAGCTCACCTATAAGTTTGGAGTATCTAATCTACTCAACACTAAATTTCAATTTTATCAAGACTCCAACTTAGATAAGAAAATTGATGATAATGATGATGCCGTTTTTGTTCATAGACTAGGTGCGGCTTTCAATTTTAATATTACCTATAAATTTTAACAATTAACACAATAAACTTTTAACTATTAAATTAAATTCAAATGAAAAAAATTACAAACTTATTAATGCTATCTGTATTTGCAGCGTGCATGACACTAATTGGGTGTGAGAAAGATCCTGTTGCTCCTGTAACTAATACAGCTAATGTAGAAGTTCTGCAAGGCGAATTGGTTACAAGAACTTTGACCAAAGACAAAAAGTACCTTATCAAAGGTCAAGTATTTGTAAGAACAGGAGTGGTGCTAACTATCGAGGCGGGCACTATCATCAAGGGCGACAAGGCTACAAAAGGCACTTTAATTATTGATAGAGGTGGTAAAATCATGGCAGAAGGTACAGCCACTGCGCCGATTCTATTTACTTCAAATCTGCCTGCTGGCTCTCGAGATAGAGGTGACTGGGGTGGACTTGTGATTCTAGGTAATGCACCAGTGAATCAAACGAATCCTGAAATCGAAGGTATAACGCCTGCTGCTGTCTATGGTGGTGCTGATCCTGCGGATAACTCAGGTGTATTGAAATATGTACGTGTAGAATATGCTGGTATAGAATTGACTCCAAATAATGAAACCAATTCTATCACTTTAGGTGCTGTTGGTAGCGGAACTGTTTTAGAGTATTGTCAAGTATCTTTTGGTGGGGATGATGGTTTTGAGTGGTTTGGCGGATCAGTAAATGGTAAATATTTAATTTCGTTTGCTTCATGGGATGACAGTTATGATGTGGATTTCGGTTATTCAGGAAAAAATCAATTTGGTTTAGAGGTAAGATATCCTTCTTTTGCTGATCAATCAGGTTCTAACTCATTTGAGTGCGATAATGGACCTACCGATAATGCTACTGCTTTTTTAACTACAGGTGTATTTTCTAACTTTACTTGTGTAGGACCTCGTGCTAATGATGCCCAGTCTGTAAATGCTAATTATCAACATTCAATAGATTTGAGAAGAAGAACTGCTGTAACTATTGCTAACTCGGTTTTCATTGGCTATCCAAGAGGACTTCGTCTCAATCAGCAATCAGTAGCCGATAATTATGCTGCAGGCACAGGTAAATTATTAAATAATATATTGGTTACTCGTGGTGCGGATACCTTTACAGTAGGTACAGGAATGACGGCTACTCGTACGACAGTCTCTGCTTTATGGAATGCTACAAATACAACTCTTAGAGGAGCTACAGCAGATCAGTTTGCTGTCTTAGGATTATCTTCTGGTGTTGCTTTTGGCAGTAATGCAGTGAATGCCTATTCTGCAGCACCTCCATTTGTTGTTACTTCTGGATCTCTTAGTTCAGGAGCTTCTTTTACAGATGCTATTTTGACTTCATTGCAAGCGGTTACTTTTAGAGGAGCTTTCGGAGCTACAGACTGGACTTCAGGTTGGGCTGAATTCCTGCCAAATGAAAGAGCATATTAAGACTAGAAAGAATTTATAATTGTGAAGCCTCATCGAGTTATCTTTGAGGCTTTATCTTTTAATTATTATATGATAAAATATCTTTTACTCTCTGCTTTATGCCTAGTTTTTAGCTGCGATAGTGCCATTAATTCAAATCCCGGTGAGCAGTTATCTGAAAAGGAAATTTCTATGTTTAAGAATCAGATAGTTCGCTATTTTGAAGGAAGTCCTAAGCATGTGAATCGTTCTCAGATATTTGATTCGGAACATGATTCATATTATCAAGCGAAAGCGAATTCTGCTGACCTAATGCATTATTATGTAGATAAAGATGGATTCACTTACTTTGCTGTAGCTCGAATAGCTCCAAGCTTAAAGCTCAAGAAAGTTGCTACTATAGGGCGATTGAAAATGGGTAAAGATTCATTGATATACTATGAAGAGATCTGCAGAACGTGGAAGATGGATTTACCGGAACTGAGTTCAAAAACAAAAATATTATTCGATAATATTGTAAACAAAAAAGATGTTTCCAAATATTATACGAAAAATTCACAACCTGATTATTGGATAGAGTTTCCAGATGAAAAAATTTTTTATAACACAAAAGATAGAGCGTGGAGCTTAAAGGAAATAAAATAGTAAGTTAAGCGACATAGTCCATCTTCAATGTAATTTTTATATTTAAAAAATGACTCTAGCTGAGCCCAGTTAGTTTCATTAGTTCAATTTTTTTCAAGGCCGCTTCCTCAAGGGAGCGGCTTATTTTTTTATTGAATCTTAGAAAATATCCACCACATTTCTTGCGCTATTTCTAGGCTTCGTTCTGCATATTTTTCATTTTGAAGATTGGTATTATCGAACGCCTTTGGATCATCATACTTTATGGGAAACCTAGCTTCCGCTCCGAAGACAAAGGGGCAACCTTCATCTGCATTATTACATGTCATAATAGCTCCAAACTTATCTTTGGGATTAAATGAATTATCGTAAGTCTTAGAAAAGCAGATAATGGCGGCTTCACTTTCAGCATACTTCAATGCATAAACGGGATTTTCTGATTCACTTAATTTGTGAATTTGGAAACCTTGATTGGTTAGGGTTTCTGCTACTTTAGGAAATAGTGCGGTAGCTTCTTTACCGCCTGAATAACAATAAACATATCTAATTCCAAAATGATAAGCAATTGTCTGAGCCCAAATTTGTGATAAATGACTTCTTCGTGAATTATGTGTACAAATAAAATTTAAGCGTATGGTTTCATGATTGTTTATCTTGAACTGAATATAGTCAGCCAAGGGTTTTAAGATTTCTTTTCGCTCTGCTGAAATAGCTTCTTCAGAAAATGTATTTATATGATTTAAGATGACTTGATTCATTAGTTTAAATATTTAAGTCTATGGTTTTTCTTATGGGTAAAACTTGTTTTACAACTTATTTTATAATTAAATATTAACCACATAGTGCACATAGGTTTTTAGTGTTGAGTATTCTGAAATAGAAGAATAGATTATTGGATACTAATATAAAATGATTCATTCAATTAGACTAAGAGTTGAATAGAATACATAGATAAAATCTTCGATTTTCTATTGTGTCCTATGTGGTTTAAATTTTTATTATTTAAAATATTTTTCCTTTTAAGTACAAACTTACCTTGACTAATAATATAAGCGTAGGTACCTCGACCAATGGACCTATGACTCCGGCAAAAGCCTGGCCACTATTCATGCCATAAACACCAATAGCCACAGCTATGGCAAGCTCAAAATTATTGCCACTAGCAGTAAATGACAATGCGGCAGTATCTGCATAGCTAGCGCCAATTTTTTTGCTCACAAAAAACATGAGGAAAAACATGATGACAAAAAATATAGCTAATGGCAGAGCTACTCGCAATACATCCATGGGTAGCTGCACGATCATTTTTCCTTTGAGACTAAACATAACTACTATCGTAAAAAGCAGGGCTATCAGAGTCATTGGCGAAATTTTTGGAAGGAATTTTGTATTAAACCAAACTTCACCTTTTTGTTTAATAAGGACTATGCGACTGATTACTGCTAGTATAAATGGTATGCCTAAATAAAGAAAAACAGTTTCCAATATCTGCATAAAAGAGATATCAATACGCAATGCTTGTATGCCAAATAGCGGGAGCATAAATTCCAAGTAAAAATAGGCGTAGGCGCTAAAAAAAAGCACTTGCAATACACTATTGATGCCAATGAGTCCAGCGGTTAACTCTCTGTTTCCGCCCGCGAGATCACTCCAGACGATGACCATCGCTATGCAGGGAGCTAAGCCAATGATAATAAGACCTGTCATATACTCTGGGTAGTCCCTTAGAAAAAATAAGGAGAGTAAAAACATCAAGAAAGGTCCTACTATCCAGGTAATGAAAAACGAAATGCCCAATAGCTTAGGTTGGTTAAACATGAGAGGGACTTTTTTAAAATCAACTTTGGTAAGTGGTGGATACATCATTAAGATCAACCCTATGGCGAGAGGGATATTGATAGTGCCACTATTGAATTGATTGATAAAACAGGGTGTGCCGGGAATGAAGTACCCGATGGCTAGGCCGAAAGCCATCGCTAGGAAAATCCAAAGAGTGAGATATCGATCTAGAAATTTTAATTTGGGTTGCATATTTATTCGTTAATAGTTTCTTCTAAACAACATTCTTCTTCATCACCCTCGCAGCAATCTGTCTGCACCTCTGTCGAGTTCAGTTTATAATTTTGATATTCAAAATAAGAAAAGAAAACAATACTTGCGAGAAGTCCTATCCAAAAAATGTATTTTGAAGTTTTTAGTTGCTTTTCAACTTTTCCCGAATCGCAAGCACAAGCATCATCGCATCCTGTCGTATTTGATTTCTTATAGCGAGGTAGGACATAAAGTCTATAATAAGATACGGTAAAGGACACAGTACTAATAATCAAGAGCAGAGGATAGAGCGATTTCATAAGAGGGGTAGCCGTCAGTGAGGCGCTCGATATTCCGAAGAGACTGGCTATAGGGCTAGCACAAGCTACTGCGCAAGCACCACCTGGCTTACAAAAAGCGAAAAATAGCGGTAATACAGAACTCATACTTCCGACGATCGTCGTCCAAAGATCTTTTAATTTATTCATATACTCGAAATTTAGCAACACCCGCCACCCGGCGTGCAGGATGAACTTACGGTTTCTTTAATTGTTTCCACAGAAGGAATGCCACATAAATCAGACGCCAAACAATCTGTTTTTTTAGTCGTTAAAACGAAAGTTCCATTTTCAAATTCTACGCCATATTTTCCAATGGTATTGCCTTGATATTCTACTTCTATTTCATTGTCTTCGATTCCTAGCTTTTCTTGCGACAAATTTATAATTGAAATTAATTTGCCTGGTTCTAAGCGATGCCAAAAGTCAATACTCTCCCATAGCTGCATAGAAATGACATTTTCATTTCGTATAGAACCGCCGCAGTCGATAAATTTCTTCGTGATCTGCCCGACTTCGGTGATGTGAAAATGTTTTGGAATTTCCGTACCATCAGGTTTTTTAAAATTGACTTCAGTCAGTGTCTCTATGTGTTTGGTGAATTCTGATAATAACATGATTTAGATATTTTAGATTAGATAATAATAGTTAACAGCAGTTTTTTGATTTTAACTGCGCTGCCATGGCTGAAAAATAAGTCATAATTTTTTCCAAGCAAGTTTCATCTATACAATAACAAATAGCATTCCCTTCAATACTGCCTTTTATTAACCCAGCATTTTTCAATTCTTTCAGGTGCTGAGAAATAGTGGGCTGGGCTAGGGGTAGTTCATTGACAATGTCTCCACAAATACAGGTATCTACACTCATTAAATACTCCATAATCGCAATACGCGCAGGGTGACCTAAGGCTTTGGCTGCGGTAGCTATTTCATTTTGATTTTCTGAAAAATGTTCTGTTTTTGAAATTCCCATTGTAAATTTATATATTGCAATATTACGATTAATAGTTTAAAGTAAATGGAAGAAGTTTTAGACAATAATTAAATTGTATAATATCAGCGCATTGTAAATTCACTTAACATTAAATTAACCTTTCGATAACAAACATAACATTAGCTTAACATTCGCAAATAAAACTCACTTTAGTTTTGTACCCGAAAAAATTGAACTTTAATGAAATTAACTACAATGGTGGCTATTGCCATTGTGTCTGCTTGCCTTTCGGCTCAGGCACAGATTGACACGCTAGGGTCAAAAAAAGAAAGTAAAAAAGAATGGTACCAAAACTTTGCGATAAGAGGCTATATGCAAGTGAGGTACAACAAGTTATTGGAGACCAATTCCAATCTCGGCTGCGAGCAATGTGACCGCTCATGGGGAGGTGAAGGAGGTTTTTTTATACGCCGTATGCGTATCATTTTCTTTGGGCAAATAAGCAAACAAGTTTATTTTTATGTTCAGCCTGATTTCGCAAGTTCACCAAGTGCAGACCGTCTTCATTTCGCCCAAATCAGAGATGCATACTTTGATGTAGGACTTGATCCAGATAACGAATTCAGATTTAGAATTGGGCAGAGCAAAGTACCTTATGGTTTTGAAAATATGCAATCAAGCCAGAATAGATTACCTCTTGACCGAAATGACGCTCTCAATAGTGCGGTCTCGAATGAACGCGATTTGGGAGTTTTCTTTTATTGGGCACCGAAACATATCAGACAGAGATTTTCTTATTTAGTTAATTCGGGCTTAAAAGGAAGTGGGGATTATGGAGTGATAGGGCTCGGAGCATATAATGGTCAAACGGCCAATAATGTAGAGCTCAATAGTGAGCCACATCTCGTAGGTAGAATTAGCTATCCTTTTGAACTAAAAAATAAGCAAATAATCGAAGCCGGTATTCAAGGTTATTATGGTAAAACAGTCTTACCTACGTCAAATCTATCCACTGTTTCGGGAAGAACAGTCAAGACTACTTTCAATAGAAACTATGAAGATAGAAGAGTAGCAGCTTCATTCATAGTATATCCACAGCCATTTGGAATCACAGCGGAATATACTATGGGTCAAGGTCCTAAGTATAACAAAGCGACAGATTCTATTGAAACGAGTGATTTAGAAGGTGGGTATATAATGGCTAATTATATGCTTAAACATAAAAATCACATTTTCATACCATTTGTGAGAGCTCAATACTTTGATGGAGGTAAAAAACATGAACGCGATGCGAGAAGTTATCTCGTAAAAGAATTGGAAATAGGCGTGGAATGGCAGCCAGTCAAAAATTTTGAGTTTGTAGCAATGTATACTATTTCGGATAGAACCTATGAGGACTTCTCAAGAAGAAACAATAGACAAACTGGGAATTTATTGAGATTGCAAGCGCAGCTTAACTTTTAAATTATATAATTATATGGAATTTTTCAATTTATTCTCACAACTCGAGGGCACGATGCTTGCCTTATTTATTTTCTGCATCGCTACAGTACTTATCTTTGAATTTATCAACGGATTTCACGATACAGCCAATGCGGTAGCTACGGTTATTTATACTAAATCTTTGACCGCCAAGCAAGCCGTATTCTTATCTGGTTTTTTAAATTTCGCTGGTATGGCACTCTCTGTTTACCTCTTCGGGATGAAGGTTGCGGTCAAGATGGTGCAGCTATTACCTATGGAGAAAATCGCAGACATGAGTACGCAGGAAAACATCGCATTAGTAGCAGCCGTTCTTGTTGGTGCTATTATATGGAATTTTGGTACGTGGTATTTTGGGATTCCGTGTTCGAGTTCGCACACTATGATTGGGTCTTTGCTCGGCGCTATGGTGGGCTTCTTTTTTATGACAGGCGGCAGTATGAAAGATATTATGGATTCTAAGCCATTTGAAAAAGGGATGGAAGTATTGCGCTGGATGCTTATTTCTCCTGTATTTGGATTTACCGTGGCTATTATTTTAGTATTTATCTTCCGTAGATTGATGCGTAAAAAATCACTATTTAAAGAAGTGAACTCTAACGAACCTCCTTCTAAAGGTGTAAGAGCCTTATTGATTAGTACATGTAGTCTTGTGAGTTTTTTTCACGGTAGCAATGATGGTCAGAAGGGATTAGGTCTAGTTATGATTATTTTGATGACATTCTTTCCATTGCAGTATGCATTAAAAGCGGACTTTGCAAACGTAGAATCTATGAAGCATCTGACAGCAATAGAATCTGTATTAGCAGCTAAAAATGGAGATGAGCATTTTACCAAAACATTGAAGTCGATTAGCGATCTCAAGAGTGATATAGAAAAGAGATCGGATACTACGAAAAAAGGTGTTTTTCAAATTAGAAAGAGATTGACATCTATTCAAAAAGATTTGGAACACACTATGAAAGAAGAAGATTTGCTCTCAAGAGAAGAAAAGACATTGCTAAAATCAGAAGTAAAATATTTGAAATCATATACCGATGGTAATCCAGGGACTACAGTTTTAATGATGATAGCTTTGGCTATTGGTATAGGAACAGTCATAGGATGGAAGAGAATCGTAGTGACGATAGGGGAGAAAATAGGAAAAACGCATATGACCTATGGACAAGGTGCCACAGCAGAAATAGTAGCTGCTTCTACCATTGGGTTGAGCACTTACTTCGGATTGCCAGTGAGCACTACACACGTGTTGACTTCCGGTGTTGCAGGTTCTATGGTGGCGACAGGTGGTGTGAAAAATCTTCAGAAAGGGACAATTAAAAATATAGCACTGGCTTGGATATTAACCTTGCCGGTAACTATGCTGCTATCTCTAGGATTATATTTAATATTTCGATTATTTATCTAGATAATAATATCGCCTAAAAATTTTTTTTAAACCGCTTCCTTTGGGAGCGGTTTTTTTGTTTCTACTGAATCAAACTAAATAATAAGTCGTAATCATAAATGGTTTGTATTTATACAATTAGGGATGTTTTATTATCTTTTTTTATCTTTGTTTGTTAAATACAAAAAGTAATGAGAGTATTATTTATCATATTCCTTATGGTCCATGTTGCCAAATTGTCCTATAGTCAGACAGATTTTGATGGACTATTTATGGATAGAAACTATCTATGTGCTGGATTGGTAAGCTCATACAGCAGTTTTACTCATTACTGGGAGGGTGAGAAAAAGCGAGATAACCTCAATATGGGAACTGTTTCTAATACATCGGTGGGAGTTATGGGAAATTATGGTTTATCCGATAGACTCAATTTTATTTTTAATTTGCCCTATGTTCAAACCAGAGCTTCAGCGGGAAATATGCAAGGACAGAATGGAATTCAAGATTTATCCCTTTGGCTGAAGTATGCATTGATGCAGAAAAAGATATTCAAAGGCGATTTGCAATTAATACCTGCTTTGGGATATTCTATGCCTACACGCTATTATACACCTGATGTATTGCCGCTTTCTATAGGTATGCAGAGCAGGGTATGGAGCTATCGTATGATAGTCGATTATGAAAAAGATCATTGGTACTTCACAGGATCCTCTACCTATATGCATCGGCAGAATATTTTTCTAGATAGAAATACCTATTACACCGATAGACAGATTTATTCCAATGAAGTTATCATGCCAGATGTTTGGATGTGGAATGCCCGCTTTGGTTATAGAAATCAAGATATCATAGCCGATGTATTTTATGAAAATATGAATACCATAGGCGGATTTGATATCGCGCGCAATGCCATGCCATTTCCTAGTAATAATATGGACTATCATCGTATAGGGGCTTATTTTAAATATGAAACCCCTGTGAACGGACTTTCTATTCTGGCTAATGGCTTTACCACTTTAGCTGGAAGGAATATGGGGCATTGGTCGGGCATTGGATTGGGTGCTTTTTATATTATTGATATGACAAAAAAACATTAATTATAGTAAGTTCATACTATTTTAAAATTTAAAAATAATTTCATGCGATATATTATAATATTTTCTCTATCATTTTTGTTAGCTTGTAAGAAGGATATACAAGAGGTCAATATGGTTTATCCAAAATTAGATCCAATTAAAGGGGATGCAAAAGCGGGGAATTGGAAACCTATACTCTTGACTAGTCCAAATGAGGTGGCTTGTCCTGCCCCCGTGTCGATAAATTCTACACGTTATCAAGGAGAAACTCAAGAGATAATGGACTTGCAGAAAAATATGTCAGATGCCCAGAGAACCATAATTAACTATTGGCGTGCTGGCGCAGTTTTGCGTTGGAATGAAATCATGCGTGAGCTGGTGGCTAAAAACAATATTCCACCATATCAGAATCCAGATGGAACCTATCCCGTCCCCAATGCATCCAACCCATTTGCTTATCCTACTTTTCCATTCGCCAATCCGCCTTATGCGGCTAGAGCCTATGCTTATCTGAGCGCAGCACAATACGACGCTTTGGTTTCTGCTTATCATTATAAAGCACTTCATAAGAGACCAAGTCCTTCGGAGAATCAACCTCTCATTCAAAGTCATTTTTCGAGTACCTCCGGTTCATCTTTCCCGAGTGAAGATGCGGTAGTCATGGCAGTTTCTGTGGAAATGATGAAACTATTGTTTCCAGCAGACACCGCGTTTGTAAATCAGAAAGCACGGGAACATGTTCTTGCTAGAATAGCTGGTGGAGGAAATGTAAGAGAAGATATCGAAGCCGGAGAGATCATTGGTCGTGCCGTCGCAGCAAAATTTATCGCAAGAGCGAGAACCGATGGAGCCGGCGCTGCTGTGGGTACCCCTGCAATCTGGGAGTCTATGAAGCAATCTGTTGTTGCTAAAGGAGAAACCCCATGGCTCAGTCAAGAGACTCCACCTCGTCCACCAATGTTGCCTTTGTTTGGCAATGTAAAGCCATTTTTATTCTCTACATCAGATATCGCGTCCAAGTTGAGACCAGTTCCTCCTCCATCTACATCTTCTGCTCAGTTTAAAAAAGAATTGGAAGAGGTGTATCTGGTCACGAGTAACCTTAATCGAGAACAAGAGCGAATCTGCATATTCTGGGCAGATGGTGTGCGCACCTACACACCGCCAGGACATTGGAACTATATAGCTTGTGAAGATTTCGTAAATCAGCAAATCAGTGAAGTGCGCTGGGCTAGGAATTTAGCGTTACTCAATATGTCGCTTATGGATGCCGCCATTGTTTGCTGGGATACTAAATATTATTATTTTAACCCTAGACCTATGCAGATAGATTCTAGAATAAAAACCACCGTTGGATTGCCTAATTTCCCATCCTATATTTCTGGCCATAGTACATTTAGTGGAGCGGCCTCTGCTATTTTATCTCATTTGACACCTAGTCAGGCAGGAAAGTATAATGCTATGGCCAAAGAGGCTTCTGAATCTAGAATTTATGGAGGTATACATTATCGCTCCGATTGTGAAGTCGGTCTAAATGTCGGAAATAAGGTAGGAGAGTTTGCAATAAAACGTGCCCTTTCAGATGGGGCAGATTAAATGTCATTAGCTAGCCTAATGTTTTGATAATTAACTTAGACGAGTACTCTAATTCGCTCTCTATCAATCCTAGTTGTTAAAAATATAGCAATAGAAAGCGAAAAATCATTACTTTCGCATACTATTTTTAAAAATTTTAATAAAACAAAAAAAGCGAAGCAATGAAGCAAGGACAAGGTCTCGTCAGATTTATCACCATATCAATGTTTTTGATATGTGCTTACTATCTTTCTTTTTCGGTAGTAGGATCGATGTTTACAAAATCGGAAAACGAGTATGTAGCAAAAAACACCAGTCATCTAAAAAATGTATCTATAGATTCATTAAAGCAGTTAGAGCGCTATTATAGAACTAATTTCCGAGATTCATTTACCGAGAAGCCTTACTTAGATCTATGGATTACTACTTATGATTATAAGTCGATTAATCAAAACCAGCTTAATCTAGGCCTAGACCTAAAAGGCGGTATGAGTTTCGTATTAGAAGTAAATCAGGGTGATATCCTACGTGCGCTTTCTAATAATTCAAAAGACCCAATATTCAATAAAGCTATTGACCAAGCTATTCAAGCACAGGCTAGCTCTCAAGATAATTTCTCTTCTCTTCTATCGAAGGCGTATAATGATATAGATCCTAAAGCTTCTATGGCTCCTATTTTCGCCACTAATCAGAAATATGCAGAAAAAATTAAGACTGGAGATAAGAATGATGCTGTATTGAAAGTATTGGAAACGGACATAAACTCTGCCGTCAATCAAACCTATAATGTCATCAAGTCTCGTATTAACCAATTCGGTGTAGCAGAACCAGTAGTGACTCTTCAGGAAGGAGCTGGACGAATTATAGTAGAGCTTCCAGGTGCGGATGATCTTGCCCGAGTAAAAAAAATGCTTCAGTCTTCTGCTAAGTTAGAATTCTGGCATGTGTATGATAATAGAGAAATAGCCAAAGGACTAGAGTCCGTTAATGAGACATTAAAAGGACTCGCCAGCTTAGAAGCAAAAAAAGGTGGACCAGCAACCGCTGCAGACTCTGCGAAGAAAGATACCGCTGCGTCGAATGATATTGTGAGTAAAATTGCCGGTGCGGCCAGTGCTAAGCCAGATTCGGCAAAAGATAAGGTTAATCCATTGTACGATATTTTCCAGCCAAACTATGATAGAAATACTGGTCAGTATTCCAAAGGACCTTCATTAGGTATGGCTCACAGAAAGGATATAGATAAGATATCTCAGATGCTAGCTAGAGAAGAAGTAAAGAAAGACTTAAAAGGAGATGTGAAATTTCTATGGAGTGCACAGCCAATAGACAAGGCAGGTAGAATTTATGAATTATTCGCTATTAAGGCTTCGACACCAGAAGCACCATTGACAGGCGATGTAATGACTAGTGCTATGCCAGGAATGGATGACAAGGGTCAGCAAGGAGTAGATATGGTGATGAATTCTGTAGGCGCTACTATATGGGAGCGCATGACGGCATTTGCGGCTAGTGGCGATCCAGCCTTCCCTAATAAGAGTATAGCTATCGTTATGGATAATATGGTATTCTCTGCACCGAGTGTGGGAGGACCTATTTCAGGAGGTAAGTCTCAGATTTCGGGTAGCTTCACAGCGCAGGATGCTAAAGATTTAGCGAATATATTGAACTCAGGTAAAATAGATGC
>JAURJQ010000011.1 GCA_030832185.1 Chitinophagales bacterium | reverse complement strand
CCCTACTGTGATAGTCTCTATCAGCCTATCTTCTATCAGCGAGAGGTTCGGCCAGACCTAGCTATATATGCGGCTTCGGATACAGTAGTTCGTGGACAAGCTATCCAACTCTCCGCCACCCTAGCCTCTAATTATCGCTGGAATACAGGCGAGCAAACCACCGTCATTCGCCCGAAAATAGAAGAATCAACCATTTTTACCGTTCGTGGTTGGAATCTCGAAAACTGCGAGAGCCAAGCCAGTATATCTATTACCACTATTGAGCCATTGATTATTGACTTTCCTACCGCCTTTAGCCCCAATGGAGACGGTTTGAATGACTCTTTTTATCCGAATACCAATCAAAATGTAATCATTGAAAGCTTCGACATCTACAACCGTATTGGCGAGAAAGTTTATAGCTACACTCCACTTATTCCAAGCTGGAATGGCTTCTATCTCGGTCAGCCTGCTGCTGCGGGAGTTTATTCCTATATTCTGAATTATCGATTTCTAGGAAATCGATTTACGAAGACGGGAGAGGTGATGGTGGTGAGGTAGATTTTGGTTTCAGAAAGTCAATACTATCAAAAATTTGGTTTGACCTCCTTGAGCATACTCAGAACTATCTCATAAATTTCCTCTGCATTCGGCTTGGAGAAGTAATCTCCATCTGTGCCATAAGCTGGTCTATGTGCCTTAGCCGCTATAGTTCGTGGCGCTGAATCTAAATATTGATATCCTTTCTGTACCTCTAGTATCTGCTGTAAAATATAAGCTGAAGCTCCCCCTGGTACATCCTCATCTACTATGATAAGTCTATTCGTCTTTTTTAAAGAAGCTACAATGTCATGACTCAAGTCGAATGGAAGAAGGGTTTGCGTATCTATTAGCTCGACAGAGATGCCTCTATGATGTAGTTTTTCGATAGCATCTTGACAGACTCTAAGAGTAGATCCATAACTCACCATAGTCACGTCGCTACCTTCGTTTAGCATTTCTATCTTGCCTAGTGGAATAGAAAACTCACCTAAATTTTTCGGCATTTTTTCTTTGTATCGATAGCCATTGAGCGGCTCTATGACCAAGGCAGGCTCATCGCTCTGCAGTATCGTCTGATACATACCTGCGGCCTGTGTGAGATTGCGGGGAACACATACATAGATACCTCGTAGTGAATGCAAAATCATACCCATCGGACTACCCGAATGCCAGATTCCCTCGAGCCTATGGCCGCGTGTACGGACTATCATTGGGGATTTCTGTCCACCACAGGTTCTATACTGGAGGGTAGCGACATCATCACTGAGCGGCATCAATCCATAGAGGAGATAATCTAAATATTGAATCTCGGCTATAGGTCTCAATCCGCGCATACTCAAGCCCTGTCCCTGCCCTATGATAGTAGCCTCTCGTATACCTGCATCGAATATTCTAGTTTCGCCATATTTTTCCTGTAGCCCAGCGAATCCTTGATTCACATCTCCTATTTTACCTACATCTTCCCCAAAGGCTACCAGCTCTGGTCTCTGCTGGAATGCGATATCGAAATAGTGATTGATAATCTCATGTCCTGACTTCTCCTCTGCATCGGTATAGTCTGCCTTGACTTCGGGCACTAGGAGCGCATTTTCTTTACTCTGGCTATGTAAATGCGAGCCATAGGTTTTTTCCTCCGAGCGCACCACATCTAGATACCATGACATTAAATTTTCGTATGAAGTTATACCTTCTTTCTCTGTTACCGACAAAATAGCATGCACGGCCTTTAAGATTTCTCTCTTATAGATGGTCGTTTTGGCATCTATTACCTTTATTTGCGCATCAATCGTTGTTCCGTGCTGCGATTCAGACCTTATTAAGTCAATAAATGGCTTAACCTCTGCTTTTAATCCTTCTATCTCTGCTAGATAAGCTTCATAGGCTTGAGTTTTGGCGGTTTGCACTATTTCTAAAGCCTTTTCTTCTATGGCTTGTAGTTCACTCTCATTGGCTATCTTACTAGTCAGAATCCATTTTTTAAAATGCACCATACAGTCAAAATCCAGTTCCCACTGCATGCGCTCAGCACTCTTATACCGCTCATGTGAGCCCGATGTAGAGTGTCCCTGCGGCTGAGTCACCTCGGTGACATGCACTAGTGCGGGCGTGTGTGATGTGCGGGTGGCTTCCACTGCGGCTTTGTATGTATTGACCAGTGCAGGATAATCCCATCCTTTTACGGTATATATATTCATACCGAGAGATTGACTATCTGACTGCATACCACTCATAGCCTGAGATATAGACTGCTTGGCCGTTTGATATTTCTGCGGTACAGAGATCCCATAGCCATCGTCCCATACATTGAAGATAAGTGGAACCTGCATGACGCAGGCCGCATTGACAGATTCCCAGAAAATACCCTCACTGGTAGAGGCGTCACCTATAGTGCAGAATGTGACTTCATTTCCTTGATTAGAAAAAGTCGTTTTATGCTGAATATCCTTGTTATTTCTATACAATTTAGACGCCAAAGCTAGGCCTAAAGCCTTGAGAGACTGCGCGGCAGTAGGAGAAAGATCTGCAGGCATATTTTTCATTTCCATGAGATTATTCCACTCGCCAGACTCATCAAGCATACGCGTAGCGTAGTGAGCATTCATCATTCTCCCTGCTGACATAGGATCATGGGTTACATCGGCATGGGCATATAGCTGGGCGAATAACTGCTTCATAGTTACATTGCCAGTAGCTAAGGCGATAGTCTGATCTCGATAATAACCCGTGCGATAATCTCCATTCTTAAAATATTTAGATAGGGCTATCTGCGCGAGTTCTTTACCTGCGCCGAAAATTCCGAACTTGGCCTTGCCTGTCAGAACCTCCTTGCGGCCTATGGTGCTGAAATGACGACTCTCCCAGCCTAGCTGGTAATCTGCCAAGACTTCACTCTTAAATTCATCAAAAGATAGTGCTACGTTTTTACTCTCCTGTGTAGTGCTCATAACGCAAATATAGGAAATCAGAAGTAAATTTGATAGGGTAAAGTGGTCAAATCAATTAATTAATTAATAATATAGGGTTTTTACATGAACAAAAATCAAACTGAAAATAGCAGACCATGTATCTTTGCCTATTAGTAAAGAAATGACAGAGAAATTATTAATTTTAGATTTTGGATCTCAATATACTCAATTGATAGCCAGAAGAGTGCGAGAGTTAAATGTATACTGTGAGATCATTCCTTATTTCAAAGAAATAGACTGGACTGACCTTAGTATAAAAGGAGTCATCCTTTCTGGTAGCCCATTTTCTTCCCTAGATGAGAAATGTCCGCAGATAGATGTGCTAGGGATTACGAATCATGTGCCTGTATTGGCGGTATGTTATTCTGCACAATACACCATAAAAAACCATGGTGGAAATGTGACCAAGAGCAAGGTGAGAGAATATGGACGCGCCAAAGTCATTTTTGATCATAGTCATAAAATGTTTAGCAAAGTAGAGGATCACACAGAGGTTTGGATGAGCCACAGCGATAGTATCGTAGACGTGGGGCCTAACTTCCATACCATAGCTAAAACTGAAAATGGCGTCGTGGCTGCCTTTGAATCCAATGAAGGATTATTTAAATATAGCCTAGTAGGGGTGCAATTTCACCCTGAGGTAACGCATACGGCGTGCGGAAAGGAATTGATAGAAAGATTTGTGAAGGACGAATGTCACTGCCATGCAGAGTGGACAACCCATTCATTTATTCAGACTCAAGAAAATGAACTCAGAGAAAAAATAGGAAGCGACTATGTGATACTAGGTTTGAGTGGTGGAGTAGATTCCTCCGTAGCGGCGTATTTGCTGCACCGAGCTATAGGCAAGCAGTTGATTTGTATTTTTATAGATAATGGATTGCTGAGAAAAAATGAATTTGAGGAGGTACTGCATTCTTACAAAGAAAGTGGACTGAATATCATTGGAGTCAATGCATCAGAGAAGTTTTATAGTGCTCTAGCAGGGATCACCGAGCCAGAAGCTAAACGTAAAGCCATAGGACGCGTATTTGTAGAGTTATTCGAAGAGGAGGCTAAAAAAGTAGATAATGCAAAATATTTAGCACAGGGAACAATTTATCCTGATGTCATCGAATCGGTCTCTGTCAATGGCCCTAGCGCTACAATCAAGTCACACCACAATGTAGGTGGACTGCCCGAAAAATTAGGACTAAAAATAGTCGAACCACTAAGATTACTCTTTAAAGATGAAGTGAGAAGAGTAGGAAAAGATTTAGGTGTTCCTCCTCATATACTGAACAGACATCCTTTTCCTGGACCAGGACTCGCTATTCGAATACTAGGCGAAGTCCATGCGGGAAATGTAAAATTGCTTCAAGAGGCAGATGCCATATTTACTAAAAATCTACATGAAAGTGGATGGTATGAGAAAGTATGGCAGAGTGGAGTGATATTACTACCCGTGTATAGTGTAGGTGTCATGGGAGACGAGCGAACCTATGAGCAGGTAGTGGCACTTCGATGTGTGCATTCACTCGATGGCATGACTGCCGATTGGGTACATTTACCGTATGATGTACTAGCAAAAATTTCTAATGAAATCATTAACCATGTCAAAGGAGTGAACCGAGTGGTTTATGATATTAGTTCTAAACCCCCCGCTACGATAGAATGGGAATAATTTATTCATTTAAATCCATCAACGACCAAACTAATTCAATAGAGAACATGAGAATCGTCCTAGTGAGTATTTTTATTGTTTTATTTAGTCTGACTAATGCACAGATTATAGAAGATGACAACACTCCTGCTGCGGAGTCACCTGCGCCTATTGCCAATAAAGAAAACCCATACAAGCATCTTGACTCACTCCATTATTCTAGAAAAGCGATATACAACATAGCCTTTATTCTTCCTATCAAAAAGAATAGCATATCCAAAGGAAATGGAAAGGAAAGACCTGCTACTATGAGTTCTGAAAGTAGGGAAGCTCTCGGTTTCTGGGAAGGAGTTAACGTAGCTTTTCCGAATATAGCTAAAATGAATGCTAAGTTTAATATCCATATATGGGATAATGGACGAAACGATTCTGTAACCAAAGAGATAATTAAAGAAATTGCTAGCAAAAAAATAGATGCTGTCGTGGCACCATTCCATTCTTCCCAGGCTCTATTGATTTCGAAATACTGTAGGGAAAAGAAAATACCCATGTTTCTAGCGCAGAATTCGTCGGATATGATAGCGAAAGACAATCCCTATGTTTTTAAATTTCACATGCCGAAAAATAGAACCTATTATGATTATTATGTGAAAATAATACTTGATAATTCTAAGAAAAATACGGATATTTTTTATGTCTATGATGGTATCAATAAGGCTGAACGTAAAGTGGCAAACTATCTTAAATATATGGCTGAAAAAGATGGCTCCAAACGGTTAAAATTATTGGAATACAATTCCGATTTGAATTTCAAATCCTACCTCGATACCACGAGAGATGCTGTGTATATGATCGGCTACTACGAAACAGCCACTGTAAATGAAATTCTAGGAAAACTAGCTCAGTTAAAACCTCATAATGTGACTGTCTTTGGGCATAATTATTGGGTGGCCAATACTAAATTAAATAAATCACTTCTCGATACACTTGATACCAAAGTATTTACTGATTCATATTTAGAGAATAATCCAACATTGCTAAGTAAAGTCAAATCTGACTATGCTGCGCTAACCAAAGATAGAGCAGTGACCGATGTATTTCTAGGATACGATGTAGCCATGTATATCACGACTGTTTTAAATAATTATGGAGTGAAATTTCCACTATCTATAAAGGATTTTAGCTATCGCGGTGCCTATATCAATGTAAAAATGCGCCCTATATATGATTCCAATAGTGGATTATTATTTTTTGAAAATGATTTGAAAAATTTATTAAGAGCCACCAATAATGGCTGGGTAAAAGAATTTGTGCCATCAGAATAATTTATGAGTCTAGCATTAAAACCAATTATACAATCCGTATTGTTTTCTTCTCCTAACCCACTGAAAGAAGAGGAGCTGTATGGTGTGATAAAAAAAGAACATCCTGAGATAGAAGAAGCATCTATTTTAGAAGCCCTGAAAGAACTACAATATGAATTCCAATCGGATAAATACGGTATAGAAATGCAGCAGACGGGTTCTGGTTATTCCTTTGTGTCTAAACCTGCTTATTATCCGTATATAGTCAATTATATAGAAACCATTCAGAAAAGACGGCTTTCAAAATCTGCTCTTGAAACACTTTCTATCATAGCATTTCAGCCGGATTGCACCAAACTTGATATCGAAACCATCCGTGGGGTAGCGTCTGATTATGCTATCGATAGATTACTTGAAAGAGAACTTATCGAAATTTCTGGTCGAAGGGATACTCCTGGGCATCCTACCACCTATAAGACGACGGAGAAATTTCTAGATTACTTCGGCATTCACTCTATCGAGGACCTGCCGAAATTGACGGACATTCAGCTACAAGAGAATGAACTTGGACAGTCTAATGAAGATCTTGGACCGGCAGAGGAAGAATCTCCTATCGCCTAGACAATATTTTATCTAAATTAGAGTTAAGGTTAGTAAAATAAATATTTTCACAAATCATGAGCCCATGCTAATCAAGGCGCTACATTGCTTGCTTATCGTTGGTTTTTGCCTGACTATGAGTGGTCAATCTGTGCTAGAATCCTCCACATTTAAATTCCTAAATATACCTGGCTCTGCTAGACATAATTATTTAGGAAAATCTGCCATCGCGGTGCCTGACGAGCATATTGATCTCGTATTAGCCAACCCCGCATTATTAGAATTTAATAGCAAAGGGAAATTAATGGCGAGCAGCAGTCTCTATTTTCAATCTTTGTATGGGCATTTAGCCTATTCTATGAATAATTATAAATTTGATATCCCCTATGTGGTCGGTGTGAACTTCATCAACTATGGAAAACAAAGAAGAATAGATATCGATGGGAATGATTTAGGAACCATCAGCCCTAGTGAAATTTCTACCTACATAGCGGCTTCCAAGACTTATGAGCATTATAAATTTGGGGCTACAGTCAAACTAGCCTATGCCAACTATTTCGTGGCCAATATGGCAGGAGTTTCAGCTGACCTTTCTATGCTCTATCGAGATGATAAACGAGATATATATGCTACCTTGCTTTTAAAAAATATCGGCTATCAGTTTATCGGAGATCGCACCCAGACGAATATGATGCCCTTCGATATCCAGTTTGCTATTAGTAAAAAGTTTAAGCATAATCCACTGCGATTCATTCTCATGACCCAAGAACTCTACCACTGGAATGCTGCTACTACCACTGAAGAAGGCAGAGGCTATGGCCTTTGGCCACAAAACAACCTTTATAGAGTCGAAAATCCAAGTATCCTAGCTGCTATCATGAGTCACTTTGTATTCGGGGCTGAGGTAAATTTCGGACAAGGATTCAAGATAGGTGCCAACTACGATATTAAAAAAGGAATGGAAAATTCGTTTGACAATATGCGCGGACTGACCGGACTCGGTCTTGGATTCGGCATCTATTCCAGAAAATTTGATATTGGATATTCATTCTCAAAATTTAGCCCTATCAGCGTCAATCATACATTTACATTTACTATGAAAATGAGTGAATGGCTGAGAAGGTGAAATATCACTGGAGAAAAGAAAAATCGCATTCTAAAAGTAGAATTCATTTGACCTCGAGGAGAAAAATTAGGAGAATGGTCGGTGGGTGAGAAGGAGTTGAGGTTTTAAAAATAAGCTAATTTTTCTCTCCTTTGCTTATCTTGCAAGGAACTCAGCTAAAAGATAAAATCCCCTATCTTTACCTCATGAACTACTACTGCCATTATTGTCAAAAACTACCCTTGTATAATATTCATCGGATACATCATGATACCGTCTATGGTTTGGCATTGACGGATGAAAATGAATTATTCGGTCGGCTGCTGATGGAAATCAATCAGGCTGGGCTGAGCTGGGATACGATTCTGAAAAAAGAAATGAACTTTAGAAATGCTTATTCCAATTTTGATATTCAAAAAATAGCTCGCTATGCGGAAAAGGATATAGATAGACTGCTTGATGACGCTGGTATCATTCGAAATCGACTCAAGATACATGCGGCTATTTATAACGCTAAACGCATTCTCGAAATTCAAAAAGAATATGGTTCGCTCTTTCTATGGATAAAAAAGCAAGAAGCAGAAGATACAAAAGAATGGGTGAAACTTTTTAAGAAAGAATTCAAATTCGTAGGTGGGGAAATCGTCCATGAATTTCTAATGTCAATAGGAAGAATAGAGGGTGCTCATGCGCCTGAATGTAATCGGTATAAAAAATACGTTACTGAAAGGAAGAAATGGTTGACAGAGTAAGTGTTGAGTGATACTGCGACTATTCACTATAAACTAATGACCGCCCACTGAGACTGACTACTGATGTCTGGTCACTTTCTACTGCCCACCAACTACATTCCGCCTTCTCCCCCGCCCTCTCTAGGTTCTGGCTTTTCTATTTTTGGCTTCTTGCTGGTATTTTCAGAACCGAAATTATAGCGAAAACTGAGGGTGAAATAACGTGTCTCTCGCTTCCGCTCGAATTCATTAAGAAAATCGACATCTGCATTATTTAACCTAAACTTAGTGTCATTGAAGATATCAAAGACGGTGAGTATAATATTCGCTTTTTGATTAAATAGTTTTTTGCGGAGAGAAAGATCCACATTGCTCATAAAGTGAACGGAACCTTGCGGCGATTCCAAGGGAGATTTATAGAATCCAATGACCTGTCCTTCTATATCCCATGGTAGTTTTATGTTTAAGATACCGCGTGCTTGCCAGTTGATATAATCTCTTTCATAGACTGCTGTCTGGGTAGTATAATTCAAGGTATTGTAAGAAAGATTTGAACTGAAGTTAAAACTCACTTGCTTATTCAGTTTGTAGTTAGCTATCCATTCCCAGCCCGAAAACGTCGATTTTCCAATATTGTCTATGGTTACGAATATAGTGCCATCAGGATTCGTGCTAAGAAATCGCGTAATCGCATTATTAGAGACTTTATAGTATAGGCTGATAGAAAATGAGAGCGTTTTAGATACATCATTTCCATAACCCAGTTCATAGGAGTTAATAATTTCTGGCTGCAATCTAGGATTTCCTAATCGTTTGCTGATAGGATCTGAGACGTCTTGCAGTGGATTGAGCATACCTGGCCCAGGTCTATTGATACGCATACTGTAGGAGCCACTTATAAACTGACTTTTAGCTAACTGATACCGCAGCATGACAGAAGGAAATGCATTGAAGTAGTTATTCTGAAAAAGAGATGAATCTATATTAAAACTCTCTGTATTCGTCTGCTCTAGTCGTAATCCTATTTTTGAATTTAATTTCTCAGACCACTGACTGCTCCATAATCCATAGCCGCTCATAACATTTTCTTCAAATCTAAAATCATTCGTCCATTTGGATATTAAAACTTCAAATTCTTTGTAATCATTGGTAAATCGGAAATCTCTATTTGCCAGTCTGAGTCCAGTTTCAAACTGATGATTTGGATTAATATTCAGTATATAATCCGTTTGAATAGCAGTAATGGGTCTTCGCTGCAGATTCTCGACACGATAGTTTGTGGTAAATACATTAGGACCTCCTAAATCGAAAACATAATTCCTATTAAACGAATTGACATTATCATTCATATTATCAGACCTTGAGAATTCAACTGTCCACTTATCTTTCATATTTGGCATCCAGTGCAGATAGGATAGATTGATATCATACAATGTATTGATATCCTGACTCTGATTATCGAGATTCCAAATAGAATATAAGGCTTTCGTATTAGTTCGAAATGTATCCTTATCTAGCGAATATCCACTTCCCCAGTCTTTACTTATATTACCCATAACTGAAATCAAATTTCTTTTATCCAATTCATAATCTATGCCCAGTCTAAATGCATGAAGGCGTTTAGTTCGTTCACCATCGCTTAAATGTCTATACGAATTGAGATCCGGATTTAATAAATATTCTCTATTGGACCAGCCACAGCTCAAGAATTCATTATAGGTATAGTTGTAGGAAGATGATATGGCTAATTTCCCTCTCGAAAAATTATATCCCACTTGTCCATTGTACTTATTATTATTCCCTATACTTCCTAGCACATAGCCCCCGTTGAAATTAGCATTGGCATTTTTCAAAACTATGTTAATAATCCCCGCGGAACCCTCGCTATTGTACTTAGAGTTGGGTACGGAGATGATTTCTATTTTCTCGATAGAGGAAGCGGGTATTTGACTTAGATTTTGGCCTGTGAGAGAAGACATCTTTCCATTAATCATAACCGCTACATTCTCATCGCCTCTGAAAGAAACATTCCCGCCATCATTTCCCATATTGATAGAAGGTAGTGCATTGATAAGCTCTGCCGCAGAAGCATTTTGAGCATTCAATAGTTGAGAAGGACTATATTCTTTTTTATCGATAGCAGATGCCTTCGTACTTTTATTTCCTGAGACTAATACTTCCGTCAATTTGGGAACATTCGATTTTAAAATAATATTGGGAACGGTTAGATCTTTATTCACAACGGCTATATTCGTCGTAGTGGCTTTATATCCTATGAAGCTAGATTCAATAGTATAATTGTCAGAGGCTAATTCTAAACTAAATTCACCATTCTTATTTGTTTTGGTGCCTGTGATAAGTTTTCCATTGGATACTACCTTTATTGTTGCTAACAAAATAGGCTTTTGCTGCTCATCGAAGACCAGACCATTCACAGAAAATTTTTCTTGAGAAAAAAGACTGCTACTAATCAAAAATAAGGTAAAAAATAATTTCATAAGGGTGCGAAGATAAGCACTAGGCTATGAGACTGAGTCTTATAAATCGTTAAGCAAGTATAAAAAAAGGAGCTTGGTCTAAACCAAGCTCCAAAATACTATGAAAACAAAACTAATCCCGACTTTCGTCGAGAAAACCTTACCACAAATATAAACTAATTTCTAGAAAATAGCATTACTTTTATAAAATAACATTGTAAAAAAATATTTTAGACCATAAATTAACTGATTATCAGTTTATTTTAGGCCAAAAAATAAAAATATACATATTTATTGAAAATAAATTTCTATATTTGCACTCCCAAAAAAATTATAACACTAAAAATATAAGAAAGTGGATCAATTAAGTTATAAGACAAGATTTGTAAGTAAGAGAGAGCACCAAAAGAGCTGGTACGTAATAGATGCGCAAGGTTTAACTTTAGGTAGAATGTGTACAAAAGTAGCCAGTATCCTAAGAGGTAAGCACAAGCCTTCATACACTCCGCATGATGATGCAGGTGACAATGTAATTATTTTAAATTGCGGCAAAATTCATTTATCAGGTAATAAGTGGAGCCAAAAGGAATATTTGAGATATTCAGGCTACCCAGGCGGTCAAAAATCTATCATAGCTAAAGACTTAAATGTAAAAAATCCAAAGTCAATGATCGAAACTGCTGTTAAAGGTATGTTACCAAAAAGCCCACTTGGCAAGCAAATGTTCAGGAAATTGCACCTATTCGAAGGGGTTGATCATCCACATGCTGCTCAGAAGCCAGTAACATTTAAATTAGATTAATTCATATTTTACAAAATTATCATTAATAAAAGAATGGCAACAAAAAAAAATATTATTACCGTAGGCAGAAGAAAGTCTTCTGTAGCACGAGTATTCATAACAAAGGGTAGTGGGAAAATCACTATCAATGGTAAAGATTTGAAAAATTATTTTCCACTCCAGTTCATGCAAGATGCGCTTATGAAGCCTCTTAGAACACTAGATATGGCGGAGACATTTGATGTAAGTGTCAACGTAAATGGTGGTGGAATCAAAGGACAAACTGATGCTATTACTCTAGCTATAGCTAGAGCACTCGTACAGGATAATGCAGAAAATAAACCAGCACTTAGAGCTGAAAGACTTATGACAAGAGACGCTAGAGTAGTAGAGCGTAAGAAAACTGGTCTCAGAAAAGCCCGTAAGAGAGAACAATATAGTAAGCGTTAATCTCTAGATAGTATAATTGAACTTATTTAATCAACCAACGTAAATAGATATAGATGGCATCGATAGATCAAAAAGCAATGTTAGAAGCAGGCGTTCATTTCGGACACCTAAGAAAAAAGTGGAATCCAAAAATGCTTCCTTATATTTTCTCAGAAAAGAAAGGAATACATGTAATAGATCTTAATAAAACAGCTGCTAAGCTAGAAGAAGCTGGCAATGTATTGAGAAATATGGCTAAAAATGATAAGACTGTATTATTTGTAGCTACAAAAAAACAAGCAAAAGATATCGTAAAAAAAGCTGCTATGAGCTGTGAGATGCCATTTGTTACGGAGAGATGGTTAGGTGGTATGCTTACCAACTTCGCTACTATCCGTAAATCGGTAAGAAAAATGCAGAACATAGATAAAATGTTTAAGGACGGAACCGTAAAAAATATTACCAAAAAAGAGCGGTTAATGCTTTCACGTCAGAAAGATAAACTAGAGAAAGTACTAGGAGGTATAGCTAACCTAAATAGAATTCCTCAAGCCGTATTTGTAGTAGATATATTCCATGAAGACATAGCTATATCTGAGTGCAAAAAACTAGGGATCAATACTCTAGGCATGGTAGATACGAACTCTGATCCAAATAAAGTAAATTTTGCTATCCCTGCGAATGATGATAGCTCCAAATCTATAGAGTACATTGTGACTTATTTAGCGGCCTGTATTAATGAAGGTAGAAAAGAAAAAGCTACAGCTAAAGAGGAAGCGAATGCTGAGAATGCGGCAGAAGTAACTCACGTAGAGCCTACAAACGTAGTGCCTGAAGCAGAGGAAGCAGCACCTGCAGTAGAGTCGGCTCCCTCTGAAGATTAATAATAAATAAAAAGATAAGAAAGAGATATGGTCAGTTCAGAGAACTTCCATATCTCTTTTCTTTATTCAAACATAGTAATTCAATTCACATTTAAAAACACATAATTATGAGTGCAATAAGCGCAGCTGACGTAAAAAAACTAAGAGATATCACTGGAGCCGGTATGATGGACTGCAAAAAAGCTCTAGAAGAAGCTAGCGGCAACATGGACGGAGCCATAGACTATTTGAGAAAAAAAGGAGCTAAGGTAGCAGAACTTAGAGCAGGAAGAGATGCTAATGAAGGCTGTATTATCATAAAAACAAATGCAGACGCTAATTTTGGGGTTATGTTACAGATGGGTTGTGAAACAGATTTCGTATCAAAGAATGATGGATTCGTAGAATTCACTAACTCAGTGGCAGATATAGCTATCAAAGCAAAAATCACTAGTTCAGAAGCTCTATTGTCCGCTGATCTTGGCGGAATAAGTGTGCAGGAAAGAATCGCTGAAAAAGTAGGTGTGATAGGAGAGAATATTTCTATTCAGAGCTTTGCTGCTATTGAAGGACCTCAAGTAAGTTTCTACAACCACAATAACCGTTCTGGTGCTATAATAGCCTTAAGTAAAGCTAGTGAAGAATTATCTGATTTAGGTAAGTCTTTAGCCATGCAAATTACAGCTATGAAGCCAGTAGCAGTAGATGAGTCTTCTGTCACAGAAGAGCAGAAAGAAAGAGAAAAAGTAATAGCTAGAGAAAAAGCAATAGAAGAAGGTAAGCCTGAGAATATTCTTGAAAAAATAGCAGAAGGAGCATTGAATAAATTCTACAAAGAATTTACCCTTTTGAAACAAGAATATATTAAGGATAATAAAAAAACAATAGAGCAAGTTATAAAAGAAACGGACAAAGATGTTACTGTACTGGGCTTTTATAGAGCGGAGTTGGGCACTAAATAGTTCACTTATGTAGATATTTGAAAGACAAAAACAGTCTTTCGGATAAAATGAGTTTTAAAAAAGTCTCCCTTTGGGAGAATTTTTTTATTTTTTAACATAGTAGTAGTTGTCTTTGTAATCCAAACTAAAAAAAGTTTATGAATAAATTATTATTAGTAATAGGAGTCTTAGGTCTCTTGTCCAGTAGCGATAAGCTAAAGGAATTGGCATCTGCCTATTTTAGTATTAATGGAGATGCTCTAATCTTAAAAGTACCACCAAGTGGTAGTGCATCATCTATTAGTTTTTCAAGTGAGACTGAAACTATAGACTTCGAAGCTGAAATTAAGAAAAATAATGCCGAACTAGCAGCTAAATATATCAAGTCTCTGGCTATAAATTCTATGGAGCTAGAAATAATTTTTCCTGCTAAGACACTCCCAAATAATTTTAAAAATGTTAAATCTTATACATATAACTCCCATAGTGATGTGAAAGCAGATTAGATTAAGATTCTTTCACCAGATACCTTTTCGCCTGGTGGATCTCAGTTAAATTTACCCGTAAATACTGCTTTAGATATGAAATATTACATAAAAGAAAAGGTTAATTTTACTTATGCTTTTACAGGAGTCTTACCAAACCCTACAACAGATACATTAGAGATAAAAATCAAAGCTAATTATCAGATTAAAGTAGGAATTTAAGTACCTTAATTAATTTTATATACTACAATCGTATATCCTGCGTTGATATTTGTTATCTTCGCAGGATATTTGATTTTAGAGTCACTAGTACCGTATATGAATTAGTAATCGGTCAAAAAAAATGACCGAAACTATTTCAAGCACGTTATTATACTTGAAATTGATGGGTTATTTTTTATTCAAAAAGAGTATAATATATGGAGAAAATTAGAATTTTATGGGCGGATGATGAGGTAGATTTTTTAAAATCTCATATCACCTATCTAGAAGATAGAGGCTATCAAGTAGTAGCTGTATCCAATGGACAAGACGCTCTAGACCAGGTGCAGGAAGAAAATTTTGACGTAGTATTTCTCGATGAATCTATGCCAGGACTGAGTGGACTTGAAACATTGCAAGAAATCAAAAAAGTAAAAAACTCTATTCCTATAGTGCTCATTACTAAAAATGAAGAGGAAGACCTTATGGAAGAAGCTATTGGATCTCAGATAGCAGATTATCTCATAAAACCCGTCAAGCCCCAGCAGATTATTCTCACACTAAAAAAGCTGATAGATAATAAAAGACTCATTACACAGAAAACGTCTCAAGCATACCAACAGGAGTTTCAAAAACTTTTCATGACCATACAGACCGTATCGGACTATCATGAATGGGTAGAATTATATAAAAATCTCGTCTATTGGGAACTGGAGCTAGATAATGCAAATTCGGATGAAATGTTTCATATCATGGAAATGCAAAAGAAAGAAGCCAATGTGGAGTTCAGTAAATTCGTCATAAAGCACTATGAAAACTGGATGAAAAACTCAATGAGTGCAGATACTCCTACCCTATCGCATACCTTGTTTCGTAAGAAGGTCTACCCATTCATACAGCAAGAAAAACCCACCTTCTTTATCCTCATAGATAATCTTCGATATGATCAGTGGAAAATGATTCAGCCTTATTTTGACGAATTATTTAACCGTGTAGATGAGGATGCTTTTTTCAGTATTTTACCTACAGCAACGCAATATAGTCGAAATGCCATTTTCTCAGGAATGACACCATTAGAAATATCCAAACAACTACCAAGTTTCTGGAAAAATGATGATGAAGAGGGTGGTAAAAACCTATTTGAAAAAGAACTCTTAGCGCACCAACTTAGTAAGAATTTTAAAAACCCGATTAAGCACAGTTATAATAAAATCATCCATTTAGAAGACGGGAATCAACTGACAAAAGATTTTTCCAATCTGCTACATAAGCAGTTCAATGCGATAGTCTATAATTTCGTTGATATGATCTCACATTCAAGAACGGAAATGGAAGTCATGAAGGAACTAGCCAGAGATGAAAAAGCGTTCAGATCACTTACCGTCTCATGGTTTGAGCATTCGAGTTTATTCTCCTTGATAAAAAAATTGCAGACTAAAGATGTCAATATCATTGTCACGACAGATCATGGTACCACCCAGGTGATGAAGCCTTCTAAATGCGTAGGAGATCGATTGACAAGCACTAATATTCGCTATAAAGCAGGGAAAAATCTCCAGTTCAATGAAAAAGACGTCTATGCCATACGCAAACCAGAAGAAGCAGGTCTGCCGCAGGCCAATATGAGTACCTCTTATATTTTTGCGAAGGAAGATGTATTTTTGATTTATCAGAATAACTACAACCAATTCGTCAATTTCTTTAAAGATTCCTTTCAGCATGGCGGAATATCATTGGAAGAAATGATCATACCAATTACGGTATATAGCTCTAAAAAAAGATAGTGATAACCTATGCTTCTAGACATTATCCGTGATATTATAATAGAAATGAATCCTAGCTTTTCAGCCTCGGATACTTTAAGTGATTCCATCTCTAAAGAAATAAGAGAATAAGCAAAAAAATTATTTATTAAAGGTAAAATTAATGATTTGAAAGATTATATTTATAATCTTCCCAATGAAAAAAATGAAACTACCCATAAGTTGTTTATAGAAAGTATTCAACCATGGTTAGAAGATCCTGACCAATTTATAACTAAATTCAAAGACATAATTAGTCAGAAAACAAAAGAGCTTAACCTACCACTAGATATATTCAGTCTATTAGAAATCCTCAACTATGGTCATTTAAAAGGCTTTTTAAGTATGTTTAAACTGTGATACTTGTTGTACCATTATTTTTACGTATAGTCGCAGGGAAATATATCAATGCCTTGGCTTTATGGCCATTTATCCTCGTTCGAAATGTGGAAACAAAGGAAAGTGAGGTCACCATTCATCATGAAAAAATTCACATTCGGCAGCAGTTAGAGCTTTTTATTATTCCATTTTATGTTTTATATATAGGATTCTATTTTTATTATAGAGTTAAGAGTAAAACCCGCATGCAAGCCTATTTAAGTATTCCATTTGAAAAGGAGGCATATGTCAGTGAATCAGACTTTGACTACCTAAAGATAAGAAAATGGTGGGCTTGGAAACGATATATTAGTTAATAGTCACTAGTAGCTAGTAGCTAGAAATTACTTTGAACTTTAAAATTTTACCTGCAACCCATCGTAGGCTAAAAATACATTTTCTGGCAGTTCGATTTCTACTAATTCATGCTTACCCATATGGTGACTGAGATGAATGAGATAGGCTTTTTTAGGTTTCAATCTTTTTATAACTTCAAGCGATTCGTCTAAGGTAAAATGACTAGGATGATGGTATTTACGAAGTGCGTTGAGAATTAAAATATCTAGGTCAGCTAGTTTATCCATTTCCTCTTCTGCTATAAAATTAGCATCTGTGATATAAGCTATATTTCCAATACGATAACCTATGCAAGGCATTTTACCATGCAGAACAGATATAGGTAGGATTTCAATATCATTCACAAGAAAGGTATCGCTGCTAATTTCCGTATAATCTACTTTTGGTACAGAGGTATAATCAGATTCCATAAAAGCATAGTAAAACTGCTTTTTCAAACTTTCCCAGGTAAAGGAATTGGCAAAGAGATCAACTTTGGTATCATACAAGAAATTTAAGGCTCTAATCTCATCAAAACCAGCTATATGATCACGATGAGGATGAGTGAGCAATACGGCATCTATGCGAGATATTTTATGAGTCAGCATCTGTGCGCGGAAATCAGGACCTATATCTAGAAGAAGGTTTCTGTCCTTATATTTTATAAGGGCAGAAGTACGCAATCGCTTGTCTCGCTCATCATCACTCTTGCATACCTCACATGGGCAGCCTACCATAGGGACTCCTACAGATGTTCCTGTTCCTAAAAATAGGATTTTATTCTCCATCTAGAAATGGAATCAAATTTTCAACTACTTTTGCTGGGAATAATTTCTCCCATGTTTTCAGACTAGCTTCTGTTAGACCTATAACATCTTTAAAATCAACTATCTGTATAATATCTATTAGTTTTTGAAACTTGACATCATCTGTAAAATACTTATTAATAATGACTACTTTCTTATCCTTGAGAAGACAATATCCCGAATTAAAATTTCCTTTCTCATATCTCAGCACGTAGCCCGCATCCTTAAGCAGAGTCTCGAGTTTTTTTAAGTTTCCAGAAGAAAAATTCATATGGTAAAATTAAAATAAAAATTAGAGTGTCAAGCTGTTTTTTTCAACATTTTGATAATAAATAATAATGCACAACTATGAAGGAAAATTTTATGTACATTTGTGGAAATATCAAAAATATACTACCCATGTCAGGAATGAATCTGAAACTAAAAATTTGGAGACAAGAGAATAACAAAGCTCAAGGTGCAATGAAAGATTATGCCATTTCTGGTATAGAACCAGATATGTCCTTTCTAGAAATGATGGATGTGCTCAATGAGAAGCTTATCAATGATGGAGACGAACCTATAGCCTTTGATCATGACTGTAGAGAAGGAATATGTGGTATGTGCAGCCTTCATATTAATGGTCGTCCCCATGGACCAGATGACAGAGTTACTACCTGTCAACTACACATGCGGAAATTCAAAGATGGAGAAACTATATACATAGAGCCATGGAGAGCGAAAGCCTTTCCAGTTGTGAAAGACCTCGTAGTCGATAGAAGTGCTTTTGATAGAATCATACAAGCAGGTGGCTATGTCAATGTCAATACAAGCGGCAGAACTATAGATGCTAATGCAATCCCAATACCGAAAAAAGATGCTGATTTATCTTTTGAAGCTGCTATGTGTATCGGCTGCGGAGCCTGCGTGGCTGCTTGTAAAAATGCATCAGCAATGCTTTTTACCTCTGCGAAGATTTCTCAGTTAGACCTACTACCTCAGGGAAAAGTAGAGTCGCAAGAGAGAGCTCTCAAAATGGTAGCGCAAATGGATGCAGAAGGATTTGGAAATTGCACCAATACCGGAGCCTGCGAAGCTGAGTGTCCTAAAGGTATCTCGCTTAGCAATATAGCCCGCATGAATAGAATCTATGCTGGTGCTGCTATAACTGAGGCCTAGTAAAGGATTTGTTTAACTAGCTTTGTGCTTTAGGCTAAAACTTTCATACTAAATTATTTATAGTGTTTACTGAGGAAATAAACCAAATAGTATCTCAGCCAATTCCATCATTGATGATTGTGCTGAATCTCATCTTAATCGAAAGTCTCCTATCGCTCGACAACGCGACTGTACTAGCTATTATGGTAAGACCACTGCGAGAAGATCAAAGAGACAAGGCGCTAAAATATGGTATTATTGGTGCATATATCTTCCGAGGGCTGGCATTACTATTCGCTTCGTTTATCATCAAAATATGGTGGCTAAAACCTTTAGGAGGTTTGTATCTTCTATACATGGTCTATACATGGTGGAAGGATAAAAATCAAGAAAAATATGAAGATGAAGTACATGAAGTAGAGCGCAGCGCTATGCATGGCATACTGGAACGATATTTAGGAGTATTCTGGACAACTGTAGTTATGGTAGAGCTTATAGATATAGCCTTTTCGGTAGACAATGTATTCGCCGCAGTGGCTTTCACTCCCAATATACTATTGGTCTGTCTTGGCGTATTTATAGGTATTTTATCTATGCGGTTTGTAGCCACATATTTTAATAAATTAATGAATCATTATCCTTTTCTTGAGACATCCGCCTTTATCGTTATTTTTATTTTAGGATGTAAGTTGAGTTTTTCCATATTCGAACATTTCTATCCTGAAAGCAAGGCAACTCTTTTTATGACAAGCCATACGGTAGAAACCTATTTATCGATATTGACAGCAGTTATCTTTTTTGTACCTCTAGTAACATCCAGATATTTTAATTTTCCGAAACGAGGATAGTGGAGTCAAAAATCGAAGTACTAAAACAATTAACACAGGAGTTAAAAAACTTAGCCCAAGACTCCGATTTTCTTTATCTTATTGAAGGTCAGAATAATTGGTTCACACCAGAATTTGTGCAACTAAGCATACATAGTATCACAGAGAACTATCTAGATGAAAAAGCACTCAGGAATTGGCTAGAGAATTATCCATTAGTGGAGAAAGATCATGTTGCCATAATTCCAGCAGGAAACATTCCTTTAGTTGGATTTCATGATATTTTGTGCGCCTATTTCGCCGCCAGTCGAGTCTCTATCAAGTTATCTTCTAAAGACAACCTATTAACTAAAGCTGTCCTAGATATTTGGTGTAAAATAGATAGTGTATGGGCTGAGCGCATGCAGATAATCGAGCGCATAGAGAATTACGACAAAATTATAGCTACAGGGTCCAATACATCTTACCATTATTTTGAGCTCTACTTCAAGAAGTATAAATCTATTCTACGAAAAAATAGAACTTCAATAGCCGTTGTGCATAAAGATATGACAGAAGAAGAATTAGACTTTCTAATAGATGATATTTTTTTGTACTTCGGACTAGGCTGCCGAAATGTGTCTAAACTATGGATAGAAAAAGGCTTTGAACTGAGTAGAATATTCGAAGCAAGTGAAAAGTATAACCGATTTTTTCAGCATAGTAAATATATGAATAACTATGACTATCAAAGAACCTTACTACTTCTCAATAGAATAGAGCACCTCAGCAATAATTTCTTGATGCTAAAACCCGATAAAGGTCTTTTCTCCTCGATATCCGTCCTCCACTATGAAATTTTCGAAGATGAAAAAGAATTTAAATCAGACCTCGAATTGTATAAAGAAGATATTCAGTGCGTCATAGGTAGAGGCTACATTCCTTATGGTAAAGGGCAATCACCGCAGCTGGCAGATTATGCAGATGGTGCAGATACTATACAGTTTCTTCTCAGCTAAATTCCTCAAGTGCCCATTCCGAAAAAACTATTTATTATTGGATTTATGGCTGCCGGAAAAACCCAATTAGCCAAGGGCCTAGCGCAAAAACTAAACCTACCCTTACTAGACAGCGATGCTGAACTAGAAAAGCAAGAAGGTATGTCTATTTCTGCCATATTTGAGACTAAAAATGAGTCCTATTTTAGAGCTTTAGAGGAACAATGGATAGATAATCTCGATGATAAACCCACAGTTATAAGCTGTGGTGGAGGTCTTCCCTGCTATAATGATCTCATAATGACCCTAAAGTCCAAGGGAAAAGTCATCTTTTTAGACACCCCAATAGATATCATATTGCAAAGACTCCAAAATGATTGTGATAGGCCTATGATTCAGAATAAATCAAAGGAAGAAATTTTAGCGGTATACCATGCTAGAACAATTTATTACCAAATGGCCGATGAAAGAATCGTTCAGTAAAGTAAGGTAGTTAGTATTTTTTTCTCTCATAACTCCCTTTTTTGGGAGGTTCGAAAATCATTTTCACTAGTTTTGTCACACCTATGGCTGCGCTAGAAGATTTAGTAAAAAGTATAAAGAAAAAAGATATAAAAGGAACCTATATATTTTATGGGGAAGAGCCATTTTTCATAGACTATTTAGCCGATCTCATTACAGAAAATGCACTTGAAGAAAGCGAGCGAAGCTTTTGTCAAAATGTATTCTATGGGCGTGATGTCAATATGGCTTCCATGAGAGACCTTTGTATGACTGTTCCTATGTCATTTACAGCAAATCCTCGTCAACTAGTAGTCATAAGAGAAGCACAAGATTGTGCTAAAAAAATGAATATACTCTATCGCTATTTAGAAAAGCCGTTAGACTCTACTATTCTGGTTCTTGTCTTTAAGAATACGAAATCATTAGAGCGTAAAATGCCTACAAAGTTGGCCACCGTTTTCAAATCAGAACTGCTCAAGGAGAAGGATATGCCAAAATGGATTCAAAATGAATTTAAAACAGCAGGTTATACAATACAGACAGAAGCCGTTCAAACCATTATTGAATATTCTGGCACCAACTTAGAGCGCATACACAATGAAATAGGTAAGCTTATCATCTCTCATCCTGCAGAAAAACCAATTACTTCACAAGATATTCAGCAGAGTTTTGGCATTATGAAAGACTATGCAATCTTTGACTTTACAGCGGCTTTAGGGGAGAAAAACGCGAAGACCATATTTAAAATTCTGGACTACTACATCAAAAATGAAAAGGTTTGGCCCTTTGAATTACTAGTTGGTATTTTGTTTCCATTCTTTAAAACTCTCTACCAAATCAAACTAGCGCAGCGCATCGATAAAAGTATGCCCAATCTAGCAGCAGATATAGGTATGGCACCTAATTCTGTATGGCTTCTCGATAAGCAACAAAAATACACGAATAAATATACCCTGGCTCAGATAGAAAACGCATTAACTACACTAGCTGAATACGATATGCGCCGCAAGGGAATGGCTGGCTCTACCCTATCATACAGAGATATTCTTTTTGAGATGATATTGAAGATAATTAGTTAGGAAAAATAAAAAAAAGAGAGAGGTAAAAATCACCCCTCCCTTCTGAAAATATAAAAACTAAAAAAAATCAGTCTAAAACAAAATTGAAGGGAACGGAAACATTCACTTTTACTTTATGTCCATTATTACTACCAGGTTTCCATCTTGGCATTGATTGAATAGCTCTCAGTGCTTGAATATTAAAATTTTCTCTATCTGATAATTCCAAATGTATATTGGATAAACTGCCGTCTTCATTCACTACAAAGCCAACTACGACTTGACCTTTAGTTATTCCCATATCTTTTTCAAATTCTGGGAATGCTGCTTTTCTGCCTAGGTAGTCTTGTAAATCTCCAGGAAACTTTGGTTCATCTGTTACTATATCATAAATCGTACTTGGATCTGGATCAGCTAGAGCAGAACCTTCTGAAAGACCCCCTGATAATAAAGTACTGGAGCTAGGAATAGTTGATACTGGTCCATCGTTATTATTAGCAGCTATCACTCCATCACCCTTAATGATTTCATCTGTAGTTTTAGAATCTTGTTCAGGCACACTCTCGACTATCTCTGGCTCTACAAATTGATCTGATTTAACGTCTTGTAATAGAGGCGTCTGTTCTACTTTTGATTTTTCTGTATCCATATCCATGGGAGTGGTAGGATTATAAATAGGTCCATCATCAATAACTCCACCATCCACATGAATGTAATTACCCATAAATTTCTGATAAGCTGGCACGATAATTACTATAGAGGTCAATACTGTAAAAAAAAGCATAAAAGCTCTTCGCAGCCTGTGTTCATATTCTTTTCGGAGCTGATAAGCTCCATAGGCTTTATTCTTGCCTCGAAAAAGAAGGTCATCTAAGGAGCCCAATTGGGCAATTTGAATGATACTAGTCATAAGAATAAGATTTTAGTTCACTACTAGAACGAAAGAAGGACTCTAAAAAGTATCTAGTTTTGTTGCAAGAGATTTCTATATTTTTACAAAAACCTAAATTTTTGGCCAATACCTATTTAATTAAAAAAGCGCTTGTAATTAACGAAGGAATATTATTTTCCAATGATATTCTCATTAAAAATAGCCGAATAGAGAGAATTGATAGCAATATTTCCCTTGATTATAAATGCAAAGAAATAAATGCAGAAGGATTATGGCTAGTTCCTGGCGTCATTGATGATCAAGTTCATTTTCGTGAACCAGGGTTAACGCATAAAGCGAATATCGAATCTGAGTCGAGGGCAGCGGTGCTAGGTGGAGTCACTTCCTATATGGAAATGCCAAATACAAACCCTGCAACCTTAACTAAAGAAAAATTAGAAGAAAAATATACTATAGCAGCGCTAACTTCTGTCGCAAACTATTCATTTTTCTTTGGTGCTAGCAATAATAATATAGAAGATATCAAACGCCTCAACCCTTTAGATTCTTGTGGTGTAAAGATCTTTATGGGCAGTTCGACAGGAAACATGCTCGTGGATAATAAAAAGACACTCTCTGATATTTTCGAATATTCTCCTACGATTATTGCTACACATTGTGAGGACGAAGACATGATTATAGCTCAAAAAGTAATTTACAAGAACGAGCATAATTCCAAATTTCATCCTATTATTCGTGACAGAGAGGCCTGCCTTGCTTCTTCTAAAAAAGCTATAGAACTTGCCAAAAGGCATAATTCTAGACTTCATATCCTCCATATATCGACCAAAGAAGAGGTAGAATTATTTGAAAAAATACCTTTAAAAGATAAACGAATCACTGCCGAAGCCTGCGTGCATCATTTATGGTTTAGCGATCAAGATTATGAAAAATACGGAAATAAAATCGTTTGTAATCCTGCAATAAAAACGAAAGAAGATAGAGAGGCATTATGGCAAGGTCTTCTTAATGGGAACATAGATGTCATAGCCACCGATCATGCACCTCATACATGGGAAGAGAAATCTGGTGTTTACCCAAATTGTCCAGCAGGAGTGCCACTCATTCAGCATCCACTTTTAATGATGCTAGAAAAGGTAAAAGAGGGGAAAATAAGCATAGAAATGTTAGTAGATAAAATGTCTCATAAAGTAGCCGATCTTTTCGAAATAAAAGATAGAGGCTATATACGAGAGGGTTATTATGCAGATCTCGTACTTGTAAATCCAAATAAAAACTATTTAGTATCTAAAGATAATATTGCCTATAAATGCGGCTGGAGTCCATTTGAAGGACATAGCTTTTCTCATAGTATTGATCATACTTTTGTAAGCGGAATATTAATGCAGCAAAACGGTAAAATTATAAATGATTCCAAGGGTGAAAGATTAGAATTTAACAGAAGTTGAATGTTTGATACAAAAATTATATTAGGATCGGGATCTCCTAGAAGGAAAGAACTCCTCTCCTCTATTTGGTCAGGAGAAATTGAGATTATCAAATCTGATATAGAAGAAATATATCCTGCAGATTTAGCTTTAGAAAAAATACCGCTCTATCTAGCGAAGCTGAAAGCGAATGATTTGAAATCTCGACTGCAACTCAAAGATGATATTCTACTCACAGCAGATACCATAGTCATTTGCGAAGCCAATGTATTGTGCAAACCAAAAGATGTGAATGAAGCCAAAATTATGCTTGAGCTTTTATCCAATAAGGCTCATACTGTTATCACCGGAGTAGCTATATACTGGCAAGATAAATGTATAGAAATCGAAGATAAAACTGATGTATATTTTAATAGTTTATCTCCTCAGGATATTCTCTATTACATAGAAAAATATTCTCCCCTAGACAAAGCCGGGTCGTATGGCATTCAAGAATTCATAGGTATGATTGGCATCGAAAAAATTCAGGGATGCTATTACAATGTCATGGGATTACCCACGAGTAAGGTATGGAACGAGTTGTTTAGGATTCAAAAAAATACAATACTCTATTGATTTTCAAATCTTTTAGTATAAATGAATTTCACCTTATTCAAAGTTTCGCAATAAAAAAAGAAGAATTTACACACCTAATTCTTTGAATTACAGAAATGACTTTATTAAACTCTAAAATAACTATGGTGCCAATGAAAAAGACATTCTCATACCCGCAGCTCCATTAATCATAGGGAATGCATTGGAAATACGAGGTTCGTTATATACATAATTGTAGAACAACTGTAAATTAAACTTCTCATTGACTTGCACATCCACCTTAGGATTTATCATCAATCGAATAGCTCCTCCCACCGGTATTCGAATATCCTGACCTACTCTGTGATTAACTATAAAATTATCTGTATAGGTCACATCACAGGATATTCTAGCCCCATTTTTCAATACAACATTCTTTCCTTCGTAATCTGAAAAAGGAAGTATAATAGCCTGGGTCTGGAAACCATACCCAAAGGTAATTCCTGAATTGACGTTCTCTGTTAACTGATAATCTATAAGACTCATAGATACCATTCGACTTTTCTTATATTCAAATCGGAAATTCATTTTATTCTTTAATGTAAAATCTATACCCAATAATGGACTATAGCTCTCGTTAAAACCCACACTAGGCAGAAAATATAGGGGAATAAAATTATTATTTAGACTGTCTAATTTTATAGGATTATTGATAGCTCCACCTCCTTCATATCTAAAATCTGAATTATAATTAGCAATGGTAGTTCTAGAATTATATCCATGCTTGATAGTAAATGATTCAAAGATTTTTTTGAAAACTGGGATCTGCGTCAAGCCATTATATTGTATATTCCAGTTGGGTAATGGTAATCTAGAAAATGGACTTAGATTTCGTTCCCCACCAGAAGCTCGCTCGCCTCTGTAGGTCGTCAAGAAAGAGTTCACAAGGACATCTTGTTGCAAAGGACCATAACCTTGCCAAAAATTTGGATTTAACTGATTCGTCAGTGGATCGATATATTGTTGATTGATTCTATTGGGATTATTCTGCTGAAATATCTGGGCATAGATCTCGCGATTTTTATCCATCGTATTGACATTTTCGCTTCTACCATCGTTTTTTATACCCTTAAATGAAGAAAACAAATTAACATCGGAATATGAATAGGCTCCAGATTCTAATGGATTTCTATGTTCAAACTGATCGGTCTGAGGATTATAAATAAAAAACTCAGTAAAATTCTGGGTATATTCTGATTCCCAATTGAGGCTAATTCGAATATTTCTCCAAGGCTCTAAACTTACTCGAGCTTTAAAACGCTTTGCATTGGACTGGGTAAATGGTTGATTAAATGTGGTATCCTTAGTCATAAAACCTTTATCAGCAAACTCTTCTAACCAGCGCCATCGCTCATACTTATCTGGTGGAGCAAATAGTGGAATGCCGGGCTGCATACCCAAAACGAATCCAGGATCTAAATGATCTGCTTCGTTAAAATCTATACCTAAATAACGAGGTCTCTGCGTATAGCCAGCTATAGTTGTACTATTTTCTATATTATAGGAAGCATCTATATCACGCACCGCCATCAGTGGCTGCGTTACTGCTTTGACCAAACCTGGAATAACCATAGTATTGGATAGCTTTTTACTTAGCTCGCGCTTCATTTTGCGCATTTCTTTGATACGCTTTTTTACATTCTTTAAAAGAGGTTTTTTGACCTCCCTAGTCATACTATCTGCTCGTTTTATTGCCTTTTTTTCTTTCCTAAGCTTATCTAAATCTTCTAACAATTTATCATATTGTTTATGCAGATTATCACGTTCCATATTTATAGCGTCATTTCTAGACTCCTTCTGCTCCTTTGTCATATTTGCCATACTAGAATTTTTGTCTATATCAGCATTTTTTAGTAAGGGTATTTTACTGTAAAGCTTCGACATCTTAATGTTTAGATTGGTACCTATACTCTGCGTATTATTAATAATATTTCCTTGTGGACTCTGAACCAATTCTCCATTCATATTGAAAATCTGGGGTCCCGTACTCCAATTAAATCCAGATCCATATGTGACACTTGATGTAAGAAAATCTAAGGCAGGGATTTTATTTATAGGAAGATTATACTTTCCACTGAGCGTATGATTATATGCAGTCGCTCTGCCAAATTCTTTAATGCTTTTCCATAAAGAATCTTCTTTAGGTTTAGTATCGATTCTACCTTGAGGTTCATCAATCCGTGCTTGATTATTTGCGGTGAAGTTTATATTTAAAGGTCTAAATGGATTATAGTCAAATCCATAATTTCGATTCCATGTAAATGTCTTGATAAACTGCTCAGGCATAGAAAAAGTCTCTCCAGGAAGCTGCCGCTGCTGAAATGTTCCGAAACCTCGATCTATTTGATTAGTAAAAGTTATACTATTGGGTAATAAATTAAAATTTATAGATTTCGCCCAATCCCAAGCTCTTGATTTTGCTTTTATTAGTTTCTTAAAAGGTTCTATATACTTTGGCTGAGACGCATAGTTGTAGCTCAAATTTCCTGAATAGGTGCGCTGCCAATCATCTTTAACAAATGGGCTAGACCTGCGGATAGAATTGAAAGAATAGGAGGCAGAAAAGAATCGAAGTGCCAGAGGAAAAGAGCTATTAGTAGGTTTAACCGGCATATATCGGACGTTAGTAAAATTGAAGCCAAAGCGTCTATCTATAGTCTGGATAGCTTCTTGATATCTTGCGGCACTATCATTTCCATAGGCTAATTTAATAGCATCTACTCCTTGCTCTGAAAGCACGTCAGATGCATACGGATCAAATTGAGGCTGACTTGCACCTCTTCCTGTCTGCAAATAAAAAGGAAGCTGGAGACCTAAAAATTTAGGGAGTAACTTACCTAACTGTAAGGTAGTTGTAAGATTGTATTGAAAATAATCATCTCGTTTTCGTTCATTGACCCTTTCGTAAATTTGGCCATAGCCAGCCGTATGAAAAGATGATGAAAACTGTGCAGTTCCTAAATCAGCAAGTTTAATATCCACATTACCAATAGCCGCTGAACCGCCCTGTTCATTTAATCCTTCTAGACGTAACTCGTTGACCCATACTTCCCCGCATTTGGATAGTCCATCATCATTGGATATAAAATTGTTCGGATCATTGACTGCTCTATTCCTTACCCCTATCATAGCTACTTTGACTATACCTAGGTCTGGATTTCCTAATATGGTGATATTTTTATTATCAGGAGTTTTAAATACGAATGGCGTATTGGTAGGAAACTTCCGCTTGTTTCGCTCCAATTTTGCCTTGACCATCTCAGATATTTGAATAATCATTTCATTGGAATCTGGCCATACTATGCGCTTATGCGCTTCATTTATATCATTATAATCTCCGGGTGGTGATACCTTTAGCGGTATTTCAAATTCATAGTAGTTGTCTTTAAAATCATTTCCTAAACGCACGAAATAAGATACTTCACCATCTTTCATATCATTGAGCGCTAAGGCATCGTTATTCTCCGCATGAGCAAACATTCTGATTTTTTTATACTGTCTAAAATCAAAATTGATATTTTTAAAACAAGCCTTAGCATCGCCATCCTTTAGATTACAGAAACTTAGACGAAGAGATTGTTCATTGAGTTGAATAGGATTAGATGAGGCATTTAAACCTACTTCACGGACCATACCTGGAGGAGTCACATAGCTCACAGGGTTTTTCTTAGCATTCTCTTCTAGACTCACGGCACCTACATCAAAAAATTCCGTTTCACCATTATCTCTAGGGATAAAATCTGTAGGTGCTTGAATAGATCCGGTGTACTTTCTCCACTGATTGCGCACAAAGGAAAGATCCACCATACGGACCGTCACGTTATCTTCAAAATTGGTCAAAAACATACGGACAAATTGTATATTTCTAAAATCTCCTATTTCTCCCACTCTATGAGTGTATTCTTTGATGGGAATTCTGAATTGATACCACACTGCTTTATTCCCCTGCGGATCTGAAGCATTTGCTGAGATAGTCTTGGTGACTATATACGGATGATTGCCGACATCCATACCTGGAAATAAGTTGAGCCTGTATTGAAAATAAGCCTCGTTTTCATTAAGGGTATTGTCCCGATTTATATCTTCATTATCAGGTGTTCCATAATTACTCTGAGGGATTCCTGAGGTAGAGATTATCGGTGTGTTGTTGTCTACACCATTAAAGAATTTATATAGACCTACAATATCAATTTGAGGCAGCGAAGGATTTAAAAAATGCTTGAAATCATCCGTAGAAGGATCACTCTCCACAATAGTATATGCTTGTGGATCTAAGTTTAATTTCACTCTTTCAAGAAACTGCTTAAACTTCTCTCTTTCATTCTCATTGGAAACACCATCGAGACCTACATCTTGAAATTGTCTCGTATTCGGTTCATTACTAAACCCGTTTATCAGTGGCTGTGTCTTGGGTATCCAGCTCCATCTAGAATCAGAAATTAGATTAGAACTAGCGCCATTTCTATCGACCAGACCCTGCTCAAAAGCCAGACGAGAATCTTTTAACACATCCTCAGAGATATAACCAATATTAAAATACATATCTCCTTTGTTGTTTTTATCTTTAATAAAAGGATCTAGCATCCAAAATTGAATAAACTCGATGTTATTGACTTCAAAATTAGTGTTTTCTAGAGATCTTTGTATACCGCCCCAGCGTGTCTTCGGATCTTTCAAACTACCATCTCTATTGATGCCTTGAGAAATGCCTGGCGTAGCACTATTGCTATATTCATAATTATAAGGTCCGCGCTGCTTTGGATAGAAGCTAAGATCTAGCGTCTGCAATAAGTTATTGATGCCCGTGGTAAAACGTCCAGGATACACATCTTGGATTTGATAATTTCGGTTGTAAAGGTCATCGAGAACTGACTTTGGCGGATTCCAGCCGACACCTGAATTAAAGAAAAACGTAGTAGCTATATTATACCAAGATAGCTGCGCTCTATTATATCCATAACTTAAGCTATCAAAAAGTTTAGACTCTGGAAATAAAATTTTACCTGTTGCATCTCTAGCTCCACTTGGCGTGCTCGCTAGTCTCCAAATGTTAGCAGGATTTCCGAAACCATAATTAATACTCGATGCCTCAAAATCATCTATAAATATCGTACCCTCACCCCCTATAGAACTATAATGGCCTGGAATGAGTCGTGCATATTCTCCATATGCATTGATAGTGCTCATCTCACTTGTTTTATAAAACGGAAGGGCATCTAAAGCACTTGTAATAAATGGCATATTAGATGCATAGGTGATATCTCCTCCTATAATTTGATTGCTAATAGGATCGTCCCCATAGCTTATTTTATTATTAAATGGCCGCTCCGAAAGTTTTTCATATGTCGTTCCTATTTTAAATCGATCATTAAATCTATACTCAGCTCTGGCTCCTAAAAAATTTCTAACCTGAAGACCAAAAGCCATATTATTTTCATACTCGATTCTAATTTGACCACCAGAAGTCATCACATGATCCATAAGCTCTACATAGCCTAGACTTCCGTCCTCTACTATATAATCCATACCTTCTACCAAGCGCTGTCCATTCATGGTGACATAAACAGAGCCTTTTGGAGTATTGAGACCTAGGGGAATTCGCTTATTTGTAGAAGATTGAAACGTACCTTTTATTAGATATCGATTGAGCTCAGGATACTGCTGGGCAATAAACTGGGTAGAGTCATAGAGATATTGATAAACATATTCTTTGACCAAAGTTGCATTACCTGTTAAATCTAATTTTTTCTTCAAATGAGAGCCAAATGGCTCTAATACTGGAAAATATATTTTTCCATTATTGGGAAGTATAGTGATATTGGGAACAAAATCATATACCCCATCAGGAAATGGTTCATTGTTTAGGTTCAGACGATCTACTCCTAACGTGCGAATTAATGGTTCATTCTGCAGCGATCCTTTAGGCAGGTATCGCTTCACGCCTGCACCTGGATCATTATAAAATATGTCTAATCTGAAATTTTCAGGACTTATTTGAAAGGCATTAAGTGAATAGACATTTTTCATCATCAAATCCCACATAGGAAAGCTAGGATTAATATTAGTACCCTTAAGGGTTTTTAAAAATAAAAGTCTAGATGGATCTGGGCTACTTGTATCAGGCAAGGTAACATCTCTTGTTAAGTCTCCAACTTGATACAACTGTCCTTTGTACACATACTGAAATGAAACTGCTAAAATATCATTAGGCTGTAGAGAGGAATTTATGGAAATATAGCCTAGCTGAGAATTTAAAGTATATTCATTTGGATTTAACTTTCTGAGAAATCCTTTTTCAAAATCACGATAGGCCACCAATCCATAAGGTGCATTCTGCAGAGTTTGTAGAGCTGTATTGACATTTCTCACTCCATTATCTAATTTGATTCTCTCATATAAATCATTGGCATCATTGCCAGCTAGGGCTCCTAGTCTTCCCACTATTTTATTTGAGTACGGTATAGGTTCTCCCATATCTTGGAACGCAGCTATATCTCTTACATTCTGAGTTAGATTACTTCTGTTCGATACCCATACTTCTACATTGGTAACCTGGAATGGAGAATTGATCATCGGATAATTTTCCAAAGACTTCTCATAATGATCTCTGAACATATGGCAGAGAAAAAAATGTCTGAATTGATCATATTGATCAACTGTGATTTCAAAATTTTGAATTTCTTTCCCATTTTCTATCGTCTTGGATTGAGGCGTTGATCGCTGCTGAGAGAGCACAGTTTTAATATTTAGCTTACCGAATTGCAGTTCAGTTTTAATACCCCAGAGAGAATTAGCACTTTTGATAAGCTGGGTAGGAACTTCAAATGAAACATCGCCTGCCTCTAGATTTCGTATAATTTCATCCTCCTTACCGTTGTATGCTAGTCTTATTCTCTGTCCCTCGAATCCAAAAGCTGATTGATTATTATATCGCAGTGTATTTTGAAACTTATCTCCAATTTTGCCCATGACACTCACATTAAGCCCCATATCGAAATCTATCAATCCTTGCGACTGCTGAATAGGAGTCAAGGCGGGATTTCGAATTGTATTGTGCTGATAGCCCATGAGAATATCAAGATTGCCTTGCGGCTTTATCTCTACAGGGCCGTCTCCGAATATGCCATTCGCAGGTAAATCAAACTGCACCCCTAAAGGACTTTTCTTTTTAGTGACATCATCTGCCTTCTGATTCGCATTTCTAGCTTCTACAAACTCTGCGAATTCTTGCTTTTCCGTCAATGCAAGGTATTCCTCATAAGTAAGGTACATGGGGGGCTTGATATTGATGCCATCCACTTTTTCGGTTACGAGATAAAGATTCGTCTTATAATCATATGTTACTTCGCGCTTTACGTTTTTAGGAGGCGGTAGAATTTGTGTTCGCTTTTCACCTACTTCTTTCTGCACAAAAGATTCATTTCCTTCCTTTTTAGTGGACTTAGTGGAATCACGCTGTGGAGGAGGGATTAGCCGGTAGGCATTCTGCCACATACTCATGAGATGAGACGAAGCCTCCCCATTCCATAAAAGGAATAAAATTAGGAAATAACTGAAGTATTTGAGTCCCTTCACCGTTTAGCTTAGATAATTTTATAAAGACCTGAGCGCTAACTTTATAAAATCTTCTACAGATTTAACATCAGCCTTCGATTCAATAGTATTCAGTATCTTCATTACGTTGTTTCTTTGATAACCTAGTGTTATTAAGGCTATTAACGCATCTTCTTTGATTTTATTTTCTGCCTTAAGTATTGGCACATCTGCATCTGAGCCTTTAAGCATCTTATCTTTGAGTTCTAGAATTAGCCGCTTTGCTGTTTTGGGTCCTATTCCTTTGATACCAGATAAGGTTCTCTCGTCTTCAGAGATAATTGCTCGTCGAATCTCGCTATAAGAAAGAGCATTTAGCATGAGACGGGCAGTATTCGCGCCGATTCCTGATACGTCAAGTAATTGAACGAATAGTATCTTATCCTCATATTCACTAAACCCGAAAATATCATAACCTGAAAAGGTCTGCCCATCTTTCTTTATATGCAGATAGGTGTAAATCAGTGCGTCTGATTTCTCTTTGAGAAAATTGTAAGTGGTGAGGGTAATTTGGACTTCAAAACCCATGCCAGAGCCTATCTCCATAATAACTGAAGTAGGTGAGCAAGATATAATCTTACCTTTTAAGTATGCTAACAAATTAAATAATCAAATGGTGGAGTAGAATTCGATCAAATAGCAACGGATTTTAACTCTTGTTCTAAAACGGATTTAATCTCAGGAATACTCTTATAAAGTTGTTCATAAGAATCTATGACAAAATATTGCTCCTGAAATTTGTCCTTTATATATGGGGTAGCAAATATATTTTTTACATCATATGGCACTCGAGTAGGTCTATCTGAATCAATGGAATACTGAGTCTCCCCACTCGACGATAATATGCCGGCACCATATACTTTAAGTGCTCCATCTTCTCTTATCAGACCGAACTCTACAGTGTACCAGTATAGCCTTGAAATAATCTCTACAGCCCACTCATTTTCTATGTGATCTAAAGCAATAGAAGCTAATTCAGATAGGAAATTGGCAAAATGTATATTAGCTAGTAAAGGCACGTGACCGAATATATCGTGAAACATATCTGGTTCTTCTAGATATTCCAACTGAGACTTTTTTCTTAGCCAAGTACTAGATGGAAATTCACGGGCACTTAAGTGCTGAAAAAATGGTTTATTATCAATCAATCCCGGCACTACATAGATATTCCAACCTGTGATAATTGATAATTTAGCGTTGCAATCGTTGAAATTAGGAATTCGATGTCCTTCAAGACCTACCGCCTGCATACCTTGCAAATATGCCTTAGTGGAATACTTTGGCAAGATTTCCATCATTCTTTTGTATAATATGGACCATACTTCATGGTCTTCATCTACATATTTATCGTATTCTTGAATCATTCGTATTGAATTTTGTGTTCAATCTAACGACCAAAGATAAATAAAAAATTAAAAATCCAACCTATTTTTCAATGCTTGGCCTCTCAACTCTGCTGCTTTTTCTTTACCCAAGTAGTTCTCAATAGCCAAATGAATCAAATGTAAAGCTGGAATCATAAGAATTGCAACAAGTCCTTTATAAATATAATTATTCAATGCTACCGAAAAAACCTGAGATAATGGCCAGTTCTGACCCAAATAAAAGGCGATATAAATGACGACAAAGCTATCTATCAGCTGCGATACAATAGTAGACATTGTCGCTCTTACCCATAGTTTACTACCCACACGAGTTCTTTTCATTCGCTGAAATATAGATACGTCTATGAGCTGTCCTATGACAAATGCAGATAAAGAACCAATAATAATATTATTACCTTGACCGAAAATCAAGGCGTAGGCTTTATTGAAATCTGGAATTCCATTTTCAACCTGCACATTTTTCCACCAATCTGCAGGAGATAAATTTATAGTAGCATTCATTACTATAAAGGCATAAATAGAAATAGCTACGGCTAAATAGGTGAGAAATTGAACGCCTTTTTTACCATAGTAATCATTAATAATATCTGTCAAAATAAAAACTACGGGCCATATTAGAACCCCAGCGGTATATTGCAAAGACATGGACTGTCCCCACAAATTATAACTCCAATTGGGTAATCCTAAGGTTTTAGTTAACGAAAATATCTTAACTCCAATAAATTCAGCTAAAAGCACATTAGCCATAAAAATAGCACCAAGAATAATAAAAATTTTAACCTCTTTTCGCATAACTGAAATGAATTAGAAAAATTGAACATAAATAATCAAACCCAAACAAATGTAGGAAATAGTTTTAAAAACAAGGTTAAAAGTGAATATTGGATATTAAACATATTGTTTTTTTATACGCTCATTTAACTATTCGTAATGAATCGTTTAATATTTCTAGCCTATATTTGCTTTTCAAAATAAATATCATTTATGCTTAAAATTAGTCTTGTATTAGGATTTTTATCTCTAGGGTTACATGCCTTTGCACAAAATACACCTACTGCATCTCCAACCACAGCCGAAGCTCCTATCGCTAAATCTTCAGAATCCAAAAAGGTAAAACTTTCTGAAGACGGTCATGATCATTTTATGTTTAACTTCACCATAGACAATGTCATCAATGGTAGTTCTGATTCCTTCTTTAAGTCCAATGTATTTAATCCGAATCTAGGATTTTACTTCTTATACGATTTGCCGTTAGGAAAAACTGGACTAAGTGTAGCCCCCGGAGCAGGATTTACTTTTAGTAAAGTGAATCTCGATGGAGCTGTTTTAGTACAAAATCCCAACGGGACTTCATTTATACCTGGATCTCAGCATCCAGTATATGGCAATACAGCCAGTACAAGTTTTGAAAGTGCTAGTTTTTATTCTTCCTGGTTAGAAGTGCCATTCGAGCTGAGATATATTTCGAAACCAGTCAACGGTAGAAGTCGAATCAAAGTAGCTGCAGGTATGCGTGCAGGAATTAATCTGACTACGAATTCGAAGATAAACTACTATGATAAAGGATTCCAAAGAGAACAAACTCACAAAGGAGGTGCTTTTGACGAGCTCGCTTCCTTTAGATATGGAGCTACTTTTAGAATTGGATATGGGGCTATCAATCTCTTTGGCTATTATGGACTAAACCAAATGATCAAGGAAAATAGAAATTATAATAATTTAGATTTAAGACAATATTCCATTGGGGTTTCGATCACAGGAATGTAGTAAAATTTATGAGACAATCAGCAACCAATATCATGATGGTGCGCCCAGCATCATTTCAGTTTAACCATGAGACAGCGCAGTCGAATGAATTTCAGAATAATATCGAAGACCTTAGTCGTGAAGAAATACTGCGTATTGCTCAAACAGAGTTTGACACTATGGTCACAGAGCTTACTAGCCATAAAATAAATGTGTTAGTCGTCCATGACACAATCAGTCCTGAAAAACCAGATGCTATATTTCCCAATAATTGGATCAGCATGGGACAAGATGGTACTATGACTATTTTTCCTATGAAAACTAAAAATAGGCAATTAGAAAAGCGCAAGGACATTATAGAGCTTATTCGGGATAAATATCAAGTTCAAAAAGAAATGGACCTGAGTCATTACGAGGTCATGAATAAGGCACTAGAAGGCACAGGAAGTATAGTCTATGACCACATTCATAAAATAGCATATGCCTGTCTATCTCCGCGCACAGAACTCGATTTATTTACAGATTATTGCAATCAGATAGGGTATGAGGCGGTCAGCTTCCACTCTTATGATACCCAAGGAACCCTAGTATATCACACGAATGTGGTCATGTGCATAGGGAGTGGATTTGTAGTGATAGGAATGGATACCATAACAGACCAAGAAGAAAGAGAAAAGCTCGAAGCTAAATTTAAGGCTTCGCAACTAGAGATTATTTATCTCACCAATGAGCAACTTTTGAAGCATTTTGCAGGCAATATGCTACAAGTAGAAAACATGGCTGGAGAATTATTTTTAGTTATGAGTCAACGAGCATTTCGATCACTGACAGAAATACAAAAAATTCAAATAGAAAAATATGCTGGTATTTTGCCAGTGTCAATAGACGTCATAGAGAAAATAGGTGGAGGTAGTGCTCGATGTATGATGGCAGAAATATTTCTAGATAAAAAACAAACTATATGAATACAGTATTTTGTAAGAGCGAGATAGATGCACTGAAGAAAGTCATCGTTCACTATCCAGATGATGGTATAGAGGTGGTCACTCCCAGTAATGCGCTAGAATATCTATACGATGATATTGTACATTTGCAAACCATGCGCGAAGAACATCAGAAATTTATTGATATTCTTTCAGCCTTTGTAGGGGAAGAAAATGTTTTAGATACTGAAGATCTTTTATTGGAGGTATTTGAAACGATTGATGAAAAGAACCGTGAGAAATTTTTCAACTATTTATTTGCTCAAGAGCGCTTATCTGAAATCGTCAAAGAAAAAATAAAGTCGTTATCCAATAAAGATTTGGTCTATACCTTGTTTACTGGCTTATTAGAAGAAACTGATGAATCCTTATTAACACCATTACCAAACTATGTCTTTACCAGAGATATAGCAGTCATGATAAAGGATCATTTACTCATCTGCAATCCATCGAAAAAAGCAAGAAATAGAGAAGGTGTCTTAACTCGTGTGATTTGTTATTTCCATCCATTATTTAAATCCTGTCAAGAAAATAATGATGAAAAAATCATTGATATGACAGAAGCTGGCGAAGACTGCACTATCGAAGGGGGGGATGTTATGGTGTTTCAAGGCAATTATCTATTAGTGGGTTGTAGCGAACGCACTACTCCAGAAGCTATTGAATATCTAAAGAAAAAATTATTCGATCAAGGTGTTATAGATAATGTAGTGCGAATAGTTATCCCAAAAGATAGAGCGTGTATGCATATCGACACCTTATTCACCCAAATCAGTAAGGAGGAATTTGTCATCTATGAAAATACATTAAAGTCCAATCTTATCAAGGTCACACAATTTAATAAAGATGGAAGTAGTAAGGAGTTTTCTACTTTAGAATCCTTCTTTCTATCTGCCAATCCGAATATGAAGTTTATTCTATGCGGGAATGGGAAGTATCCGTACGATGAGAGAGAGCAGTGGACAGATGGCTGTAACCTAGTAGCAATAAGAGATGGAGTTGCTATAGCCTATGATAGAAATGTAAAAACTGCTGAAGCTCTGTATGAATTAGGTTATGAAATAGTCAGCGGCAGAGATATTGCCAAGCAATGGAATTTTGGAGATTTTAATCCTGACAAGTATGAAAAAACAATTATAACTATTCCTTCAACGGAACTATCAAGAGCCAGAGGTGGACCCCATTGTATGACATTCCCTATTCTTAGAGTTTAGATTAAACGTTTTTATTTTGATAGTTATCCATTTCATCTTAGGTCTTCTATATATAGGAATTCCTTTGATTTTTGTTTTGTACTATAGAACCTACTATATTGAACATTTAGAAGATAAATATGTATTCTTTCTTGGATTTTCACTCAAGATAATTGGTGCAACATCAGCCGTATTAATTTATCATCTTTATTATGGTGGTGGGGATACAACCGATTATTTTGATTCTGGCAAGTATCTTCTAGAATATGTAAGCGAAAATATAGGTCAGATTCCAGAAGTATTGTTTAGTTCTGATTTAAAAAATTATCAGGATATCGCATTTATTCAATTCGGAAAAAGAGTCAATTATTGGTATTCAAAACCCACCTATACGATAACGAAGATAGCTTTATTATTTAATTTTATCACATTAAACTCGTTCTATTTAACTTCAATTCTATGCAGCTATTTTTCTTTTTTTAGTTCATGGAAATTATACAGATTTATATTGAATCACACAGCGCTCAATCGCACCCATGTAGGCTATGCAATATTCTTAATGCCATCAGTTATTTTCTGGGGTTCAGGCTTATTCAAAGACACCTTCACTTTAGCTGGATTATATTTATTAATAATTGGATTTGTGCAGTTTTTTGGATACAATAAAGTCAAACTATACAACATACTCTACATAATTATTGGAGTTTATCTTCTATATTCTATACGTAGCTTTTTCTTAATGGCGTCACTTCCATTTTTAATTATTTGGGTTCTCAGTATAAAATTTTATGCAATTCCTTCATTTACAGTTAAATTTTTATTAAGACCTATTTTTATTTGTTTAATATGCCTTTCAGGATTTATGATGCTTAAAACTATAGGTCAAACATTTCAAGAACTTTCTTTTGAAAAATTAGTGGATAAATCAAAGGGCTTTCAAAGCTGGCATGCTGCACTCCAGGGTAGCGCCTATTCCTTAGGCGACATTGATTATACTGCTGGTGCGCTCGTAAGTAAAATTCCAGCTTCACTTGCCGTTACATTCTTTCGACCATTCTTATGGGAAGCTAATAAACCAATTATTCTATTAAGCGCCTTACAAAGTTTGTTTTTTCTTTTAACAACGATCTATCTTATTTTAAAAATGCGCGTCATTTATTTTTTCATTTCATTTTTTAAATCCCCTCAAGCGATTGCACTTATGGGATTCAGTCTATTTTATGGCATGGTAGTAGGATTTACTAGTTATAATTTTGGTGCGCTAGACCGATATAAAATTCCAAGTCTGAGTACATATATGTTAGCCTTACTTTTTGTGCTAGATAAATACAATCATACTTTCAAAGCAGAAAACTAATGTCAAAAGGACGAGTAGTAGTAGGACTTTCAGGAGGCGTAGATAGCAGTGTAGCTGCAGCTTTGCTCATAGAGCAGGGCTATGAAGTCATCGCTGTATTTATGCGAAATTGGAATGATAGCTCTGTGGTTATAAATAATGAATGCCCGTGGATTGACGATAGTAATGATGCTTTATTAGTAGCCAATAAACTAGGTATTCCATTTCAGGTACTTGATTTATCTGATATCTACAAAACCCGAATTGTAGACTATATGCATGAAGAGTATGCGCGCGGGCGAACCCCAAATCCAGATGTATTATGTAATCGAGAAATAAAATTTGATGTTTTTCTTGATGCTGCAATAAAACTAGGCGCACAATATGTAGCTACTGGCCACTATTGCAGAAAAGAAACGATAGAGAAAGATCAAAAAACTATTCAGAGACTACTGACTGGTGCTGATAGAAATAAAGACCAAAGTTATTTTCTATGTCAAGTGAATCAATACCAATTGTCCAAAGCTCTTTTTCCAATAGGCCACTTACAGAAATATGAAGTGAGAGAGATAGCTAAAAAATATGATTTAATCACAGCTGAAAAAAAAGATTCACAGGGATTATGTTTTATTGGTAAGGTGAAGCTCCCTGTCTTTCTGCAAGAGCAGCTCAAGCCTAATTCTGGTAATATCATAGAAATTGATCCCCAGCATCATTGTTTTCATTATGTAAATGCGGAACTAGATACCCTCTGCAATGGCTATCAGCTTAAATCAAGTTTTGGAAAGATAATTGGACAGCACCAAGGTGTCCAGTTTTATACCATCGGCCAGAGAAAAGGACTGGGTATTGGGGGTGCCGAGTTACCTTTGTTTATAATTGATAAAGATTCAACACAAAATATAATTTACGTAGGTAAAGGAGACGATCACCCAGGTCTAAAAAGAAAGGGGCTATGGATAGCAAATGAAGAAATACATTGGATAAGAGAAGATTTAGAACTAGCCATTGGTGAAGATAAAACCTATCTGCTCAGGATTCGATATCGACAAGAACTATGCAAAGCGAAATTATTTAGAAGGGATTCTGGACTTTACATTATATTTGAAGAATGGATGCATAGCATAGCTAGTGGTCAATTCGCAGCATGGTATGATGGCGGTGAGTTGGTTGGAAGCGGCGTCACCCATTAGAAAGAATCAATAGTCTTCACTCCTATGGAACGCATAAATTTTGAGCTTTATGACATTGAAAATGAGAAAAAACTCATCTCCAAAGAATATAGACGTTTGCTCAGAATATTAAAAAATCGACTCAATCCCAGTTCTAAAAAAAGTCTGCGTCATGCATTTGATCTGGCTGTGGATGCGCATAGTAAGACACGACGAAAGTCAGGCGAGTTATATATATTTCATCCGATAGCGGTAGCAAACATAGTAACAGAAGAAATTGGGTTAGGCGTTACCTCGGCTATCTGCGCACTGCTGCACGATACCGTAGAAGATACAGATTTGACTATAGAAGAAATTCAAATTTCTCTAGGAACTGAAGTCGCTAAAATCGTTGAAGGACTTACTAAGATTTCCAATATTATAGACACAAGTTCTTCTATGCAAATAGAGAACTATAAAAAGCTAATAGTTACCCTAGCCGAAGATGTAAGAGTCATACTCATAAAAATAGCTGATAGACTGCACAATATGCGCACTATGGATGCAATGTCGCCGGATAAGCAAAAGAAAATAGCTTCCGAGACTCTATTTCTTTATGCACCCTTAGCCAATCGTATAGGCCTCCATGCTATAAAATCAGAACTAGAAGATTTATCATTAAAATACCTTGAGCCCAAAGAGTATAGAGATATAGCCTTAAAATTAAAAGAAACTAAACGACAACGCACTAAGCAGATCCATGAATTTATTCAACCCATCGAAGAACAATTAAGTCAACTTGGGTACAAATTTAAAATATACGGTCGACCTAAATCTATATATTCTATTTGGAATAAGATTCATAAAAAAGGAGTTCCCTTTGAAGAAGTATTTGATTTATTGGCTATTCGTATTATTCTGGATGTTCCGGTAGAGAAAGAAAAGCAAGAATGTTGGAATGTTTATTCTATTATCACAGAAAATTACATTCCATCCTCAGAGCGACTCAGAGATTGGATATCTAAACCCAAATCAAATGGTTATGAAGCTCTGCATACTACCGTAATGGGTCCTGGCGGTAAATTCATCGAAGTACAAATTCGTACTGCTAGAATGGATGAAGTAGCCGAACGGGGCATAGCAGCGCATCTTTTTTATAAAGAAGGTAAAATGGGAATTGAGAAAAATCCAGTAGATGAATGGTTGAAAAGAATAGCTGAAAAATTAAAACAGTCTACCGATAGCGCGCTAGATCTGGTTGATGATTTCAAATTAGACCTTTATAACGAAGAAATTTATGTTTTTACTCCTAAAGGAGAATTAAAAATGATGCCCAATGGTAGTACCATTCTTGATTTTGCCTTTGAGATTCACTCTGGACTCGGTAGAAAGTGCATTGGAGCTAAAGTAAATCATAAACTAGTTCCTATATCTCATAAAATAGAAAATGGAACGCAGATAGAAATTCTGACTAGTGCCAAGCAGAGACCAAATGATGACTGGCTCAATATAGCTAATACCTCGAAAGCTAAAGCCGCTATTAAAAACTCTCTAAAATCTGAAATTCGAGCGGAAGCAGCCTTAGGAAAGGAAATTTTATTAAGGAAACTCTCTGCAATTAATGCAGATTACAACCAAGAAAATCTGCAAATCTTAATTAACCATTATAAAAAGACCAATCATCTTAGTTTTCTATGTGATGTTAAAAATGAAAATATAAATCTGCAAGATCTCAAAAAATTTAAGATAATAGCAGGTCAAATCAAACTAGATAAACCCAAAAAAACTAAGGAGTCAGAAAGCAAGATCTCAGACCAAGATGTCATTCAAAAAGTAAAAGAAACGCTTAAGCACAATGCTGACCTCCTAATCATGGGAGAGGATAGCTCGAAAATAAAATATAGTTATGCATCCTGCTGCAATCCTATCCCAGGTGACGATGTTTTTGGATTCATCACTATCAATGATGGTGTAAAAATACACAGAATCAACTGCCCTAATGCAGTGCAACTAATGAGTAAATATAATTACCGTATAGTAAGAACCAAATGGAGTCAATCCAAAGAAATAGCCTTCCTCACAGGATTTAAGATAAGCGGTATAGACGGACTAGGCTTGATCAATAAATTGACGAAAATCATTTCAGAAGATTATAATGTCAATATCCGCTCCATATCAATAGAAAGTGAAGAGGGCATCTTTGAAGGTATAGTCAAGCTTTACGTCAATGATATAGAACAACTAGAAACACTCATTAATAATATTAAAAAATTAGACGGAGTCATAGATATCAAACGAATCGAAGAATAAAAAAAGGCACCAAACCTGTTGTTTTGTGCCTTTCACAAGTACCTCGGGCGGGACTTGAACCCGCACGGACATTACTGCCCACAGGATTTTAAGTCCTGCGTGTCTACCAATTCCACCACCAAGGTATTTCCTAACAATTGGAAAGAGAGCGAAAGACGAGACTCGAACTCGCGACCCCAACCTTGGCAAGGTTGTGCTCTACCAACTGAGCTACTTTCGCATTTTATCATAGAATGATAAAAAATGGAATGCAAATATAAAAGTTTTTTTCAATTTGCATTACATAAAATCAAATGAGGTCGAGAGCGGATTCGAACCGCTGTACGAGGTTTTGCAGACCTCTGCCTAGCCGCTCGGCCACCCGACCATTACCTACAAAGAACACTTCCATATAAAAACAGGAATGCAAATATAAAACTTTTCAATAATTCAGTTTTGTTTTTTTACTTTTGTAATTTATTCTAGTTTTCACTTAAATTTACTATCTAAGAATTTATGCAAGATATTTTCCCTCAACGAATTAAAATGATTCAAGGAGTGACGATTTTCTTTGCATTTCTCTTTCTTATAAATCTTTTCTATATACAACTGATAGATACAAAGTATAAAATCAAAGCAAAAGATAATGCTATAAAAGAACTTATAGAGTATCCATCGCGAGGGTTAATATATGATCGAAACAATAAATTGATCGTTCATAATACAAATCAATTTGAAATCATGGTCACCAATGCAGAGGTCGATGCTAATCTTGATACTAACCAACTATGCAAGGACCTTTCAATTACCCCAGACTATTTCCTTGAATCCATGAAAAAAGCAAGAAAGGCTTCTCGTTACAGACCTTATGTTTTTCTTAAATACGTGGACGATTCCAATTATCAGCGTTTTCAAGAACATATATTCAAATACAAAGGTTTCTTTGGACAGACTCGGTTTGTTAGAGAATATCCATATGCCAATGGAGCCCTTCTCTTCGGAGACGTAGGAGAGATTGATTCCTCCCAAATCAAAGAATATGCAGACACTTATACATACCTAAGCGGAGACTATATAGGTAAAAACGGGATAGAAGTCTATTATGAAGACCTTCTAAGAGGTCAACGTGGTATAAGAACAGTGGTAGTAGATGCACTAAATAGAGTCAAAGGAAGCTACGCCAATGGCGAAAGCGACAAAGAGCCTACCGCTGGCAAGAATCTGCAAGCTTCTATAGATATAGATCTTCAAACTTTAGGAGAAGAACTACTTACAAATAAACGTGGGAGTATAATAGCCATAGAACCTTCTTCTGGAGAGATTTTAGCACTTTGCAATGGGCCAACCTATGATCCGAATCTACTCACAGGCGGCAGTAGGAATAAATATTACCCCAAACTATTACTAAACAAAAACAAACCACTATACAATAGGGCTATTCAAGGTCTATATCCTCCAGGATCTACATTTAAAGCCCCTTCAGCATTAGTAGCATTGCAAATGGGCGCTATAAATCCGAATTTTGCTTATTATTGTCCTGGATATTACCCTATAGGTAAAAAGAGCCTCAAATGCTCTCATAGGCATGCACCTTGCAGAAATATTGAAGAAGGATTGACTCAGTCATGCAACCCTTATTTTTGTCAGGTGTTTAGAGGATCAATTGAAGTGAGTAATTCTAAAAGGTTTCAAAAAGATTATGATCGTTGGTATAAGAATATTTGTCGTTTTGGATATAGAAGAAAGTTAGGAATAGATCTTAAAAATGAAAAACGAGGCAATGTGCCCGATACTGCTTATTACAATAGGATTTACAAAAACCAATGGCGCGCTACCACTGTGATATCACTAGGAATAGGCCAGGGAGAAATACTTGCTACACCATTGCAAATGGCTAACTCCTATTGTGTTATAGCCAACAAAGGATATTACATAACTCCACATGTTATCAAAGGCATTGAGGCCAACGGGAAATTTAAACCGAATACCGCTAAAAAAATCAAAGTTAATGTACCGATAGATAAATTATATTTTGATAGGGTAACAGATGGACTAGAAATGGTAGTTCAAGCAGGTACTGCGCGTGCATCTAAAATTGAGGGGATAGCGCTTTGCGGTAAGACAGGAACGGCACAAAATCCCCATGGTGAAGACCACTCTATTTTTGTAGGATTTGCGCCTAAGGTAAATCCTAAAATAGTCATAGCATGTATCGTCGAAAACGGAGGTGGTGGCGGTGGCTTGGCGGCTCCTATCGTATCTCTCATGGCAGAGCGTTACCTTAAAGACAGTTTACCTCCTGCTAGCTTGAATAAGTATAGTAGTATTAAAAATAGACACCTCATCAATTTTCAAATAGACGAATAAGTATGGCTAAAAGTCCTTCCATTTTCAATAAATTAGACTGGCCATTGTTAATGACGTTTCTAATTCTTATGTTAATAGGCCTCATCACCATCTATGCAGCAGGATATAATCCAGAGCACCCTAAGATTTACGATTTATCTCAAACGTATGGAAAGCAGCTAATCTGGATAGGCATCTGTCTAATACTCGGATTCATTATTATCAATATGAGTTCGAAGGTATTTAGCATTTTTGCTTATGCCTATTATGGTATCATGTTATTACTCCTCGTAGTTGTATTATTTATAGCTAAGGAAGTCAATGGCGCTAAAGCATGGATAGACCTTGGTTTCTTCAGACTTCAACCGTCCGAATTTGCTAAGTTTACAACCTGTCTAGCATTAGCGTACTATATCAGCGAGCTTGAAACTAATTTAGCCTATACTAAAAAACTGATGATGGCCTTAGGTATTATCATAATACCTTTTATTCTCATTCTAGCCCAGCACGATATGGGTTCGGCCTTAGTCTTCTTATCTTTTGCCTTTTTGCTCAATCGATTTGGAATGTCAGACTATATAATATTTACTGGCTTTTTTGTTATCATTATTTCCATTTTATCTCTACTACTATCTCCTGTCTATCTGATTCTCAGTATGATTATTTTAGTGATCATCATTGCCTTCTTCAATAGGAAAAGTAAAGATTTGGATAAATATATTATTGCAGGTGTGGCCATCACTAGTTTTGTCGCCGTCTACAGTATATCTATAGATCTAGTTATGGACAAACTAGATAAACACCAAAAAGATCGAATCAATGTACTAGTAGGTAAAGGAGGTAATGACTGGAATGTAAGACAAAGTAAAATAGCATTAGGAGCAGGGCAGTTTAGCGGTAAAGGATTTTTAAAAGGAACTCAATCCAAAATGAATTTTTTACCAGCTAAAGAAACTGATTTTATCTTCTGCACTATAGGAGAAGAATGGGGATTTCTGGGCTGTGGACTTGTTATCAGTCTATATGTTTTTCTAATGATGAGAATCCTCTATTTGTCTGAAAAGCACAGCTCGAAATTCTCTAAGGTCTATGGTTATGCTATCGTGTGTGTGCTTATGATGCATTTTATCATTAATATAGGGATGACCATAGGACTTGTGCCCGTCATAGGTATTCCCTTGCCAGCGCTGAGTTATGGAGGTTCATCACTTTTATCTTTTTCTGTTATGATTTTTGCATTCATTCGTATGGATAGTGAGCGTTGGATATATACAGATTAACTTATAAAGCTCTAAATAACTAAATTTTCAACTAATAAATATGCTATTCATTAAAGACGTCAAAGGCAAAGGAAGAGGAGTATTTACCGATGAATTCATCAAAAAAGGAGAATTGATAGAGATCTGTCCTATGATAGTAATGCCTGCTAAAGACAGAAAATTTATAGATCAAACCAAAATATTCAACTACTATTTTCTATGGGGCGACACCCATAAGCAGAGCGCCATTGCGCTAGGTTATGGTTCATTGTACAATCACAGTCGTGCTGCTAATGCAGATTATGAGAGCTACTACGAAGAGGAAGAAATTCACTTCATAGCTTATAAAGATATTCAGCCAGGAGAAGAGGTAACGATTAATTACAACAACGATCCTAATTCTCAGACACCAATGTGGTTTGAAAAAGCCTAAGACTTATCCACCTTAGGTAAAAAGATAGCTAGCCCTTGAGGCAAATCTAGCACTAATTGCATACTCAATCTACGAATAGCTTGACTGGTATAGAGAATATGAAAAATCCATGGAAGCCAATAGAGCGGCAAGAATATGAGCTGATTGACATACATCAATATGACAAAGATGAGACTCGAAAGCAACTGAAAATTTAAAAACTCGACCATCAGATTATGAAAAGCGGGTGAGCTTTTAGGGCGCTTTTTTAAAAACCACCAGAGGCTAGGTAAGACAAAGAACAAATAGGAAAGAGAAAAAAGAAACATAGCGTTTCGTTTTTCCTCTGCATCTAGATCCAATCTCAGATTAAAAGTATCTTTGGGTAAAAGTGAATTCATAGACTTTGTCTCGATTGGCTTCGCTGATTCGGCAATTGTTTGACCAATAGTTTTTAAATCCAAACCACCAAAGGCACCACTCGTCATCATGAGATAAACAGGATTTAAACCAGCTTTCTGATTTAAGAAATTTTCTAAGTCAGAGATATCTGTAAATAAAATCAAATCATCCCGATGAAAATGCTTTCGAATGAACCCTTCTGTGAATAATACACTCCCCTTTTTTTCAATAACCTTTTTATCTATAAATACTATAGCAGTATCCGCAACGTTCATAGTATCTTGATATTGTGGTAGAAATTCCTCTGTAAGCGTACTATAGGTATGCATCTCAAAACAAGCCAAAAGATGTCTCGTAGGGTAATTTTCCTTCACCGCGTCTATGGTGGCTCCCAATTTACTAGGCGAATGCGCAAAATCTTTAAAAATGACGCGATCCTTCTCTTCTATGATTTTCTCCAATCGACGACCCGCGCCATTAAAACTCTGGATAGCTTTCCAAAAATTCGATTCAGACATACCCAGCTCTTCGCAGACATGCTTTGCTGCTTGTACATTCTCCATATTATGCCGACCTATTACGCAGAGCGGTATAATCTCATTATCTACTTTCGCAGTAAAAATTTCATCCTTTACCAAATAGTCTATAGCCTTATAGCTTTTCATCTCGATATCGCTTCGAAGATTCTGCACAATAGAGGCTACCTTTTCGTCCGCATAGTAAAGTAATGTTCCGCCTGTCTCCATACTGTGAACTAGTTTGGCAAACTGTGCATTGTATATCTCCTCCGTCTTAAATACATTGATATGATCCCACTCTATGCCGCTGATAGTAGCTATGTGCGCGTGATAATAGATAAACTTAGGTTCTTTATTGATAGGACTAGCTAGATACTCATCTCCTTCTATCACTATGATAGGGGCATCACTGAGCCTTACACTATAGTCAAAGCCTGCTACAGAACTTCCCACTAGATAATCAAAATCAATTTTCTGCTCCTTCAGACAATGCATGACCATAGACGTAATACTCGTTTTACCATGACTGCCGGCTATGACGGCACGTTTTTTATTCAAACTATTTTCATAAATAAATTCAGGAAATGAGAGCACCTTCAATCCCAATTCCATAGCCCTAGCAAGCTCTGGGTTATCAAACCTCGCATGCATCCCCAGAATGACCATATCTATATCAGGTGTGATAGATTCAGCGAAAAACCCTTCCTTTTCTGGCAGTACACCCGCTTCTAATAATCGGGACCGCGAAGGTTCTTGTATGACATCATCTGATCCCGTGACCTGATGACCCTTTCGAGCCGATGTAATGGCTATCTGATGCATGATAGCACCGCCTATAGCTATGAGATGAATACGCATTGGTTAGTTTTAAAGCAAAGGTAAAAAACTATCATTCAACTGAATGAAAAAACCAAAAGAAGAATTAAGTGAGTTTGCCACGAATTCACGAATTAATTTTTGATTTTAAAGTTTTCTATTAGATGATTCTCTCAATGAGGACTCAGTGTATTTCATTTATTCTATTTTTAATCTTTCTATTAATATAGTCCTCGGAGTCTCTTGCAGCAGAATCCGAAGGAGAGAGAAATAAAATTGAACAATATCTATAGGGGGATTAAACCCAACTAAATCATATAGTTCAACGCTTCTTGTCTTCTAATAATTAATTTGGGTTAAATAAGCCTATTAAAGGAACTTATTCATCTCTTAAAATTGTTAATGAATAATATTGAAGCTCACTCATTTAATTATCCTGAAACATATACCGACCAATGAAACTAACCGCTATTTTATTCTCCCTCCTTTTTTTAAATTGTAAATCAAATTCCAATCAAACAAATATGTCGGAAACAACTAATAGAGAAGAAAAAATAAATCCTAAATCTATCCATTCATTGAGTATTATAGAGGTCGATGGAAATACAATTAATCTAGCAGATTTTAAAGGTAAAAAAATACTTATCGTCAATACGGCTTCTGAATGTGGATATACTCCACAGTATGCTCAGTTAGAGGAACTATATAAGGTGCAAAAGGAAAAACTAGTGATTATCGGAATACCTACAAATGATTTTGGAGGTCAAGAGCCGGGCTCTAATGAAGAAATAAAGAATTTTTGTCAGAAAAACTATGGTGTAAGCTTTATCATGGCTTCTAAACTATCTACAAAAGGCTCTGAAATAGCTCCTATTTTTAATTTTTTATGTAATAAAGCGGAGAATGGTGTTTCGAATGCTACCATTAACTGGAATTTCAATAAATTCTTGATAGACGAAAATGGTTTTTGGCTAGCTTATTTTCCAAGCAGTGTATCTCCAGTATCGGATGAGATTATATCCAAATTATAAAAAATTAGTTACGATATAATGAACGAAGTAAATCCTCACGATTTTAGAAATAATTTATTTTCCATAGGTTGGAAATTTGGACAATATGTAGCTCCCGAACTTAGTGATTTCGATCGATTATTTGATATATTCAAAGAATTATTGATACATACGTCTGGCGATTTTGATGAAACTATAAGTTGGATGAGAATCCTAGACAAGGAATACAAATTTACTACTCCTGAATATTCTATGGATGATTTCGTAGAAGATTTATTAAAACGTCATTATATCAAACCAAAATCTGGCACTTCAGGCGATGACGAAGGAATGGGATTGACTGGAAAAATGGAGCGCACACTCCGTCAGCATGCCTTGGAGCAAATATTTGGCTCACTCAAGCGCTCTGGTGCAGGAAATCATAGTACCAATCATTCAGGCGCTGGGGACGAATCATCCGGAGATCATCGCGCATTTGAATTTGGCGATGCTATAGATAAAATCGCTATGACTGAATCACTTAAAAATGCGCAAAAAAATCATAACGGGGAGGATTGGCAGCTGGATGAAAATGATTTGGTGATTGAAGAAAGTTATTTCAAGGTACAAATGAGCACGGTACTTATGATTGATATCAGTCATAGTATGATTTTATATGGAGAAGATCGTATCACTCCTGCAAAAAAAGTGGCTATGGCACTCTCAGAACTTATTGCTACTAGATATCCTAAAGATACGCTGGATATTATCGTTTTCGGAAATGATGCCTGGTCTATCGAAGTAAAAGATCTACCTTATCTGCAAGTAGGTCCTTATCATACTAATACAGTGGCCGGTCTTCAACTGGCTATGGATATTCTTCGTCGTAAGAAAAACACCAATAAACAGATATTTATGATTACCGATGGGAAGCCGAGCTGTGTCATAGAGCCTAATGGAGAATATTATAAAAACAGCAATGGTCTTGATGAATATATAGTAGACCAATGCTATAGTATGGCCCAGCGAGCGCGAAGGCTGCATATACCAATTACAACATTTATGATAGCTCAGGACTCTTATCTGCAGCAGTTTGTAGATGAATTTACCGCAGCCAACGGTGGTAAGGCCATATATACAGGAATCAATGGATTGGGCGATATGATCTTCACTGATTATGAAAAAAATAGACGAAAACGATTAAATTAAATACTTCTTAAACTTTACAATTTTATATTTCAATGCAAGTCACGACTATCAAAACTTTTGGAGAATTAAAAAAAGCCAAGTATCAAGTCAAATCTATCAAGCAAGAATTAAAAGATAATCTAGTCGCTATCTTGAGCGCTGGAAAAAATCCTTTTCCTAATATTCATGGCTATGAGCATACGGTAATTCCAGAATTGGAGCGAGCTATTTTATCTAAGCACAATATTAATTTATTGGGACTCAGAGGTCAGGCAAAAACTAAAATCGCTCGATTGATGATCAATTTACTCGATGAATATGTACCTGTAATTGAAGGATCGGAGGTTATGGATAATCCATTCCAGCCTATGTCATATTATGGAAAGCAACAAATCGAAACTTTAGGTGATAAAACACCAATTTCTTGGATACACAGATCTGAGCGATTTTCAGAAAAATTGGCAACTCCTGATGTCACTGTTTCTGATCTTATCGGCGATGTAGATCCTATCAAAGCAGTCAATCACAAACTGACCTATGCTGATGAACGCGTCATTCACTTCGGTATGATACCACGAGCCAATCGTTGTATTTTTGTTATCAATGAATTGCCCGATTTACAAGCTCGTATTCAAGTTTCTTTATTTAATATTCTCCAAGAAGGGGATGTTCAGATTCGAGGATTCAAATTCCGCTTTCCTCTAGATATTCAATTTGTATTTACCGCCAATCCGGAGGACTATACTAATAGAGGCAGTATTATCACGCCGCTAAAAGATAGAATCGGTGCTCAAATTTTAACCCATTATCCAAAAACAATCGATCTCGCTAGAAAAATAACGGAGCAAGAAGCTAAATTAGACCAGGAACAGTTAGCTAAAATATATGTACCTGAGTTGGCCAGAGATATTATAGAACAAATCACATTTGAAGCAAGGTCAAGTGAGTTCATAGATGCAAAAAGTGGTGTCAGTGCTCGATTGAGTATTTCTGCATTAGAAGCATTGGTGAGTTCAGCAGAATTGCGATGCTTAAAAGGTGGGCATTCTGAAACGAAAGTGAGATTAAGTGATTTTGGTTCATTGATTCCTGCTATGACGGGCAAAATAGAACTCGTATATGAAGGAGAGCAAGAAGGTTCTCGCTGGGTTGCTGAGCAGTTGATAGGTAGAGCCATATCTAACTTATTTATACGAATGTTTCCAAAAATCGAAAAGCTAGAAAAACCCGGAGTGGATGGACCTTATACCAAAGTAGTGGATTGGTTTATAGAGAATGATGATTTTACATTACCCGATTTAATAGATGACAAAACTTATGATTCCACTTTATCTAAAATCAAGCCTTTAATAAATCTAATGCAAAAATACACCCCAAATACCTCTGAAAAAGACAGTTCATTTATGAAAGAATTTGTTCTCTGGGCCTTGGTTGAGCAAAAAAAATTGAGTAAATATCAAGTAGAAGGTGAGACAGGGTTTAGAGATACGCTGCCTAGTTTTAATTTGAGGAGTAATTAGAACGAATTGTTTTGTACGTTGGTGAATAACACCAACAAAGGGTGAAAAAACAGATTTAATATTCCAAAATCCTATAATGGAAAACATTAAGCATTTGATTTTAGGATCTTATTTTTGTATTTAGTTTATGACTCAGAAAAATAATCCTTTACACAATAAGACTTTAGAATCTATCGTCACCGAACTTCATGCTCATTATGGCTGGGAAAGACTAGGTGAATTGATTCGGATCAATTGCTTTATTTCGGATCCTAGTATCAAGTCGAGTTTGAAATTTCTTCGAAAAACGGAATGGGCTAGAAAGAAAGTGGAGGAGTTGTATTTGGATATGCTGAAGTGAAAGAGTATATGTCCTCGCCATTAAAGGTCTTGCCCTTGCTAGCGCGAGTTTCTAACTCGTGCTCATTATAGCAGTTAATAGTAATATACATCCCCTCGCCATTAAAGGTCTTGAGACCTTGAATCATGTATCTATTCTATTTTTTCAGGTATGTATCATAGTTAACTTCTGCGCCAAGGTGGCAACACCTTGACGGGCGGAGTTTACTAAATTTCTCTCTTAGGACGAGTTACAAACTCGTGCTAGCGTAGGAAGAAAATTCAAGAGGCTATCAAATAAGAAATTACATTCGATACAAAGTATAATTGGCTTAGCTTTATAGCTTATAAAAAAACCATGTCTAAACTAATTATTTACTTCTATGGCTGGGGAGGAGGCGAACATTCCAAAGGCTTAATAGCGCTCAGAGAGAGGTTTGAAAAAAATGAGGTCTATGCCCCTGTTTATGATCAAATCGATCCTAAATCAAATTATTCTATTTTAGATGCGCTTTATATTAAATCCATGGATTATGAAAAGGTCATAGTGATTGGGAATAGTTTAGGTGGTTATTGGGCGAATTGTTTTGTGGAGCAATATCCTGTATACTCCGCTATATTAATCAATCCATCACTTTATCCAGCGGAGACGATTAGTAAATATGGCGTCCAAGAGGAATTTCTTAAAAATTATAGACCGAGCCCATTTCAGAATAAAAACAAATGGCTCTTCCTCAGCAGCCACGATGAAGTCATAGATCCTAAAATAGCTAAAAACTTGTTATCAGATTGTAATACTACAAGCTGGCTAAATGAAGTTCATGCCATCCAAAACTATGATTTCATGATTGAAAAATTAGAGGAATTAGGATTTGAATAAATATTTCAACTTACCGCCACAGAAAATGCGCCCAATTAATCGTTAAAGGCTTTCTCTCATTATCGCCATTCGGAAAAACCTAAACTTTCACCTTTATACTTTCCCTTTAATACCCTATTTTTATGCCTTAATGATAAAATTAATCCTAAAAAATCTCGTTAGCTAAGCGTGCATAAATATTTACTCCTTTTTCTCTTCCTAATATGCAGTGCAGCACTAGCAGGTCAGATAGCTGCAGTCCAAGGCCGAGTCATAGATGCTAAGACCCGCCGCCCCTTGGCTGGAGCTACTATTTCACTTGGCAATGATGATATAACCAAAACAAGAACAGATTCCAGCGGAAAATTTGAAATCAGTATAATAGAATACAAAAATGAAACCATCTACATATCGCTAGAAGGATACAAGTTTTTAGAAAAAAAGGTGAGCCTCAAACCCAATGAAACTCGCACCATCAATTTCGAACTGACGAGCTTCTTAATCAAACTAAAAGAAACTAAAATCACCTCCAAGCGCAACAAGGAGAAGAGCAAAGATGAGCTCGTGACAGAAATTGAAGTCAATACGGAGCAGACCAATCCTTCGGGTAATGTAGAGAATACCCTTAAATTTCAAGGTATGGGCGTAGGTGGGAACAATGAGCTAGGTAGCCAGTTTTCGGTACGTGGTGGTAGTTTTGATGAGAACCTCATCTATGTCAATGACTTCGAAGTATATCGGCCGCTGCTCATTCGCAATGCACAGCAAGAGGGCCTCAGCTTCACTAATAGTCAGTTGATTCAAAATATGAAATTCTCTTCGGGGGGCTTCTCTGCAGAATATGGAGATAAGCTGAGTTCGGTACTAGATATTCAGTATAAAAAACCTAAACAATGGGCAGGCTCTTTAGAAGCGGGACTGCTAGGCGCTAGCGGACATATAGAGGGCTCTCTCTTTCAGCAGAAGCTCAATATCATCACTGGGGTGCGATATAGAAATAATGCCTACCTACTCGGCAGTCAAGAGACCAAAGGACAGTATACCCCAGAGTTTTTGGACATTCAGAGCAATATTCACTTTCAGCCATCTACTAAATTTGATTTTGAATCCTTATCGGTCTATTCATTCAATAAATTCAGCATAGTACCTAGTGATCGAGAGACCAATTTCGGTCTAGCGAATTTCGCACTTACCTACCGTGTAGCCTATTCGGGACAGGAGATAGACCGCTATCAGAATTGGATGCAGGCCAATTCTATTACCTTCAAACCTAGTGCAAATTTAAAAATCAAGCTAGCTGGCGCCTATTACCATATTGACGAAAGACAGTATTTTGATATCACTGGCCAATACGCTATCGGCGAAATAGAAACCGATGTCAACTCTTCCAATTATCAAGGATTTAAAAATGTATTTGGCAGCGGAATATTTCAGAACTGGGGAAGAGAGAGTTATCAAGCCAATCTGGCACACGCCCATCTGAGTGCAGCAGCGCTATTGGGTAAGCATCATATAAAGATAGGTATCAAAGCCAAGAATGAAGAATTTCAAATGCGACTGAGTTCATGGGATAGACTAGATAGTTCTGGATATAATATTCCATCTGCAGGCAGTCAAATCAATCTTCTCAATCCTATACGAGCAGAGTATCAATTCTCAGGTCAGCGTTTTGAGTTTTATCTCCAAGACCAATTTACCATTAATCTATCGGATAAGAAAACGATTAGTTTCCTCGGGGGATTGCGCGGTAATTACTGGAGTATCAATAAAGAATTTTTCTTAAGTCCACGTCTACAGATTCTCTACAAGCCTAATTCCAAAACCACATTCTATGCCGCAGGAGGCTCCTACAATCAGTCGCCATTTATTCGAGAGATGATCGATGAACAAGGTCGATTAATCTCCAATATCAAATCACAGAAGTCTCTCCACTATATAGCCGGATTGGATATGATACTAAACATAGTGAAAAGACCATTTAAATTCACTACAGAAGCTTACTACAAGCATCTATGGGATGTAAACACCTATCAATACAACAATGTGCTCATACGCTATGCTGCCAAAAATAATGTCATAGCTTATGCTCGTGGACTAGACTTTAGACTGCAAGGAGAATTTGTAAAAGATGCCGAAAGCTGGATAAATATTGGGTTTCTAGATACCAAGGAATTTAACGGCAGCAATGTGTTCATGAAATATAAAGACAGCACAGGAAGAGAAGTTTATGACAAACGCTATGCGCAAGGCACAATACGAGATTCCTTTCTAGAACCGCAGGGCTATATTCAGCGACCAAATAATCAATTTCTCATGGTCAATATCTTTTTTCAAGACTATATACCACAGATGCCTAGTTTTAAAGTAAATCTTTCATTAACACTGGCCTCTGGACTCCCCTTTGGTCCACCGAATAGTGAAATTTACAGAAATGAATTCAACCTCTTAGCGTATAAAAGACTAGATCTCGGCTTTGCCCTCAGAATCTATGATTCAGAGAAAAAAAATAAGCCGAAATCTATGATAAAAAATATCTGGGCTACGTTGGATGTATTTAATGCTGTAGATTTTTTCAATCAGGTATCTATGAATTGGATTCAAGATTATTCCGGCAATCAATTTGCAGTGCCTAACTATCTTACTGGGAGAAGATTTAATGGGAGAATCATGGTTAAATTTTAGATTTTTTTTAATCTTTACACCATTCACATTCTGAATAGATAAAACAATATAGATTATAATAAAGATCTAAAAATCAAAATTAGAAATAGGAGACGAGAAAAACTTGAGTGCAACTGTAATGACCAAATTTTTATTAGTATCTATGAAATTTCTGCATCTAAATTGATAGTTATTCATTATAGCTTTCTTTTTGAAGGATTCAAAAAATATGTTTTTCGATAAATCCTAACTAGTTTTGATATAACTTTGTAAAAATATGCACACTACTTATGTTTGACTGGTCTTTTCAGCTTGGATCATGCGCTATGAAAGCATTTCCATTTTATCTCTATAGCTTTCAGATATTTTCGACTATGGAATCTAGACCCGCAGACTTCATGCTCTGGATGGGCGATCATGTCTATATGCTCAAGCCGCGGCAGTGGAATTCTAAAGATGCTATGATCAATGCCTATGCAAATCAGCGCAGCCAGCTAAAGTTGGAGAGCTTTATGAAATCGCGACCCCAGTATGCTATATGGGACGATCATGACTATGGTCCGAATAATGCAGGTGCCGAATTTTTCAATAAAAAAACTGCTAGATTAGTATTCAAAGAAATGTGGACTAATCAATTACAAGCAAATGATTCAGAAGGAATTTACTTTAGCTTTAAACACAAAGAAGCTGAATTTTTCATGCTCGATGTGCGCTATTTTAAGATAGCTGATTCCCAAATCTTAGGCGATAAACAAATGAACTGGCTTCTAGAAGAGTTAAAAAAGTCAGATGCTAAATTTAAGTTCATCGTATCAGGAGTCCAAGTGCTCTGCGACGGTGGATATGAAAATTTTAGAAAATACCCCGTTGAGTTTTCTCAATTGATGAATTTCATATCTGAAAATAAAATAGAAGGAATCCTATTCACCTCTGGGGATGTTCACTATACTGAGGCCAGTTGCGTAGAGCGAACGAATGAATATCCACTATACGATTTCACCATGTCTCCACTCACTTCATTTCCAATTAATTATCTTAACACTAATTATAATCGAATAGAGGGAACTAAGTTCAATACTTACAATTTTGGTGAAATTTCTTTTTCGGGAGAAGAATCTAATCGATGCTGCGATATCAAATCACTCAATATAAGGGGTGAAACACTTTGGTCATTTCGCATATTTGAGAATGATTTAAAATATAAAATACCTTAAATGAATTTTAATATTCAAAATAGTTTTACCTCAGCTCTTCCCGGAGATAGTCTTTTAGAAAATAAATCAAGACAGGTCGAAGGCGCAGGATATTCTTATGTCATACCAAGGAAAGCTAGTTCTCCGAAAATGGTGCATTTTGCTAAAGAACTAGCCACTGACTGCGGCTGGACATTACAAGATTTGCAAAGTGATTGGATGCTCTCGCTACTTTCAGGTAATGAAATACATCCTGAATCTAAACCATATGCTATGTGCTATGGGGGGCACCAATTCGGGCACTGGGCTGGTCAGCTAGGAGATGGCAGGGCTATTAATCTTTTCGAACATATACATAATGGCCACCGATTTAGCTTTCAGCTAAAAGGCGCTGGGCCCACTCCTTATTCTAGAAATTCAGATGGATTAGCCGTTTTGCGCTCTTCTATTCGAGAATATTTATGCAGTGAATCTATGCATTACCTTGGCATTCCTACGACACGGGCATTGTCTATAATCACTACAGGCGATGAAGTTCTGCGCGATATATTGTATGATGGTCATCCCACTATGGAGAAAGGAGCTATCGTTTGCCGCCTAGCACCTAGTTTTATTCGATTTGGCAATTTTGAGATCTTTGCAAGTAGAAAAGATATAAATAATTTGAAACTACTGACGGACTATACGATCCAGTATTTTTATCCGCATATCACCTCACATGATAACACTAAATACTTAGATTTTTTCAAAGAGGTCTGTCAGCGAACTATTGAGTTGACACTAAATTGGCAGCGAGTAGGTTTCGTGCATGGGGTCATGAACACAGATAATATGTCTATATTAGGCCTCACCATAGATTATGGACCCTATGGGTGGGTAGAAGACTATGATCCTAACTGGACGCCAAATACCACCGATGCGCAAGGCAAACGATATCGATATGGAAATCAAGGTAACATTGCGCTATGGAATCTAGTCCAACTAGCCAATGCACTTTACCCATTAATTGAAGATGTCCCAGCGCTGGAAGAAGTGCTTGAAAATTTTCAAAGCACATGGGAAGACCAATACTCTGCGATGCTTGCCAGAAAATTAGGTCTCAATACTAGCGAAAACGATCATAAAAAATTGGCGCTAGAACTCACAAAGCTATTAGCTGAGGTAGAGACCGATATGACTATCTTCTACAGGCTCATAGCTCATGCGGAAAAAACGATGATAAATACAGACGTTTTTCAACTTATCTCCTCTGCTTTTTATAATCTGGAGGTAATGAGTGAAGAAATAAAAATAAAATGGCAGAATTGGATAGACCGTTATTTAAATTGTATTAACGCAGATGCCAACTCAGATCTTGAGCGCAAAACTAAAATGAACAATCTCAACCCTAAGTACATACTGAGAAACTATATGGCTCAACTTGCTATAGATGCTGCTGAAAAAGAAGACTACAGTCTCATAGAAGAACTGTATACAATGCTAAAAAAACCTTATGACGATCAGCCAGAATATGAAAAATGGTTTGCTAAACGGCCCGAATGGGCGAGGACTAAAATAGGATGCTCGATGCTGAGTTGCAGTTCATAGAATCTACTCATCATTAGGCTCATCATGATCCCCTTCTAGCATTTCACCTTGATAATTATTATCTAAAATATTAAACAAGTGTTTGGCTTGGGCATAGACACATTTGTCTAATCTATTAGATAATATAATCACACAACTATTATCTGATTCTCTTCTGTGAAAAGCTGTTCTATAGCCATGCCACCAACCATTATGGTAAATAATTTTTTGATTATTCTGATCTTCTCTGAGTCTAAATCCGAGTCCATACTTTTTCGAAGACCTAGCATCAAATACATTATTCGTAAAAGCTAGCTTTAACGTCTCTTCATTTAATAAAATACCGGGATATAAAGCTCTATCAAATTTATACATATCTTCTACTGTGCTATAGGCACCTTTGTCACCAAATACACCATCAAACATATCATTACTAGCCATGTTTCTACCTGAAAAACCAAATGTACGATTGCTCATCTCCCATATTTTTTCAGGATGCGCTACAAAAGAATTCGTCATACCCAAGACATCAAAAATATTCGTTTTAACATATTTCGGAAAAGACGTTCCCGTAATTTTCTCTACCAATAAAGCTAAAATGGCATAATTGGAGTTATTGTATCTAAATCGAGATCCTGGAAAAAATGAAGGGGATAGATTGGCTGCAATTAGAGCATTCATAGCGTCTTCGTTAGTGATATAGCCATTTCTAGCTTTGTAGTATGCATTACCTAACTTGATATAATCAGGTATACCGCTCGTATGGCTCAACAGATGACGAATCGTCACAGCAGTATAGGGGAATGAAGGAAAATAAAGACTCACAAAATCATCTAATCCAAGTTTTTCATCTTCTATCAATTGGAGAACGGCAACGCCCGTTATTGTTTTAGAAACAGATGCGAGTTGGAATACGGAGTTGGTATTAAGCGGCTCATTTAGGATAGGGTTCGCTATACCGAATGAATTTTTATAAAGAATTTGTCCATGCTGAGCCACCAATACACAGCCATTAAATCTATTATTACTAGATAAATTTCTAAATATACTATCTATTTTAAACTCTTTATAAACTTGATCTACAACCAGATTTTTAGAATTGCGAAGGCGATTTTCTTCCAATTTTTGGGCTATCCAGTACTTTTTTGAAAAGCTAGACTTCTTTCCTTTAGTTCCAAAACTATGGAAACTGGTTGTGGCTATTCCAAAACCAATAATCAAAATAAGAAACAATACCCTGCGAAACATAAGATGCAAAATTAAGCGTTTTTCAACAAAAATACCGGCATTTTTCCACATAGCAAACCTTGTTGATTCAATTACCCTACAACTAAATTTTTTCTTTAATATGATTTTATTACTCGTATTTTTATCTTATATAAATTACAATTATGAAATCGTATAGGGTAGTTATCATTGGAGCAGGGAACGTAGCTTATCATTTAGTGCGCAGTGTAACATCATCTGGCAACAAATTAATACAAATATACAATAGAACACTTAGCAATATTTCGTCGACCTCTAATAGTAATATAACGGGGACACTCAATAGTATAAGCCAAGATGGGGATATTTACATTATTTGCGTGAAGGACATCGCCATAGAAGAAGTCGCGGCTAAACTGAGACTGGGAGATAAGCTAGTGGTGCACACATCGGGAAACCGAAGTATGAACTTACTAAATGAATGTAGTGAAAATTATGGTGTCTTCTACCCTATTCAGTCCTTTACAAGAAATATTCCTATCAATTTCAAAAAAATACCCCTTGTCATAGAAGCGAATAGTGAAACTGCGCAGGAAATGCTAGTAGATTTTTCTCGAAGTATTTCACAGCAAGTGATATTGATGAATGAAACTGATAGACAAAAACTAAATGTAGCAGGTGTATTTGTCAATAATTTCACGAATTATATCTATACCTTGACCCACGATTATCTTAAAAAGGAGAACATAGATTTCAATATTTTACAACCATTAATTCAAAACACCGTAGACAAACTTCTGCTAGGAAATCCAAGTGAAATGCAGACTGGACCAGCGGTGAGAAGCGACCAAGAAACTATAAATTCACACATCGAACTCCTCAAACAATATCCTCAGCTGAAAGATATTTATCAAGATATCTCCAATAGCATATTAGAATACTATAAATCTAATTAGTGCTAGACTTTTTCAGAGCTATAAGAATCCACAATGTACTCATGGTTGCATTGGCTCAGTATCTAGTATTGGCTAGACACAATAGTATGACACTTAAAAATATAATGCTAATTTTTTTGACCAGTCTATGGATACTCTGGGGAAATATAGATAATGATATTCAAGATATAGAGTTAGATACTACTTTTAAAAAGAAAAAAGAAAACAAACTAATTCACTGGCTCAGCAGCCATTCCCGAGGAATTTATTTAGAAAGAATTTGTCTTATAGTCAGTCTTAGCATGAGTATACTAATAAGTGTTCAGGCTATTTTACTCACCATGTTAGCATGGAGTGGCTTAAAGTTTTACAATCTTTATTTTAAGAAGACTTTGCTGATTGGCAATCTCATTATAGCGCTATTATGTATGGCATCGCTCCATGTATTCAATTTAGGGAATGATAATCCAAGTCTATTGCTTTCCAGTTTAATATTTACCGCAACTCTGCTGCGAGAAATAGTCAAAGACAAGGAAGATGAAACAGCAGATAAAGCTTGTGGCTATAAAACTTTAGCTATAAAATGTGATCCAGTTGTATTTAAAATTATTCTTTTTGGATTAGGAATTGCCTTGACCTTTTTGGCCTATGAGTATATGAAATCATATGACTATGTTTTCACCCTATTTGCATTACTACATCTATCTCAATGGTGTTTTATCTTAAAAGAACAATGGAAGAAGGCTAGTCTAACGATTAAACTTCAAATACTAATAGGTGTGATTATGATAGGATTTACTTGACGAGCTGATTTGCTTCAATAATGTAAAAGCCTGCAGCCATTCCAATATAATATTTATTATCGATTTTCAGTACTTTTTTCACACTAGGTAATCCTACAATCAACTTGTTGTTGGAGTCTAATATCAAAGATTTATCAACTTTGTCAACAACTAGTATGGATTCATCTTTATAAATGGCATAATAAATTAAACGTTCTTTTAGTTGGCCAATCAAAATGCCGTTTAAATTATATTCTTCAATAGACTTATCGGCTAACTTAATATATATTTGGTTATTTTTTGAAGCTTCTTTTTTATACACTGTTGTATCAGTATAATAATAGAAATCATCTTTAACTCTTTCTTTCCATTTAATCTTTTTCTTGTAATGTTTTGAAGATTTAATTTTCAAATTCTTATCTAAGGCAATAAAACCATTATCTAAAATCAAATGAATCATTGAATCTACAATTAAATAATCAATAATGGATGGATCAAGTTCTTCCAAAATGTCTCCTTGCATGTCTAGTTTATAGTCAAAACTATCTAAAAAATCTAGCTGTTCATTAAATCGAACAAGAAAAAATGGAGAACAATTAGAATAATTCCGTTTTCCGTAATGCTCGGAAAATCCTTTATTAACAAAGTAGTATTCATTTCCCATTTTAAAAATATGAGATATACCCGCATTCCTTCCATTTATATGCTCCTTTGAAACTAATTCCTTTCCATTTTTATAAATCTTGTGTATTAACTCCATAGATGCTATATAAAATACAGAGTCCACTTTTAGAAAATTAGAATGATGCGGAATCACCTTATCTAGTGCATCTTTCTCTTTTATGTTAAAGACATTTTCTAAAGCCCCACCAATAAGCGCACCGACTAATCCATAATTGTATCCGTAATTCGTACTTGATGAATTCAAGTCCATGAAATAATTAAATCGATAATCATAATTCCAAAAATTTCCATTATATACATTAAACCCATTGATATGTTTATTTAAAAACACAAATTGACTATCAATTACAAATGGATAAAAAAAAGTATTGCGTTTAGTTTCAATCTCTTCGCTTTTCCACAAAATTGAACCGTCTACTAATGATACACCTGCATCGTAATAATAATTATCCTTTAAATTTGGTGCCCACCCAATATTTTTCTCATATAATTCTCGTGTTACAACTAAAGGAGACTTTACACTCCATATAAACTTATTCGTACGAGAATTCCATAACCCGCCAATATCAGATAAGGAATGATAAATTTTATTGTCCATAAAACTAAAACTGGAATATTCCCTGCTATATAATCCACTCCATAAAATACTTTCATCCTTTAAATCAAAGGCAGCCACTTCATCCTTAATCTTACCATTAGTCATGAACCCTTGAAAAGGGCAAAATAAAAGCATGACATTATTGATAGAATCTAATTCAAAATTTTCTAGAATGGAAGAAAACGCTATATCAGTGGCATAAATAGAGTCTTTAGTTATCGAATTTATACCAATACTGTGTATGGATCTCTCCGAAAACATATCCGATTGAGCTCGAAAACTAAATGGAACAATGAAAACAAATAAATAAACTGAATATTTCATTTTATTTCATAAAAGTGCCGTTTAAATATCTCCACATACCTCTCCTTAAACTCATCCATATCTACCTGACAACCTAACTCACGCTGTAAGCTAGTGACGCCTTTATTTGGTATTCCGCAAGGGATAATGAAACTAAAATAGTTTAAGTCTGTATTAACATTGAAAGCTATGCCGTGCATAGTGATATAGCGACTCACTTTAATACCTATGGCCATGATTTTCCGAGCTTTAGGCGTGCCATAATCTACCCAAACACCTTCTTCCTCTGAGGCTTTAGCTTCGATACCATAGGAAGAACATAGTTCTATCCCAATATTTTCTAGCGCAGTCACATAAGCGCGAACTCCCATATTGAATTCTTGTAAATCAATTATAGGATAGACCACTAACTGACCTGGGCCATGAAAGGTCACATCCCCTCCTCTACTAATATGGTGAAAGCTAGCACCGCAGGTACGCGCTATAGGTAAAATATTATTTTCATCGGCATTTTTGCCTAAGGTGTATACGGGAGTATGCTCTAATAAATTTAAATAATTTTCTGAAGAAATTTTTCGAGCTTTAGCATTTAGTTTCTCTTCAAATAAATCTAGCTGCTTGGTCTCCGCGTCCTTATAGTCTATCAATCCCCAATCACTAACGAGCATATAGTTTAATTTTTAAGAAGGTGTTCTTTACTGATTTGAATTTATGCAAAAACTAATTAACCAGGGGTCACTAATCACTGATTACTGACCGCTGGTTAATATTTACTTTATCTCTATAATCTCTGCATCGATAATATGGTACATCCAGTCATCAGGGTTGTCATAGTTGAGTATAAATTTCCCTTTAAGTGTGACAAACATATCCGTTTTTAATTTATCTTTTAGCTTCTTAAACTGAATGCCCATGACTGTTTCTGGACCAGCCTGACCGCAGAAAAAGCATGCTGCAAAAGGGTTCTTACTAAGCGCAAACGTATTAGATGTAATGGGTATTATAAAACCCTTTATTTGTATGGTTTTATCTTCGAGCTCCCGTATCGATTTACCATAGATAGGTTTATAGACCACTTTATAAGTAGGATCTGGCTTTTCTTCATAGCGAACATTTTTAAGGGCGTTCCAGGTAACCACATTTTCTACGTCTTTATCCATTACTATATGCTCCTCGGCATACATTTCCTCTAGATTGTATTTTACCTCATTCGCAGCTAAGTGTAAGGCATTGGCATTCGCAATCTCCACGGATTCATCATTCACTATCGGTTTGTGGCTGCTGAAAACCAGAGTGAGAAAGACAAAACTAAATAAGCCTTTAATCCATTTATTCATGAGCTAGTGTTGAAGATATTTGAATGAAATAAGATTTGATAGCAGGGAAAATAGCTGCTAAAAATCCAATAAATAAGGAGATACCAAACAGCATAAACTGTTGTGTGAAATCTATAGGTAAATTTCCAAAGGAGAGTTGATACTCCTTCTCGGCTAGCATAGCCACCATTTTATAACCAACTACTCCCATAAAGAATCCCGCTAGATAACCAAAAATACTATACAATATCCCTTCAGCTAAAATAAGGCTAAATACGTTGAACTTGGAGCCCCCTAATGTGCGAATCATAGCTAATTCAAACATTCGTTCTTTCAAAGTATTGTATATCGAAATAAAAATACTAATGGCCGATAGGCCCATGATGAAATAAGCGAGATAGCAAATAGCATCAAGTCCAATACCTAAAAGCGAAAACAAACGGTTAATTTCTATTGCGGGTTGAGCTAATTGAATATTTTTGGATTGCTCTTTTATGAGACGCGGTAATTGCAAGGCTGCCATAGGATTTCTATATTTGAGCAGTACCGCCGTAATTTCTTTACCCGCTTCATGGTCATGATGATGGCATTCTTCACCCTCTTCATGATCATGGGTACAACCACTTTCTCCATGTATATCCCACACACTTTCTATATTCGATACGATCATTCTATCTATCACTTTACCAGTAGGTTTTAGTATTCCAGTGACCACCCATTCTATATCTTCGTGTTCTTCTCCACTCTCCTGCTGTCCATGAGTGCTATGAAATTTATCTCCTAACTTTAATTTCAATTTATTCACTACTTCAGAGCCCACTACCACTTCATAATTCTCTTGATTGAGCTTTCCTGATGCTAAGACTGCGCTGAAGTGATAATAGTAACTACTGTCAGAACCTATCATAGGAAAACTCATATACGAATCTCCATAAGCCATAGGCACTGCCTTGGCAATATATGGGTGATGCATCCATTTTTCCGCCTCTTCTAAAGGGATATTCCCAGTAGGCGCATCGATATGATAGACGGCTGATAAGATAAGTTGCAATGGACTACCAGAGGCCCCCATGACCATATCTATACCCTCTATATTTTTTTCAAATTTATCCTCAAATTGTCGCTGTACCAAACTGAGCATAGTAATAATACCAATGCCAGTAGCGAATATGATAATATTCAAAACTGCATGCAGTGGTTTATGGAAAATATTCTTAAAGGCTAGCCAAATAATCATAACAATTCGATGGTGTTTTTTGCATTCTGTTTCATTCGCATATCATGTGTTACTATGACCAAAGCTGCATTCATACTTTGTGCGGATTCTCTTAATAATTTTTCGACAATCTCTGCATTCTTATTATCTAAACTCGAAGTAGGTTCATCCGCTAGAATTAAGCTAGGTTGATTAATTAAAGCCCTAGCAATAGCGACTCGCTGTTGCTGACCTTGACTAAGCTGCTTGATGTTTTTATCCTTTTGATCCGCGATTTGGAGTTTTTCTAGAATCTGCATGGCATGATCCTTATTTTTATTTTCTGTCCCTAACCATTGAGCTAGAAGAATATTTTCTAATACCGAAATCGAGGAGATGAAATGCATTTTCTGAAAAATAATACTAATGTGCTTCCCTCTAAATTTATCTAATGAAGATCCTTCTAAAACATTAACCTCTGTTTCATTCAGAATGACCTTGCCAGACTTTGGTTTGATCAACCCACCTAATAAATGAAGTAAAGTCGTTTTTCCAGAACCTGATTCTCCGGTTATGACCAAGCTATCTCCTACGGCGCATTGGATATCAGGAAAACCAAATTTAACCTGCGGTGTGTATTCAAATTTTATATCTTTGGTAATTAACATTTATGATAATAATCAATTTATAATTCTATTAATTCCTTGTTTCAACGAAGTTACATGAAAATTTAAAAGCAGTCCTAGTTTATACTCCCCCAATCTTAGATAAGTCAATACTTGAGCAAAATGAACATCCGAAAATGCTTCAACTGTTTTAATTTCGATAACTACTTTATTCTCAACTAACAAATCTAGCCTATATCCGTGGTCGAGTTTTACATCCTTATAAACTATTGGCATAGGCCTCTCTTTTACTACTTCTAAACCTTTTTCTACAAGCTCAAAAAATAAACATTCCTGATAGGCAGACTCTAGCAACCCTGGACCAAGTTTCTTATGAACTTCAATAGCACAACCTAATATAATATTTGAAAGTTCATCTTCTGTATATTTCATTTTTGTTTTCTCTTAAATGCTATTTTACAAAAATTATTCTTAATTTACAACTAATCGGACAAAATTATTTCACAAAGGTTCACTAAATCCCTCAAAGTTGCACAAAGAAATTCCCTTATTCATAATCACGCGCTTACTTGTTTTTATTCACCATTATTTTCTTAGTGTCTTTTGTGCCTTCTACGTGGAACTTTGTGATACAACCCTCAAACTCTATTTATACAAATTCAAGTCTAGATTCAACCATTCAACAATTGAGTTTTGGAATATATCTTCTACTTCACTTTCCCCCAAGCCCATTTCAGTAATAAACTTTCCTATTTCCAGATCGCCAAGAGGAAAAGGATAATCGCTACCAAGGCAGATTTTCTTTGTACCTACTTTAGAAATAATATAACGCAAGGCATCTGCATCATGTGTGATACTATCCACCCAGAATTTCCCCAAATAATGACTCGGTGGCACGGGATTATCTATAGCTACTAAATCTGGTCTGCAATGAAATCCATGTTCTATTCTACCCAAGGTAAAAATAAATGCCCCACCAGCATGTGAAAACAATACGCGCAGTTTTGGCAATCTTTCCAGTACTCCAGAAAAAATCATAGAACAAGCAGCACGTGTCGTTTCCGCGGGCATAGCGACTAGCCATGGCAACCAATATTTATCCATCAAGCCCTTTCCCATCATATTCCAAGGATGCACTATAATCGCCATATCGAGTCGCTCACAGGCTTGAAAAATAGGGAAGAATTCATCTTCACTTAAATTTTTATCATTGATATTAGAACCTATTTGAATGCCCTTAAATCCGAGCTTTTTGCAGCGCTCCAATTCTTTAATGGCGAGCTCTGCATTTTGCATTGGTAGGGTAGCTAATCCTATATAATTTTTCGGATACTTAGTTACCAATTCAGCAATATCATCGTTCAGGTATTCAGAAATTTCTAATCCGTGTATTGGCTGAGCATGATAGCCAAATAATGCAGGAATTGTGCAGACTACTTGCACTTGAGTTTGATATTCTGCATACTCCTTGATGCGCAAATCTGGATCCCAGCAGTTCGATTTGATTTCTCGAAAGAATTTATCTCCTTGCATCATTCTAGCATAACCGGATCGATAATGATCGAGGTGAATAAAATTTCCATACCCAAACTTCTCCGTCCATTTTGGCAACGTCTTCGGAATTATATGCGTATGAGAATCTATTTTAATCATGATAAAGGCTATATGAAAATATTGAAACAGCAAAAGTAAGTGAATTTAAGCCATTTTTTTACTAAAAAATGAGAAGATAAAAGGGTGCGAATTTGATTTATGTGAAAGTTCAGACTATCATTTTTTTTACCACATAAGACACAATAGACAATCGAAGATTTTTTCTATGTATTCTCTTAAATTAATCTCAAATTAAATATGGATTTTATTTGATATAGCGCCTGTTAATATTATCTGAACGTCTTATATAGTAAGGTATTTATAGCCTAAATAATAAGAATTGTTCTTACTTTTCAGAATATTTCATAATAGAAAACTATGTGCTATATATGTTTGATATTTCATAATTTGATAGAATGTAAAACAAGTTTTACCACAGGAAACAACATAGGCAAATATAAATTAGTAAAGAAAAGGCTAATCTAATTTGAAAATAGCGGTTTTTGCTCGTTTGGCTGAGGTGTTTTCAATCTTATCTTCTAGAATAAGTTTCTGCGACTGAGGGTGCGCAAATACCTCGGCCATATCTTTTACTCGCCCAAAGGGTATGTTCCTTGAAGCCAGAAGACTCTGAAGCTTCTCTGCAGTAAAGCTTCCTATAGTAGCAGTTAAAAGAGAGTTTAAAGCTTCTCTATTTAGCACTCGCGAAGCATTTGTTATATACTTTACATCACTTAGTAATTCAGACAAATCTAAAACCTGTAATAAATCTATAAACTGTTTATCTGTACCAATGGCTAATACAATCCATTCACCGTTTACAGTCTGAAATAAATCGCCGTATGGAGCTATATTCGGATGCCCAGAACCCATTCTGGCAGGTATAGTATCTGCCATAAGATAGTTAGTGGCTTGATTGGCCAAACTAGCTATGGCTGCATCGTATAGTGATACAGAGACCTTGGCACCTTTTCCAGTCTGCCCTCGTTGTATCAAAGCACATAAAATACCTTCTTTTAACTGATGCGCAGCTAATATATCTATGAAAGCTATGGGCATCTTGAGAGGCTTGCTATTTTTTTCGCCATTCATAGACATATAACCCGTCTCTGCCTGGAGCACTACATCAAAGGCCGTTCGATGATCGTCTTCTCCAAATCCAGTGAGAGCAGCATATATTAGCTTAGGAAACTTAGCTCTTAAGCTTAGTGCATCGAGTCCTAATTTCGCGGCATCACCTGCTTTAAAATTGACTATGAGAATATCAGCTACAGCTATTAATTCTAGTACATGAGAAAAATCAGCTTCATTTTTCAAATCTAAAAATAGAGATTGTTTGCCATAATTGGCTGCGGCATAGTAGGCTGAAAAATTCAATTGAGAAGATTCGTTGGGAAGTTTCCAAGTTCTGGTCACATCTCCATGTGTTGATTTATTTTCAATTTTTATAACCTCTGCGCCTAATTCGGCGAAGAAGGTACCGACCATAGGTCCAGCTAAAACACTAGCTAGTTCTACCACTTTTAAATTTTCAAACATTTTCAAGACTAATTCTATCGAAGGGACTACTTCATTTTATTTTTCTTAAACAATTGATTGAATTCATCAAAGTCCTTTTGAATCAGGATACCCGCTCCTGTTTTATTGATATATACTGAGTTCAAAGGGTCGTTAGATAGTGTAGAATAAAACTTGGCTCTCACATTTCCTAGTGGTGTCAGCAAGTATTCCAAATCGACATCCCCTCCGAAAAAAGCTGTATTTGCATTGCTATTGCTAAACTGCCCTCTCCCGAAATCATAATTTCCTCCGACATTAAAGACTAATCTGTCATTTAAGAGCTTTTGTGAAATAGCTACTTTAAATTCATTCCTTGTATTCGTAAGATTATCCGTTTGATTTAATTGATTGTAGTTTTTATACGAAAGACCGAAATTCATTCCTTTAAATGTATTTTGCATCCAGTCAGTGACATAGCCAGATAATTTACCTGTGACTACATCAAACGCAGTATTTTGGAGATCTGAACTCACAGCGTTATTCGGATTCTGATTTTGAGTAAAACCAGTAAAGCTAGGTGGGAAGAATCGCTGTAATAGCAATAATCCCATAACCTGTCTATTCAGTTCTGCCTCATTATTTTTAGTAGTAGAGGTAATGGATTCAAATGCACTCACCACCTCAGGATTATTTTGATCTATATTGAGTTCATAAGATATGTCCGGTTTCATTATTTTATTCTTTAACTTAAGAATAATATTGGTTTTCACTGTACTCTTCGCGGCGCTGATGATTCTAGAATTATCCGTATTCCCAAAATAGGCTGTGATGAGTTCTTGCGCGCTGGCTCGAGTGGTAAAAGTCGCGGAGGCATCAATGATAGCCGCGCTAGGATCACCGACGAAGGTCATAGTTCCTCCTTTATTTAGATAAAACAATCTTTGAACAAGGTTCTGATAAGTAAAAAGGTAAGTACCTGAAAAAATCTCATAGGATCCTTTGATGTCCATATCTGTCTCTGGAGTCATTTTGAATGCTATTCTTCCCTGCCCATTGCATTCTATTCTATCTTCAATACTGGGATCCATTATAATGAATAGTTTTCCATTTTTATTGACATCAAAGTCGAAATCTAAATTGACGCCTCCGAGTTTTTTGACTTTACGCACAAATATGTTACTTACTGCATCACTAGTATCTCTCCCTGTAAATTCGTAAAATCCATACTTACCCGTTTTTTGAGCGGTCTCCAAGTTAACATGTAAAATAGAATTTGGCAAATTTCGTCCTCTAGCTAAAATAGAGATACGATCCCCTATAGTCCCTCTAAATTTAACATCCATATCTGCATATACCTTGCCATAAATTGTACTATTATTTAAAGAGTTGGAATTCATACAAAGCAATTTAGAAGAATAAGCATCTAGAAATAAATCGAATCGTTTCAGATGATTATAATTCACAAACCCATTCGCCACCGCTTCGTTTCCTTCCTCATCATAAAATTTAAATTTATCTAGAATAAATTTTCCAGGTTTTATATAAATTTTTTGACTCTGAAGATTATAATTCGTGTAAATAGTGTGTAATCCGGTCGCAAAACTATCTATCTCAATGACTCCCTCTGCATTCAATGCATTTAATGGTCCGGAAATAGAGAACTCACCATGCAAATTTCCTCTCATGTCATAAACCAATGTATTCAAAATTTTATTGAGTATAGCTGGCCTAAATCTTTCTAACTTATTAAAGGCATAGAGCGAATCTATACCTTTTTTAGCATTAATATAAATATCCGATTGAAGTTTATAATTCATACCCGACAAGGACAAAATGGAGTGAACAATTTCATTTTCCAAGTTACTAGTCAAAACCAAATTTCCTATTTCTTCGCTATCCCACATCATGTTGCTCACATTTAGATTAGCTATAGGCTTAGGGTTACTAAGAATATCAGATATTTGAATATTACCATTCAATTGACCTTTAAAAGTTTTCAAAATAGGCAAGAAACCACTAATTAACTCCTCTAGTTTAACCTCTTCAAAATCAGCGCGAATAGACTTGTTATCCTTGGAGCTATTCGTGAATTTTATACTCTGTATGTCTTTAAACAATTCTAAATTTTCTACCTGAAGGGATTTATCTTTAAGATTCAGTCTTATCAAATTATCTGGGTGTAAAGACCATACTTTTCTACCAAAATACGAATTAAAAGGCTGGATATGAAAATAATAATCATCCCCAACTTTCTTGATATTACTATTGAAATCCACAAATTTATCATCCGCTCGATTGAGCAATTCCATGTTAAGATTTAATCCATCATACACTTGTTTTATATTAGCTTTGAATGGAGTAATCGCTAGTTTATTTTCAAAATAAATACTATCTATATTGAGTGTTGTTTGAAAATCGCTATTGCTCGATATATTTACCAGATTCAATTTTGGAAATTTGAATCCTAGATATTCAGTTTGCTCGAAGTTTCCGTCGATAATCATTTTATTCTCTATACCATTAAATTGGGCATTTAATGTGCCTTTAGCTATATTTTTCAAGGACGGATGCAGGACAACTGAATAGTTACGTATATTTTTAACATCTAGACTTAGATTGAAAAAAGTAGAATTATAACTTCGCTGCACATTAGCACTTTTATTTATGGCCAGATAACTAAGAAAATAATCAGTTAAAAGATTCGGTATATCCGATACTCTGTATTGACCAATTAGGCTGGCCTGCACCTCATCGGAATTCAGTAGAATATATTTATTACCCGATTCTTCAAAAACATCTTTTTCTACTGTCAGATTAGAAAATCCATACATTTTACTCTCCTGAGACCTATCTATGACATACATATCCTCCAGGTTCATCGTACCTAGCATTTCGTCTAAATTTTTACCTCGACCTATTCCATAGACACTCGCATAGAGATGGAGTTTCTTTTTTGTCAATCCCAATTTCTGAAGATCTACATTGTCTAAATCTACCTGTAATTCTAATTTAGGAGTAGCATCATTCATAGAAACCGTGCCATTAGCATGGAGACTAAGACTAGGGTCTAGCGATTTAATATCTCCATTGAAAATCTTTTCTTTCAATTTACCATCTACTTTAAATTGACGATACTCTGTTCCATTGATATGGACATGAGAAATATCTCCTTTTAGGTATGAGTTGAGATTTTGAACATTGAAGCCTTCGCCATCTATATAGACCAAGGCTGTGAGAGCATCTATGGGACTTCCACCGGTTATAATATCGTTTAGTTTCAAATTTTGAACTTGAACACCACCTTTGTACTTAGGAAGATTTGAATTGTTAAAATCAAATTGCATCTCTTTTAAAATCCCTGTTCCATGACTAGTTAGTAGTTTTCCATTTAATGTGAACTTCATTGGATTGCCTTTGAATTCACCGTTATAGGTCATTCTTCCCAGTCTATCTATCTCTGACGGTAATTTCTTTTTTTGGAAAACAAACTCTATATCTTTCTTTTCAAAACTTAATCTATTTAACTGAGCTATGGTATTTAGACCTTTACCCGAAAACAAATCTAAGAGCTTGATTTGACCACCTACTTTTATACTATTTTCATTGAGTGAAGCATAAAGATTATTGAGCATAAGTTCGTTCATAGTCCCACGAGCTATGGTATTAAACTTAACATCTAAATGAGACCAATTTTTAAGGTTTGGGGAGAAATATGCAAGGTCTTTCAAACTTAAATTACTCTCTGAGACATCTCCCGTTACCTTTACCCAAGCTGCAAATTTAAGATACTCTCGCATATGGTTATAATTAAAGCGCAGATAGCCTTTTATCTTCGAATTATTAGTTTTAAATAGCAACTTTTTCGCTTCTGTCTTATATGAATTCATAAAGAACTGAGTTCGTAAATCTGTAATTCCAAGACCGCTCTTCTCTATAGCGCGCATATGAGTTACCTCACCAGCTATGGAGCCTTTACGAAGCTCTACAGAAACTGCATCTAAGAATATATTTCTAACATCTAAATCAGAAAAGGAGAGCTGATCTTTTGAAATTGGCTCTAATTCTTCATTAAATATTCTCAGCTGCGCATGTTCTAATTTAAGTTGATCTAGATGTAATTGAAAAGGTAAATTTAGAAATTCTGGTTGATATGATTTAGGAGTATAAGGTGAGGGATGCTGAATAATGGAGACCAAAGGTTTCTGAATCCGAAGATTACCTAGTTGCCATATTGAATCAGAGAATCGCCATTTTTTAGCGTCTAGATCCAATTGTTCTATTCGGAATGAAATCGTTTGATAATTGTAATAATCACGGAGCCTGAAACTTACATTATTTAAATCCAACTGTCCTAATCTTATGAAATCTAATTTGGGTTTATTGTCTTTAGGAATTGCTTCCGCGAGTGTATTTTCAGACTTTACATTTGATTTTCTAAATGTCTTGGTCAAATTGAAAATGCTATCCTTTTCAGTATTATCTAAATAGAATTTCACATTTGATAAAATCAGTTTCTCTCCATTAAATTGAAATGGTTTATTCCAATCGAATGCAAGAAGATGCTTATTCGTTATATTACCTACAAAAATTAATGTATCCTTTTTATAATCGATTATCAATATATCATTTAACTTGACTCTGGTTAAGAAGTCTATGGATACATTTCCAATGCTCACCTCGGTATTAAGGCTTTTAGATAAGCTATTAGATACCAACTTCACTAGTTTATTTTGAACAAAAGGTAATTGAATGGCGGCTACTATAATCGCCAGCAACATTAAAATTGCTATAAAAAATCGAAGTAGATACTTAAATATTCTTTTTGTCAAGAGGATTATTCATTTTAATACTAGCTGACATACATTTAAACTTAGCTAAAATAGGTATCTTCATCTATCACCTTACCTCCACTCACTTTTATAAGTCTAAAAGGATACCTCTCTATGAGCTGATAGTTATGGGTAGCCATCAGGATAGCAGTATTATGATTTTTATTGATATGTATCAACAGTTTCATAATCTCATCGGAAGTATCGGGATCTAAATTACCTGTTGGCTCATCAGCCAGTATTAATTTAGGTCTATTGAGTAAAGCTCTGGCAATGACTATACGTTGCTGCTCACCGCCAGAAAGTTGGTGTGGCATTTTATAACCCTTGTCGTTCATGTTGACCATGGTTAGCACATTACTGATACGCATACTGATATCTGCCTTATTGGTAATACCCGTAGCTCGTAGCACAAATTCTAGATTCTTAAGAACTGAGCGATCGGTCAATAATTGAAAATCCTGAAAAACTATACCTAATGATCGCCTTAGAGTATAAAGATTGCTTGTCTTTATCTTTTTCAAATCGAACCCAGCTACGTGAGCATCTCCACTAATAATAGGTAATGCTCCGTACAATGACTTTAAAAGGGTACTTTTTCCGCTTCCTGTTTTACCAATTATATAGGCAAATTCTCCTTCCTTTAATTTTAGATTTACATCCCGAAGCACCTGAAAATCATTTTGATAAAGTGAAACATCTTTCATCTGAATGATATCCTCTGGATTTGAAATTTGGGTCATATGTAAGATTTAAACTAAGACGCAAACTTAGCCATTTTGGTTTAGCTTGACATTAGATTTTATTAGGACTATGTACTCAAAAATATCCAAAACGAACCAATACAGGGAAATCCAAATTAATCATTAAAGATAATTAATTGAAAACTGGCTGCTCTACAATCAAATAATGACTGAATAAAACAATCCCCACTGAGTGGCTTATCTACACAAACGCGCTATCCGCATGTATCGTATAGGCCTATAAGTAGTTGGCTATAAAAGCGAAAGCCGCTCCTTATGAGAGCGGCTTTCGCAAACCTTTTTAATATCTACACTAATAATAGTGCAATGATTTTGCTATTTAGATATGGTAAATTTACCGATAGCAGATTCCTCATCATTTGAGATCATCATCTGATAGTTTCCACTAGCTAGTTGGCTAAAGTCAAATGCATGGGAACTTTCTAAGCTCGTATGCTTCTCATTGAAAATAGCGACTACTCTGCCGGTCATATCCGTAACAGTAAATGTAATTGGCTTCATACGCTTACTGCTCACATCTACAGTCAATTTTCCGTCTGTAGAAGGCACAGGATAGAGTGAGAACCCAAATCCACTGGCTGTGGTAGAGGTAATACTAGAGCTAGATTTCAATCTATAATCCATAAATGCTGTTCCACCAAGTTTAGTACTTACTAGATTCTTAAGTATCACGTAGTTTACATTGTTCTCTACGCCGAACTCTTTGTCTTTATAAGTCACTGTATGCTCAATATTTAAAGGAATTGTTAAATTCTTCCAAATAGAACTTGTGAATGGTTGTTGCGTACTTAGGACAAAGGTCAAATCTGTTATATCAGAACTAAAATTATTTGCATTTGACAACCTTATTTGATTGAACCTTGCGACTACTTGATCTGCATCGGCCTTAGAGTAGTAGAACTTCAATTCGTATGGCTCTGTAATCTGACCTGTAATATCAAGATTAAATAAAGTAGTACCTAAGATAGCTCCTCTATTTTCTTTATTTAGAGGCGAAATCTCACGGATATTGCCCATCAATTCGATATCAGGTCTAGCTGTGAATACATTGTTCTTCTTCTTAATTGCCATTAATAATTGCTCACTTTGAGCTGAAGTAGAATAGTATGTCCAACCATTAGCATCGTTACAACGCTCTACTAGGTTAAACACCGTAGAAGCTGCTAAGTATACTTGACTAGAAGGATTTACATTCTTCAATACAACTTTATTCGAATTAGCATCAGGACAAAGATTATTACCTACCTTCACATAGAACTCATCACCTATAAGATTCACGTTATTGTATGTATAGGAAGGGCCATCACCATTAGGTGAAATGGCTATTCCATTTCTATACCACTGATACGTCTCACCAAAGGTAGCTGCTACTGTCATAGTGTGAGTTGATACTGCGCATGAAGTAATGCCAGCTGGTTGCTGTGTAATAATAGGCTGATCTTTCACTGTAACTACAGCTGAATCAGAATAGGTAATATCACAAGTAGCATCATTAAAGGCAAACAGTCTACACCTGTATACTCCTGTATGCGAAGGATTCGCATTCGGAATGGAGAAGTTAGCAAATGTAGCACCTGGTATAGCAGCATTTCCTTTGAACCACTGGTAAGTTTTTACTCCTGTAGCGGTCACATCTAAACTGAAGGCACCGCCTGAGCAAATATTTACAGTCTTGATAGGATGTTTTACTACTGCAGGGCACTTAATCGTTGTGATACGAGCTATAGTAGAGTTCACTGAATTACTGCATGGTGCTGGAGCTGTCACTCTACAATAGTATGAACCTGAATCTAAAGTAGGTACATAGTTTGTGATAGAATAGCTAGCACTGGTAGCACCTAGTATCGGATTACCTTGTCTAAACCACTGATAAGTAAATGGTCCTGAACCTGCAGCAATTACATTCATGGTATAGTTACCCGCAGGATCTTCTAATATAGCCGATCCTAATGGGTTGAGCGCTATCGAAGCAGGTGCGTTAATGGCTACAGTTACTTGACTAGAAGTGACATCCGAACAAGCCGGCTGTGCTTTAGCAATCACGAAATAAGAACCGCCGTCAGTATTAATGACATTCGTGAAGTTGAAGGTAGAGCCTGTTTGACCAGTATTACCTGCACCTGCTTTATGCCATTCAATAGAAGACTGATTGCTTACTGTTACATTCAAGGTAGAATTAGAACCTATACAGATAGGTGAAGCACCATTTGGATCTACATTTACTACTGGCGCTTTATTGACATCCAATAATAAAGTATCATAAACCATAGGACATGCTGGACTACCCATAATGGATACAATGTACTGACCTGAGTCAGCGGTAAGTATATTTGATTTACTATACGTAGCATTATTTGTACCTACAGTGGAACCATTGAGCTTCCATGCATAGGTGTAAGGACTCGTACCAGATACACCTGTGGTGTAGCTAATATTCTGACCTTCACACTTCACATCTGAATTAGCGATAGGAGTAGTAATAGCCAATGGCGTGCTGACGACCACTGTAGCCACTCTAGAAGTATCATTCGTACAACCGAAGTAAGCCAATGCTATGACGTCATAGTTCGCAGCGTCACTAAACCCAGCGTTAGGTATATTGTATGTATTAGATACTGCACCTGGTATGTTAACTCCATTCTTTCTCCACTGATAAGATTGTGCAGCCTGAGCCGTAACATTTAATTTTAGAGTATCATTCAAGCATACATCTGTATTAGCAGGCTCTACAGTTACAAAAGCTGCTGTCGTAGGATCTACCTTAGCATTATTTGATATCACATTCGGACATGAAGGTCTACCAGTGATTACGACTGTATAATTCCCAGTATCAGAGTATCCAAATGGATTTATCGTCATGGTAGCAGTAGTCTGGCCATTTGGTGTACCATTCTTTCTCCACGAGAAGCCTGCAGCATTTTGAGTTACCACATTGAGATTAAAGCTAGCACCTATACATCCATAAGAGAATGAAGCAGGCTGAGTATTTATGACTATAGCTCTATTCACAGTAACTAATACTGGAGCAGAAGTATCTGCTTTACAAACCGCAGCACCTGCATTACTAGAAAGAGCGACCACTCGGTAGAATGCACTATCCGTCATAGTAGCAGAGGCTATAGGATATGCCGTTGAATTTGCCCCAACCGCAGCACCATTTCTTAACCACTGGTAACTTGCCGCGTTCGTAGCCGCTGTATTCAATGTAAATCCTTGCGTCTCACACACTACAGTACCAGAAGCTGGCGGAGTAGTAATAGCTGCTAGCGTCGTTACTTGAAGTGTATCATTCGTGCTCGTCACATTGGGACAAGGTGAGATACCGACCATCTCCACAGTAAAGATTCCTGCATCAGATGGCTGCGCGCTTGCAATACTGTAGCTAGCAGTAGTGCCACCTGCTCCGGTGGATACATTCGTTCCATCTTTTTTCCACTGATAAGACGTTACATTCTGAGCAGTGATTCCTGCATTGAATACAGAATTCTGACAGACAAAGGTCTTAGCCAATGGCTGAGTAGTAATAGCTATTTTTCTTACCACAGCTCCTAGAACTGCAATTGAAGTATCTGCTTTACATACTGTAGCACCTGCATTCGCAGAAAGTACTACTAATCGATACATTCCACTATCTGCCATAGTAGCCGGGCTACCGCCTTTGGTATAGGCCTGTCTAGTGCCGTTTGGTGCACTTATCGGAGAGCCGTTGAATAACCACTGATGACTAGCGGTATCAGATCCGGCACCTGAAATGCTTATAGGTTGATCTTCACATACCTGGAAGGCTGAAGGCTGAGTAGTGATAGCGGCTAATTTAGTCACTTGCAGTGTATCATTCGTGCTCGTCACATTAGGACAAGGTGAAATACCGACCATCTCTACAGTGTATATACCTGCATCAGCTGGCTGCGTGCTGGCTATGCTATAGTTAGCAGTAGTGCCACCTGCACCGATCGATACATTCGCACCATCTTTTTTCCACTGATAAGCCGTTACGTTCTGAGCAGTGATTCCTGCATTAAATACAGAATTCTGACAGACAAAGGTTTTCGCTAATGGCTGTGTCACTATGGATATAGGTAGATTGACCTTGACGATACCTGCTGTGACAGCAGAAGTATCTGGTGTACAACCCACCGCTGCAAACACAATCATTCGATAAATACCTGAGTCAGCTTGTGTATTGGCTTTCACCTTCAAGGAATCTGTAGTAGCTCCAGCTATTGGAGAACCATTTTTCAACCACTGGAAGCCTAGCGCACCTTGGTGTGTAGCTTTTAGGGTCACAGAATCTCCGATACATAGATTGGTCAATGTAGCAGGATCGGCCAAAATCATAGCCGGTGGTAAAACTCTTACCCTTACCGTGTCGCTATTTCTAGCAGGACATGGTGAATTTGCGTAATAAGTAATGAAGTATCGTCCACTATCTGGATAGACTGAACTAGCAGTAGAATAGGTATTATTCGTACCTGTATTCGAACCTCCAATTTGAGTCCATCTTCTGGCCGTGTCATTCGAAGCTGCTGCGATCACTGCAAGCGGAGAACCTACACATACGGTGGTGTCCTTAGGCTGAGTAGTGATGATAATAGCACGACGAATCTTAACGGTAGACTGGATAGATGTCTTCCCACTACATGGCGCACCAGTAGTCATATCTACTTCATAGGTACCCGAATCTGCTAACACTGAATTAGGAATTACTAAACAGCTTGCATTAGCAGTAGGATTCACACCTGAACTGATATTCAAGCCATTTTTCTTCCATTGATAGGTGATAGGACTCGTAGATGTAGCATTAACACAAAGTCTCATGGTATCACCCGAGCAGAATGCTGCAAAAGAAGGTGGCTGGCTATTAATCGTGATCGTGTCTTTTATATTTAGGGTAATACTATCGCGTCTGGTACACCCATTCGGGAAGGTAGCTGTCACGAAATATTTAATAGTATCTACCGGCCGAGCATAGACGGTATCTCTTACAGTACCAGTATACGCTGCAGTAGCGCCTGTATTTGTAAAGAGACTTGTAGTTGGAGACCACGTAATCGGTGCTCCATCTTCAAATAGAAGCTCCATATTCGGTCTAAAAGTAGCAGTGCTACTCGTTCCACCCGTAGTAATAGCCATATCAGCCATGGATTGATTATCATTCTGGCGTCTGAATGTAGCCGCGAATCCAGGACTACTGTATTCAAAATTACTTCCAGTAGAAGTAGCTGCAGTTGGGTTTTCACTCCATGACATAAAGACAACTATATTCGATGTCCCATCCCATAAGAACTGATCGCTCACAGCACCACCTAGAGGAGTTGCTGGTTTAGTACCAAAAGGAAATGGATTATTAAAACCTGCACCTGTTGCTATAGGAGTATAAGCAGCTAATGCTGCGTTAGCTTCATAAACTCTTGTCAAAGGTATAGCAGGAGTGTTCCCAGCACCTGTAATTGGATTAATATCTGCCGGAGCAGTAAACTGAGTTAATGTGGTATGCCCTACATATATTTGAAACCCTTCGTAGGTGGTTCCTGAAGTCGTAGCTCTCATGGCTATAGACTTCAAAGTCTTAGGAGTACCACCAGATGGTAGCTCTGATGCTCTAATAATAAACTGGGATTTCGTACCACCCCAACCTCCCATAAATGGAGACTGACCAGCACCAGCGCCTGTTGTCGTGGCGGTGCCTACCACATGATTGGTCATTCTGAAACCAAGGGCATCGAGCTGCTGGACTGTACCATTACATAAATCTACACTTGCTGTAGCCGGAGATCTAGAGATCACAGGAGGAATTGGCTTCACTAAAAGTCTGAAGGTATCTGTAGTAGCGCACTGCAGACCCGTTGTTTGATTAGCACTCAAAACATAGGTGTGCATAGCAGGTGCAGTCTCAGAGAATATATAACCTGCGGCACTATCACCAGCTATAGCAGTACTTGGAGTCCATGTATATCTATTATATGTAGAAGGTGGACTAGGAGAAGTCAATGTTACTGGAGTAGTAGCACCTAATGAGCATACAGAATCTAATCTGCGGGAGAGCGTTAAGGTAGGTGGTGCTTGGTACATTACTGTATCCGGTATCGGAGCACCCCAGCATCCTTCGTCTATATAGTAGTTCCAGAATATAAAGTTTATATTAGCATACGGTGTACCATAATTTCCTTGTAAAATACCGAAACTATTTGAAGCATTGAATAATGGCATGAAAGCAGTCCCTGTTGCATTATTTCCGTAATCTAAATTCGTCACTGAAGATGAAGCGGAAATAAGCCGAACATTGTAGTCTCCTGGAGGTAATAAAACACCTAGAGGAACTCTAACAGGTATAGCTGAAGCCGAATTCGAAACCGCGTTCGGGATACTGATAGTTTGCACGCCCGATGATCCTACTAGATTTCCTCCCAAGTCATAGACACCAATATTTACAGTACCCGATACAGGCGTAGATACCGTAGCGGCAGCATTAGAAGGAACTATTTCTACTGATTTGAGAATCATTCGCTTATTCGCTCGCACTCTATTTCCACCGTTATTGGCTATAAAAACAGCTGGAGTAAATTGGTTAAAACCACCAGTAGGGAATCTTTGCAACAAACTATCTATTACTGACGTGAATTGTCTGACAAAAAATACTGTTTGTTGATTGAGTGCTGGAGTCGTGTAGCAATTGCCCTCAGCCAAAGTCTGGAATGAAGTAGGAGAACTAAACCACTGAAGCACATCACTCGTGACAGAACTAGTAGCACAGAGAACTGCGCTATTCAGACCACAAATCGTATCTTTCACTACCGCACTAGGTGTAGGATTATTAAAGGATAAGACATGATCGGAAGTATCACTATTTCCAGCATTATCCGTCACGATGCATCGCACTGTACGAGCACCTGTAGTGCCAGTAGCTGTAAAGTTCACAGAGTCTCTAAGACTCCCTGTGCCTTGGTTCGCAAATGTGCCTGCACCAGAGAGCATAGACCACACATAGGTGTGTGGTATACAACCACCGGTGGATGTCACAGAGAGTCGCACAGTCTCGCCGAAACAAACGGAGGTGGTACCATTTATAGTATTAAGATTTAATGGAGGCACTGCCGTACTAATGGTATCTTTTAATGAGTCGATACATAAGCCATTCACCATTCGCACATTATATCGTTGGTTATTGACCGTCACTGGATGCACTAAAGTATGATTCGTACCTAGCACAGTAGCCCCCGTGGCACTAGATGTCCATGTGAGCTTATTTATATTCGTATCAGCTGCCCCTATTAGGGTCACTACATAATCCTCTGTCTCACCCATTCCATTTGGATTTGCATTTGGATTAGTTATGCTAGTAGCTGTCGGATTATTAAGACCTGTCATAACTCGCATTAGAGCAGGTCCACTCACTATATTATTAGGTATTGTTATAGTACCTGACACATCGTTAACACGGGTACAGGTAGTATTTATGGTCGAAGCTACAGAAGGAGAGGAAACCACCCTTTCAGTAGTAGGATCTATAATTCCGTTTCTATTATAATCTATAAAAATAGCAACTGTATTTCCCCAACCAGTACTAGATGTAGTATTTGTAGAAAGCTTTACACTATAATTTGCAGTAGCTCCTGCTCTGAGCACTGGTGGAGCCGGAAGAGTTGCTAAAGCAGTCGCACTGGTATAGTTTTGATAAAATCCACCAGTTGTGCCCCCTGTGGAGGCTGGTAAGCCATTGGCAGCAGGACCTGCTGCAGGAGTTATGCCTACACAGTTTGCAGAACTCAAGAAATTATCTAATTGGAACGTATCTATCTGTATCCAGCCTAAGGTAGGATTGCTCGGAGGAGCAGTGCCTAGGGTATAAGTAGGCATAGTGGCTAACGCATTGGCCATCCGCAGAGTGTGCGTAATCGGTGTACCGGCACATGCTGGATTCGGCGCTGCCGAAATAAAGGCTTGACCACCCGCAAATGGATTCGTCTGCACGACCAGGACCACAGTATCTCTGGCTCTGCAGCCAGAACCAGTATCTATAGCATCTACATAGATAGGGAAGGTACCTCCTGCACTAGGAGTGATGGATTGGGCACCCGTCGTATTCTTGAGTGGAAATGAAACCCCTGAAATATTTCCAGACCACGTAAAGGTATCAAATGATTTAGTAGCGCCACCTGACTGCACATTGAGTGCTGTCAGATTGATAGCAGGGCCCTGACAAGTTTTAAAGGTATCCCGCACTCCATTCGCTCTACCTAGGATAGAATCCGATGCCGTCACCGTAAGAGTAATCGGCGATCGTGCACTCCAGCAGCCCGTACCAGGATTCTGAACGCGCACAAATAGGGTCGTAGTCGCGTTGACAGGATTTAAATAGACGGTATCTAAACCCTGCTGCAATGGGCTACCGCCTATTGCATTGGCATACCACTCTATCACAGGGAAGGTATATGCATTGGAATCTCTCACTCTAAAACTAGTAGGTGGTATACCCGGACCACACTGGGTGGCATTGAAGGTTCTTAATCCACGCGGAGCAGGATTCACTGTGATAGATTTAGTAACAGCTAGTTTACAGCCCACAAAATTGAGGGTGTCTCTAAATATAGTCGTCGTATCAAATGATGGCAATCGAGCAGGATTTTGAGTAGATAATATACTAGTACCTGTCTTATTGGTAGTCCAAGCGTGTGCAGTAAAGTTCGGATCTGGTTGACCTTTGAGCGCAACAATATAATCTTCTACCTCACCCCAGTTTGCAGTTTGTGTGGGAGATGTAATCGGCGAACCAAGGCTCAAATGAAACATAACTCTACATAGTGTAGGACCACTCACTATATTAGTTGGCACAGTAAATGAACCAGCCACATTACCAATTCCTAATTGACAAGTGGTTCCGTTCATCACCACTGTTAAAGGTGTAGCATTGACTAACTCTGCTGGAGACTCTAGCACACCATTACGATTATAATCTATATACATGGCAAATTGACTAGTAGCCGTAGTACTTACAGCTCCACCAGTAGCACTTCCGCCTATTCCTGTCATTCTAAAATTCACCGAAGTACCGGCAAAAAGATCCGTTAAAGAACCTAAACTAGAGGTTACATAATTTGAATATCTATCTACTATAGAAGCAGGAAGACCATTACCAGCTGCTCCAGGGGTAACCCCTGTAGATGTACAGCCCGATACGTTCATGTTATTTCCTAGTACGAAAGTATCTATGTCTGCCCATCCGGTACTACTATTAGGTATACCCGTAAGACCAGTATAGGTTCGCATCACAGCTGCGCTACTGTCAATGATAACTCTGAGCTCTAATGTATCTCCCTGACATGAAGTGACAGGTGCATGCTGTATTCCATAAGGAGGTACTGATGTATTGATAGCAAAAGACTTCGTATTCGTAGCACCTGTGATAGCTGCCGTACCGGCTATATTCACAGAAGCAGGACAGCCCCCAGTAAGGGCAGCTCCTTGGACACTGACATTAGGCGTGCCTATGTTATCCTGTGCTATGATAAAATACTGAATCACATCTCCATTAGCTGCAGCGGAATTCAATAGGCTATAGTCAACATTGAATACAAAAGGAGAGGATGTATTGGATGCCTCTACCCACTTCCATCCATTACCTGCACTGGTATTAGCAGCAGCAAAGGTATTGGTCTCGGTAGATTTTTTGAAATACATTCTAGGACGAGTACCGCTCGTCGTATTAATAGTACCAGTAGAAGGTATATCGGTTATCTCTGCACTGAGACTAGGCCCTGAGGTACAGAATAGATTAGGAATATCTAGATAAGTGATTTTAGGACCGAATATGTCCGTACCCGTTCCAGAAAACTGAAGAGCACCTCTATCAGGCGTAGCACCTCTACCAGCACCATTAAGGTCAATAGTCACTAGAGCTATAGGATCGGCAGAACTTTCAGAAATCGTAGAACCAGAAGGTCTAAATGTATTGGCTACTGGGCCCGCTACCCAAGTCTCCGCATTGGATACCGTGGCTGCTTCCCCTGTCATAAATGCCTTGTAGGCACTACATGGCCCATCAAAGAAAGCATCATTGGTAGAGGAGCCGTTTGTAGTCCACTCAGCATAGCCATTGGACACAGATGTACTTGTACCTTCGCAGTAGTGGTAATTTTGCATACCAGTATTAATTCTGTAGGTATTATTGCTACTAGTCGCTAAGAAATTGACAGGCCTCGTACCGTGAGTACCTGAACTGCGCTTGACACATGCCCAGTTAGCCGAAGTACCCGGTGTAGCATTAATGTCAATGATATTATTTTTCATTAAAAGCATACTCGCTGTAGTGCTATTCTGGAAAAACACTCCCGCACCACCAAAGTTAGAGGTGCTCGCAGGTGCAGTTAAATTACCTGTGCGACCAAAGAGAATCGTATTGTTATATAAATTAACATTAGAAGGCACTGATGTTGTATTAATGTTCACACCAAACATATTATTTGGAGAACTGGTATGGGGGGTAAAGAAATCGGCTATATAATTATTGTAGATCTGAAAATTTCCAGTATTTCCTATTCGAATCCCTTCCGCAAAACCTGTGGTACTTAGATTATTGACATTAGATACAGAGAAACTATCAATCGCATTATTATATATCTCAATACTTGGAGCATTTTGAGATGTCCAAAAACCAACTAGAGTACCACCTCCCGATGAACCAGCGGCAGGTTCTGCTCTAATAGACCAGTTGTGAACGATATTATTAAACACTCTCGTTTTAAATCCTCCGAACTGATTCGTGATTTGGTTGGAAGAAGAGGTTATGTTACCTCTGATAGTCAAATCTAAAAATCGGTTATTGAAAGCACGCGCATTGAGCAGCGGAGCATCTGTTAAACAAAATAATACCAATGGCTGAAAACTCGTAGTATTTGCCGTTTGTGTAGTAGGGAAAGATACTACATTCTGGATAAGATTGTTAGATACTTCTACCGAATCTAGCCATAACTGCACATTGAAACCAGTTATATTCCCATTATTTGTGGAACGTCTGAAATTTGTTATTCGATTCTCTCTTACAAATGCTCTGGACCAGTTCGGGTTATTTCCACTCGCCTGCACTGTAAATCCAGTAAATGTACCACTACCTTGGATATTACAGCTATCTATATCATTGCTATCTATAAATACTCTATGAATAATATTGGTACCATTATTGAAACTATAGAATCCTGTGGCTTGAATACCAGTGAATGAAACAGACATGGTGAGTGGAAGTGCATTTGTAATAGAATCGATTCTGATTTTATTTCTTCGAATTAAAATGTCACAATTTCTAGACTCCGAGCTGTTATTGGAACCAGATATCTGAATGGCTTGAAAAGTATTCGCAGAGGTTGTATGACCTTTTCGCATGCGTATGGTATTATTGTAAATAACATCCGAACCACCGAGCGGACTTAAAGAAATTCCCAACCAAGTACCCGAAGCATGCGCAGAATCCGATAATATCAAATTATTTGTACAAATTATACTATCCGCCTGTTGAGCCCAAATTCCATTAGCTTGGTTTGGAAATGCGGTTGTATTTCCACCTATATTATACAGAGTATTGTTTGATATTTGATATCTTCTAGTCTTAAAATTATTCGTAGCAGATCGAAAAGCTAAAAATGAATATCCTTCCAACAATGTATTGCCAGTGACAGTAATATCTCTATGTCTATCGTCATCTGCCGCCCATGTCAAAGAAGTGGTACTGAACCTATTAAATGGTATAGCTTGAATCGCAGCAGATGCCCCATTTAAAGTAGCGAGAACGAACGTATTGTTTGTAATTCGAATTCCTTGGCAACCATCAAATGTACCTGAACCATTCAAGTTGAACATAGCAATAGCAGCCTCCATTTGGGTGGCAGCAGTAGTATTGGTCGTGGAATCTAGGAATCTGAAATTATTTATGATCACATTATCAGTACCCCTCAAGCACCATATAAAGTCATAATTGCCGCTAAAACCTACTGTAGTAGTAAACGTACGCGTTCCAACTGGAGCAGTAATTGTGTTAGCATTACCATTGAACGTGAGTGTACGTCCTGTCATAGTGCCATTAAGCGTAGTACTACCTAGACTAAAACCATCGGTAGGTGCTGTATAAGCAGTGGTCACATTGACAGTAAGATTTCCGCTCAAACCTACGGCATTGAGAGAATCTATCAAATCACGCAGCGCATTAGCACCTGTAAAGTTACCGCTAGGTAGCGTGATAGTACCGGAATACTGCGCAGATAATTTACCAAAACTCACTAAACCTATTAGTAATAATAGGGTAATTTTTAGTAAGGTATTGTTTGTTTTTCCTTTGGTCATAGTCATCACTTGACAGCAATACTGACCAAGAGTTGGGGTAGAATTCTTTTTCATATAGAAGGTGATTTTGGTTTAGAATTTGATGTTGCTAAATTTGACTTTCGCATTAAAAAACGTTTATTATTTAAATTCATTTTTTTATTCTTAATAAATGTATAACTTTTCAAAGTCGTAAAGATATTGTAATATTATTTTAATGTCAAGTCTTTAACTAAGAAAAAAATTAAATTGTTAAGTAATTTGTGGGAAAAGATTGAATTTTAAAAACAAAATAATCATAATCGTTAAAATATGTCAATATCTTGTCGATTTCCGCATCTGATTGTCTTAGGACTTATCGGAAAATTTAAGGTCATGATCTTTACTTAAAAACGGTTTTAGGTTATGATATTAGTAAATTCATAGACATGACAATCACTCGGCGTCATGCTGTCCTGAACTATTTTAGCAAAGTATGTCGGTTGCTCGTTTGCGATTACATAGGCATGAACTTTACTCGGCGTCATGCTGAACTTGTTTCAGCATCCTTGTATTCAACACCTCATCTTGGGTTTTATCTCAGCATCAGTATTTGAGATGCTGAAACAAGTTCAGCATGGCGGTTGTGGGTGAGATTAGTAATAGAAAAAAATATGTGAAGAAAAAGTAGTCCCACGCAGATTTGAACTGCGGACCTCTACATTATCAGTGTAGCGCTCTAACCAACTGAGCTATGAGACTATTTTACTTTATAGCGCTCTAAGTCCCGCCCAATGCGGGAAGCTATGAGACTAATTTTATCTGAATTTAGCAGATAAAAAAAATCACCTACCTATTATCTAGGCAGATGACTATGCTATGAAGAACAAATAAGTATAAAAAAAGGAAAGAAAGGTAATGCTGACGAAACAAGTTTGCCAGCATTTTATCAAGTAAACTTGATAAAAGCAGTACTAATAATTGAGCCTCTAAAAAGGAGGTATTCCAGCCGCACCTTCCGGT
>JAURJQ010000010.1 GCA_030832185.1 Chitinophagales bacterium | reverse complement strand
CTTTCATATCATTTTCATGCTATGATTTTCCTGAAACGGAGTGCAAAGATAAACTTATTTTTTTTAACTATGCAAGTATTTTACAAAATATTTTTTATACCTCCTGACACCCTTTAATTATCAAAGGGTTAGATGTATAAAAAAAATATTTTTCAGTTTAATGATACAATTTAAAAGAGACCGAGACTATTTTCAATAATGTTGTACCTTGCAGGCTAATTTAATTTAATTTTATCATTGGAACACACTACTTTTAAGCAACTCGGCATAGACGAAAACATACTGAAAGCCCTCGACGCAGAAGGATACACACACCCGACGCCAATACAAGAGGCGGCTATACCTGCTATGTTAGCCCGAAAAGATGTGCTGGGCTGTGCCCAGACAGGTACCGGAAAGACCGCTGCTTTTGCCATACCTATCATACAACTCCTCAGTCAAACGTCTATCAATGAAAAGAGACGCAAAATAAGAAGCCTAATTTTAACGCCAACACGTGAATTAGCAATACAAATAGAAGAGAGTTTCAAGGCATATGGAAAATTTTCTCGACTCTATTCAACTGTTATATTCGGTGGTGTCGGACAAAAAGCTCAAACAGATGCATTGCAGAGAGGAGTCGACATTCTGATTGCTACTCCAGGAAGACTCCTAGACCTTATTGGTCAAGGATTCATACACTTGAATAGTATAGAATTATTCGTGCTAGATGAGGCGGATAGAATGCTCGATATGGGGTTTGTACATGATGTAAAAAGACTCATAAAACTACTACCAGAAAAAAGGCAATCCCTCTTCTTCTCTGCTACTATGCCTCCTGAAATAGTGAAGCTAGCCGATACCATACTCGTTCAACCTGTGAAGATAGAAGTGACACCAGTCTCCTCCACCGCCGATACGATTAATCAATTTCTATATTTCGTAGATAGAAAAAATAAGAATTCGCTCCTACTAGATATATTAAAGGACCCCAAAATAAAAACCGTTTTAGTATTTACTAGAACTAAGCACGGTGCTGATAAGGTGGTGAAATATCTTCAAAGTCACAAAGTAACCGCAGAGGCTATCCACGGCAATAAAACCCAAAATAACAGACAAAAAGCCCTGACTAATTTTAAGAATCAGACGACTCGTGTATTAGTAGCCACGGATATTGCTGCACGTGGTATAGATATAGACGAACTGGAGTATGTTATTAATTATGAGACTTCGAATATAGCGGAAACCTACGTGCATCGAATAGGTAGAACTGGTCGAGCTGGCGCTAATGGCACGGCCCTCTCCTTTTGTGATTTTGAGGAAAAAGCCTACTTAAAAGACATCGAAAAACTGATAGGTAAGAAAATACCAGTCATAGACGATCACCCATATCCTATGGAGGTATTTGTCATCGAACCTAAGCCGAAACAAGCTCAGCGACCTACTAGAAATGAAAGACCGCCAGCTAGAGACAAACCTGGATCTAATAAAAATAGGCGAGATAGGCGGTTTTAGCTAAGGCTATTTATCCTAAATGATACTTCACTAATCTCCAAGAAACAACTTCATTTGGATTTTCACTGAAGGCTTATGCTCTATGTGCTAATTATGATTAAGTTATTTTAAATTTAAGACATTACCATAGTCTTTGGATGTTCTTGAAAAAGATATTAAATCGAAAAAGACTAAAAAATATCTATTGAAATCTATACGCCTTTCGCATTCATATTCCCCTTCTCTTCAATTCTTTTTCAAGTAGTAAAAGTTCACGACTCGTCTGGCCTTCGACAGAAGTGTTCTCCTGTGCTCGTCTGATAAGGTAAGGAATCACTTCTTTTACTGGACCAAAGGGCATGTATTTAGCTGTATTCATACCCGTAGCTGACAGATTATAAGTTATATTATCACTCATGCCGAGCAGCTGGGAACTATTGACGTGCTTGTGATTAAGAGGAATATTTTTCTCGGTCAATAGTTCAAAATAGAGTTTATTGGAGGCTTCATTATGAGATGCACAACACAAGGAAATAGTTGTTACATTCTCCACAGCATATCGAACAGCCCCATCGAATTCTCGATCTGAAGCTTCTTTGGTATTATTGATTGGAGATTTCGTTCCTAGTTTTACATAGTAGTCGTTTTCCTTTTCTACATAAGCCCCTCGAACAATTTTAGCTCCTAGGATATAGCCCTTTTCTAAAGCTCTCTGGTGTGCTTTCTTAAAGTCCTCTAATTTATCACTGCGATACAACTGATAAGTATTGAATATAAAGGCTTCTTCTTTATTGTATTTCTCCATCATATCATCCACTAAGGTATCGATGCTATCTTGAAACCAACTCTCCTCTGCATCTACATACAAATGCACATTACAGTCCACAGCTTCGCTACACAGTTTTTCTATGTATGACTTCGCTTGAAGAAATTCCTGCTGCTCTGCTGGTGTCAATTCTTGTTTAGCTTGTAGCTTCACCCAAATATCCGTATGCGCATAACCAGTAAATTTAACACACATAGCGCGTACAGAAGGATTTTCTTTGGCGAAATGAATGGCATTGAGCGTTTTTTCATACGTATCTCTATAACCTGAAGTATCTTCTAATCCTTCCACACTATAATTCAATAATACTTCGATATTACTTTTTTTCAATCGAAAAATTAATGGAATGGACTCGTCTAAAGACTCGCCCCCACAGAAATGAGAAAACACCATATTTTTTATTATGCCTTGTATCGGCAGATTTAACTTTAAACAAAGCGTAATCATAGAATTTCCTATATTCACTAGCCATGGTATACTCATCATTCTAAATAACCAGTAAGCTTTTTTTAATTCCTTGTCAGATAGAGAAGCATAGGCTACTTCAGTATTTTCAAAGGAGATTTTTGTGTCGTACATTTAATTATAAATTTAAAATTCTTGCTTTTGCATTAGATAGACTGTAAAAATGAGCAAACTTTATCTAAAACTTCTTTCACCTTTTCGTTCGACTCTGCTTGACAATATACACGCAACACTGGTTCCGTTCCGCTAGCTCTGATCATAAGAACTCTCTCACCTTCGAGGTGATATTTAAAGCCATCTATCGTTTCAGTTAACTCCACAGGAATGTCCGCTAGAAACTTGATATCTGTCGTTTCACAATATTTCAGTATCGCTTGTTTTTTCTCTTCGGTCAATTTCAAATCACTTCTACCATAAGAAAACGCACCGACAACGCCATTGATATCTTCGATAAATTGTTCTAATGATTTACCTGTTCTGGCTAAATAATCAATAACAATCAATGCATCCCATATACCATCGCGTTCAGGAATATGACCTGCAACAGATATTCCTCCGCTTTCTTCACCTCCTACGAGCACGCCACCCTCCTGGATAATTTCAGCTATATATTTAAAGCCAATTTTGGTCACTTCGATAGGTAATCCGAATGCTTCACACATTTTTTTAATCTTAGGTGAAACAGAGAAAGCCACAACCACCTTGCCACTCATCCCTTTATCTTTATGAAGAATATAAATGAGCATTAGTATAATCATATGCGCATCTATATAATTTCCTTGTCTATCCATCAATGCAATTCTATCGGCATCGCCGTCATTGACAAAAGAAATATCGACGTCTCCTCTTGATTTCAAATAATCAGAAAAATCTTTCAAATTTGCTGGAATCGGCTCCGGTGCTATATGATTGAAGTTCGGATTCCACTCACAGTTAAAATGAACTGCCTTAGGCAATATATCGGGAACTATGCACTGACCAGCTCCAAACATGGCGTTATAGCCCAATGTAAGCTTAGAGTTGTTTATGGTAGCTAAATCAAACCCCTTTCGAACTCTATCTAAATAAAGCGTTCTAAAATCCTGATAGTTTAAAAATCCTTCTGACTTTATATTATCAAGCGAAACTTCTGAATAAGAATAAGATTCTGGGATCCTATTTTCCACCTCCTGAACTTCGCTAGGCGGGGTAGGTCCTCCAAAGGTAGACTTTAATTTATACCCATTATAGGATGGAGGATTATGGCTAGCAGTCACCATAACTCCGATATCAGCTTTATACTCATTGCAAGCCAATGATAACATAGGCGTGGTGCAAATATTGTCATAAAAAATAACCTTAACGCCTTTTGAGTACATCACTTGAATGATGGTCTCTGCGAATATTTTTCCACCAAATCGACAATCAAAACCCAAGGCAATCGTAGGCTTTAGATTCGATTTTAATATAAAATCTGCAGTGGCTGCGGCCACGCGAGCCACATTATCTGTGGTATAATCCTTAGCTATGATAGCTCTCCAACCGTCTGTACCAAACTTTATCTTGTACATTATATTATTTAAGTTTTCTAATTAATTAATTCTAACCAAATCCGGTGGTCAGAAAAAGTTTACAAATCTAAGGTTAAATGCCTACTTTTGAACGATTTTTTGACGAATGGATAGTAATATAACGATAGGGTTAAGGCGCAATATGATCGATGAGCTCATAGTCCAACTAACTAAAATGGGAATAAGCGATTATGAAAAAGTCATGCAAGTCATGAGCACTATTCCGCGTCATATATTCGCTCCGATAGGCTTTGAGCGCATAGCCTACGAAATAGCCCCTGTGCTTATAGACGAAGATCAAACTATGTCATCCCCCCTTACCGTAGCTATTCAGACTATAGTACTCCACCCTCAGCCGAGTGATAAGATATTAGAAATAGGAACAGGGTCTGGCTATCAGGCTAGTGTGCTGAGCCTATTATGCGATAAAGTATATACCTTAGAGCGCCATAAAATTCTCCATGAAAAAGCACGAAGTTTTTTTAAAGATATCAAACTAAAAAATGTATACCCATTTTTAAAAGATGGCTTTGAAGGATTGGCAAATGAAGCCCCCTTTGACAAAATCATCATAACCTGCGGTGCGGATTACGTGCCTGAGACCCTACTTTCTCAGCTAAAAATAGGTGGGGAAATGATAATTCCACTCAATGATTCCGAAACCAATTATATGAAACGAATATTAAAACTGTCCGATGATGAATACTATGAGGAGCGATTTGACGGATTCCAATTTGTGCCGATGCTGAAGGGGATAAACTAAGAATGAATAGCGAATAACTAATAATTTTCCAATTTAACCGTCTTTCATATAAAGTAAACACAATTTAAAACTTAACACTTGTAACTTAAAATTATATTCCGTGGCCCAAATAGCAAATAGAGAAAAAATAGAGCGAATACTAGAACGCATAGCCTATCAAGTGGCAGAAAACTGCTGTCATCGCAAGAAAATAATCTTCGTAGGTATTCAGGAAAGTGGGTTTGTGCTGGCGCAAGAAATAGTTCGCTATCTAGGACCTCTACTGAAGATAGAAACCGATGTCATTTCATTGGAAATAGACAAAAAGAATCCTCAAACAAGTGAAATCAAACTTTCCAAAACACTTGAGACCAAGGATACCGCAATTATTTTAGTAGATGATGTCATCAATAGCGGCAAAACGCTTTTTTATGCACTCAAACCTTTTTTTGATTTAAAGATAGATGCACTGCATACCCTGATTCTAGTAGAAAGAAAGTACAAGCGATTTCCCATTATGGCTGACTATGTAGGCATATCGCTCAATACGACGCTACTGGAAAAAATAGAAGTCATAGTGAAAAATAAAAAACTAGTGGGCATAGAGCTCGTGTAATCCAAAAAATTGATTAGTTTTCTTTGGTATAAAATCTCAAATGGTAGGCATGAATTGGTTTGAATCATGGTTTGATAGTCCATACTATCACCTTCTCTATCAGCATAGAGATAATCGGGAAGCTCAGTATTTCATAGATCACCTATACGCTAAATTCGAAATTCAGCCTTCACATAAGATATTGGACCTAGCCTGTGGAGCAGGCAGACACGCTATCTACATGGCTAGTAAAGGAAATACGGTCACAGGCCTGGATCTGGCTAGCAACTCCATAGCTGAAGCTAAGGCAAAAGTCATAGAGCTCCCTGAAAAATTAAACATAGAATTTCAAGTAGCCGATATGCGAGATTTTGATCTAAAGACTTCGTTTGATTTTGTCTTCAATTTATTTACCTCCTTTGGATACTTTGAAAATAAAAATGAGAATCTAGATGTCCTAGCAAGTATCAAAAAACATCAAGCGAAAGGGGGGATTGTAGTCATAGACTATCTCAATAGCCAGCTAGTAAGAGCTAAAGGTGAAGAATCATACACTAAAGTCATCGATTCTATACAATTTGAAATTCATAAATATTTTGAAGGAGATTTCGTCAAGAAAGAAATCAAAGTCATAGACCAAAATGGCGTTTTTCATTTTAGGGAACAAGTCCAGCTTTTTGAATCGAACGAGCTAGAATCTATGCTTGGTGCTCAAGGCTTTCAGATGAGCGAGCATTTTGGAGATTACGATTTAGGGGCTTATTCACAGACCTCCCCAAGGAGTATATGGGTAGGAATAAGATTATAGTGCTTTCAAATTTTATAGGATTTATGATTGCTTTGTTTATAATGTATAAATTGCAATAGATACTAATTTATATTAGACGACGTTAATGACCTAAAATATATCTATTCATGCACATCGTCTTCCTCCAATACTACCGAGACACCTTTTTATACAATCTTGTATTTTCTATTTTCATTAGCATAGCGAGTAATTTTTTCATCTGCTTTCTAACCTATGGTAGTCTAGTGTCTTTTATCGCCTATCAGTATCATAAAGGGAATGAATATTATTTTTATCATAACTATGGCTACACCAAATTAGAACTTATGATAAAAACATTAGTTTTAAATGCGATTTTTACTTTAATTCTTTTTTTATCTATCCAATGCTCCAAATTGATGTTCATAATATAAGTCTTTGCCAAGGAAAACACAAACTCATTTAGAATTGAAATTTTTCTATTCAAACGGGAGATATCTTGGCTATTCAAGGTAAAAATGTCAGCGGAAAATCGACCCTAATAAAGTCGCTATTTGGAACGTATAAGGCGAATAAGCTTGAGTGGACATTAAATAATAAAGAGCAAGGGAAGCCAAGCCCAAAAAACGAAATCATAGCCATGCTACCTCAAGACAGTTTTCTACCACGAAACCTCACTCCTAGCAAAATCATAGCTATGATGTATAAGACGCATAAAAATCAAAAACCTCTCTTTTCCGTTCCTTATGTTTCAGACTATTCACTTAAAAAAATGAGCGAGCTCTCTCATGGCGCTGCGCGCTATATTGAAATCATAGTAGTTCTTCACCTTTGGCATCCATTTATTCTACTAGATGAGCCATTTTCTCTCTTAGCCCCTTTGCATAAAGAAGTATTCAAAAAACTGATTCTAGAAAAAAGTAAAACGAAAGGCATTCTAATTACAGATCACTATACCGATGACATAAATGAAATTGCTACAAAGAGAATACTGATAGAAAATGAAAAGTTAACCTCAGTAAATTAAATTCAATGCGAAGAGACTTGGGGTTTCGCGAAGAAAGCAAAGAAGTCAATTCATTATAATATAGCACAAGCAATACATCAAATACATTTTCTAATCTATACATCAATTTCAAATCAATCCCCTTTAGACTATGTCTCTGACACGTTCGACAGAATCTATTATGACTCGTTCTTAGTATATTAAAATCTCTGATAAAATTTACATAGTTTCGCTATTTTGATTCTCTCTATAGACCTGCATTTTATTTTATAGATTATAAATTTACAAACCAAGAGGAAGTCAAAGACTTCGTAGAACACTGCTGCACAGTATACCGAATAAAGGATATATTTTAAAGTTACATCCCATGATAATAATTAAAGTTGTCTAGTCTTGGATTATTGGCGAATAATATCAAGAATGCGGAAACCTCATACTTTGTAAAAGTCTATCGCGCAATACACCCTAATTCACTGACATTCTATTATCTAGAATATGTGTGTGGAAAAAAGATTCTATAGAGCATATCAAAAGTCTTATTTTTGCTACTTTATACAATGTAATAAGCGTTTATATGGAAAGTCTCAATCATTGGGTCGTCAATAGTGATAAATTTGCGGTAGTCGTTATCGTGTTATCTATTATTTTCATTGGCATTAGTGCCTCCTTATTGCATATAACCAAACAACTAAAAAAATAATTTCCCCAAAACATGTCAGAAAAGAAAGAACTAAGTTTTTTTGAAGGTGTAGGCTACTATACCGACAAAGCTTCCAAATTTATCAATATGGAAGAAGGATTATTAGAACAAATCAAAGTATGCAACAATGTGCTTCGTTTGAAGTTTCCTGTAAAAGGAAATGATGGCAAGGTGAGAGTCTTTGAGGCTTATAGAGTGCAGCATAGCCATCATAGAATGCCAACAAAAGGTGGCATACGATATAGCGAGCACATAGACCAGGAAGAGGTCATGGCCTTAGCATCACTTATGACATACAAATGTGCCCTAGTAGATGTACCTTTCGGCGGTGCCAAAGGGGGAATTAAAATAGATTCTAAAAAAGAGTCTCTCGATATTCTAGAGAAAGTAACCAGAAGATATGCTTCTGAACTCATCAAGAAAAATTTTATAGGTCCGGGTCTCGACGTCCCCGCTCCAGATTATGGATCGGGAGAGAGAGAGATGGCATGGATCGTCGATACGTATATGGCATTTAATAATGGAGAACTAGATGGTCTAGGTTGTGTCACTGGTAAGCCTGTGAGCCTGGGTGGTGTAGCTGGCAGAACAGCTGCTACAGGTCGTGGAGTATCCTATGCATTGAAAGAAGTATTTAGCTTCGAGGATGATATGAAAGCACTAGGTCTGACTGCTGGACTAGAAGGAAAAACTGTGGTAGTGCAAGGCCTGGGAAACGTGGGTTATTACTCCGCTTTATTCATGCAGCAGTATGGCTGCAAAGTAGTTTCTATTGCAGAATACGAAGGTGCTATTTTCAATGAAAATGGATTGGATATAGAGTCTGTATTTCAGCATAGAAAGGCAACAGGGTCTATTTTAAATTTCGCAGGAGCTACCAACTTAGCTAAAAGCTCGGATGCGTTGGAATTACCTTGCGATATTTTGATACCAGCTGCCTTAGAAAACCAGATCACGATGGCTAATGTAGAAAATATCAAAGCCAAAGTCATTGGAGAAGCAGCCAATGGACCTGTATCCGCTGAAGCTTCTGAGATATTATTTAAAAAAGGAGTGTTAATCATCCCAGACATGTATATCAATGCGGGCGGAGTGACCGTTTCTTATTTCGAATGGTTAAAAAACCTATCACACGTAAGATTCGGAAGAATGCAGAAAAAACACGAAGAAGATCATAATCTAGAATTAGCCGATCTTCTAGAAAAGATGACTGGTAAAAAAATGGATGACTTGGAGCGCAAGCTATTTGTCAAAGGTCCAGAAGAGGTAGATTTAGTCAACTCTGGATTAGCAGATACAATGGCTAAGGCCTATGTCACTATCCGCCAGCAGTGGAAAGAAGGTAATGGTCAATATGATATGCGAACAGCTGCCTTTATCGTAGCACTCAATAAAGTCGCTAGCGACTATGAGCAGATGGGTATATGGCCGTAATTAGTGAGCAGTGAGCAGTCGTCAGTGGCCAGTGTTATGTAAATAGTGATTAGATAGTACAACATAATATGAATCAAACTATGTCCTTAAGTCAAGAATTGATAGCGCTCGAAGACCGCTATGGTGCGCATAACTATCACCCTATACCTGTGGTGCTAGAGAGTGGAGAGGGCGTGCATGTGTGGGATGTTGATGGAAAAAGATACTTCGACTTTCTCTCTGCCTATTCTGCCGTAAATCAAGGACACAGTCATCCTAAAATTATTAAAGCTCTCACAGAGCAGGCACAGAAAATAACCCTAACCTCACGTGCTTTTTATAACAGTGAATTGGGAAAATTTGAAAAATTCGTAACCAAGCTCTTCGGTTATGATAAGCTTCTACCGATGAACTCGGGAGCCGAAGCAGTGGAGACAGCCTTGAAGTTATGCAGAAAATGGGGGTACTTAAAAAAGGGAATTCCTCAAAATGAAGCCATTATTTTATTCGCTACAGGGAATTTTCATGGCCGCACAATCGCTATCATATCTGGCAGTACAGAAGAAAGTAGCAAAAATGAGTTCGGACCTTACCTACCCAATCTAAAGCTGGTAGAGTATGGGAATCTAGCCGCTTTGCAGACAGTATTATCGCAAAATAAAAATATAGCAGGATTCTTAATAGAACCAATTCAAGGAGAGGCTGGTATTGTCATACCAGACGATCATTATTTGAAATCTTGTTTTCAATTATGCAAAGAAAGCAATGTACTTTTTATAGCTGACGAAATCCAGACTGGAATCGCCCGCACAGGAAAAATGCTCGCTTGTGATCATTTAGGCATTCACCCAGATATGCTCATTCTAGGAAAAGCCCTCTCAGGTGGCGTGCTGCCAGTATCTGCAGTCCTGGCTAGTGATGACATCATGCTATGCATAAAGCCAGGTGAGCACGGCTCTACCTTTGGCGGGAACCCACTGGCATGCGCAGTAGCCACAGCTGCTCTGCAAGTCGTACTAGACGAAAAACTAGCAGAAAACGCTGCTCTAATGGGCGAGCTTTTCAGAAAAGAATTGAGCAAAGTTCAATCAAAATGGATCAAAGTCATACGAGGGAGAGGGCTCCTCAATGCACTAGAAATAAACGATACTCAAGATAGTAAAACTGCATGGAATATCTGCATGAAAATGGCTGAAAATGGATTACTAGCCAAGCCTACGCATGGCAATATCATCCGATTTGCGCCACCGTTAGTGATCAATGAAGCCCAGATAAAAGAAGCGGTAGCCATCATAGAAACATCTCTAAAAAGTATAGTATAAAACATCTAGCTATTGTATTTATAGGCAGTGGATTGGGTGGAACGCTCAGGTATGCGCTCAGCCTAGTAATGAATAAATATAATTTCACCCTACCTATTCATACGCTCTCTGCGAATGTTATAGCCTGCCTAGTCTTAGGTATCACAATGGGCTATCTTCTGCAGCATTCTGAAAATGGTCAGCTAAAATATCTCGTGGCTATTGGCATATGCGGTGGACTCAGCACCTACAGTAGCTTTAGCTACGAAGTGTTTCGACAAATGGAGTCGGGAGCATGGCTTCAGCTCATTATCTATAGTCTTAGCACCTTTATCATCTGCCTACTTTGCATCCGCACGGGATTATTGATAGCTAGGTATGCTTAACGGAAGTCTATAACAAGCAAATAAAAACTAGACCCTCAAGTTTAGTTTTGCTATCAAATTTTATTTATAATTTCGCTGTGCTATCTTGATATTTTCATAGACGAGATCTTCTTTATGCAATGTAGGTTCTGTATCTACACCATTATACTTCCATGCACCTACAAATTTATAATTCTCATCATCGCGGAGGGTTTCACCTTCAGTATCTTGGTACTCTTCACGGAAATGTCCACCACAGCTTTCATTTCTCATAAGGGCATCTCTGCACATAAGTTCGCCTAGCTCTATAAAGTCAGCTACTCTGTTGGCTTTCTCTAGTTCTGGATTGAGCTCATTGATTTTACCTGGTACTTTTACATTAGCCCAGAAATCTTTACGCAGAGCCTGCACATCTAGGATAGCTTGTTTCAATCCTGCCTCATTTCTAGCCATACCACAATTATTCCATATAATCTTACCTAGTTTTTTATGATAATAGTCTACCGAATGAGTTCCTTTATTATTTACAAACTGATTTAATCTATCTAGCACGTTTTTTTCTGCCTCGATAAATTCTGGCATATCCTCCGATATATGTCCAGTCCTAATCTCATCAGACAAATACTCTCCTATGGTGTATGGTATCACAAAATATCCATCGGCTAAGCCCTGCATCAATGCAGAAGCACCTAGTCTATTAGCTCCATGGTCACTGAAATTGGCCTCTCCTAGGGCATAACATCCAGGGATAGAAGTCATCAAATGGTAATCTACCCAAAGACCTCCCATAGTGTAGTGAACTGCTGGGTATATCATCATCGGTGTTTCATACGGATTTTCATCTACGATTTTTTCGTACATCTGGAAGAGATTACCATATTTTTCCTTTACGACCGCTTTACCTAGAGTCGATATTTCGTCCTCAGAAGGGTTTTCCATATTCTTGAGTTTGGCTTGAGTCTTTCCATAGCGAACGAAAGCCGCCGAATAATCTAAATAAACCGCTTCACCTGTTTTATTGACACCAAAGCCAGCATCACAGCGCTCTTTGGCAGCACGAGAGGCGATATCTCTCGGCACTAAGTTTCCAAAAGCGGGATATCGTCTCTCTAGAAAATAATCTCTATCTTCTTCTTTGAGTTGTGTCGGTTTCAATTTGCCTTCCCGAATAGCTTTGGCATCTTCTAGTTTAGCTGGCACCCAAATGCGGCCATCATTTCTTAAGGATTCTGACATGAGTGTCAATTTGGACTGATGATCACCGCTCACTGGAATACAAGTAGGGTGAATCTGAGTAAAACAGGCGTTAGCAAAATGAGCACCTTTTTTGTAAGCTTTCCATGCAGCGGTCACATTACTTCCCATAGCATTGGTAGAAAGGAAGAAAACATTGCCATAGCCACCGGTGCATAAAAGCACCGCGTGAGCCGAATGTCTCTCTAATTCTCCAGTCATTAGATTTCTAGCTATGATACCTCTTGCCTTGCCATCTATTACGACTAGGTCTAGCATTTCATGTCTATGATACATGGTTACAGTTCCCTTAGCTATCTGGCGCGAAAGTGCAGAATAAGCTCCAAGTAAAAGCTGCTGACCTGTTTGACCTGCAGCATAGAATGTACGCTGAACCTGTGTACCCCCAAAAGAACGATTATCTAGTAGTCCTCCGTATTCTCTTGCGAATGGCACACCCTGCGCTACACATTGATCTATGATACTAGTTGATACTTCTGCCAATCGGTATACATTGGCTTCTCGGGATCTATAATCTCCTCCTTTTATAGTATCGTAAAATAAACGATAGGTACTATCACCATCGTTTTGATAATTCTTTGCAGCATTAATACCACCCTGAGCAGCTATTGAGTGCGCTCTGCGTGGACTATCTTGAAAACAAAATGCTTTCACATTATAACCCATTTCTGCTAGAGAAGCGGCTGCAGAGCTACCTGCCAATCCAGTACCGACGACAATCACATCGATTGAGCGCTTATTAGATGGATTCACTAGTTTACAGCTAGATTTAAAATTGGTCCATTTTTCTGCTATATTCCCTGCTGGTATTTTATTGTCGAGAGCCATATGGTTAGGTTAAAATTTAATTAATATATATTATTTACTTGATTTTTCAATTATCTTAAAACGGTGTACCCCAGGAACAGAATTCTCTTCAGCGAATTAGGAAGGCAAGGTTGCGTTTGACATTGATGGTGATAGAAATAAAGATTCAAAGTCGACATTTATTTTACAAATCCTAGATAAAAGCCGATAGGCATGAGCGCGAAAAGGGCAGGCACGATGATGGAGAAAGCGACACCTGTTTTCTCTATTATCCCATTATACTTGCTATGATTCATACCTAAAGACTGAAATGCGGATTTAAAGCCATGCAATAAATGCCAAAACAAAGAAAAGCATGACAATACATATAACAAAACGATAAATGGATTAGAGAACTCCTCTTTCATCATAGCGAACAAATCTTTTTCTAGGCCCGTAGCGAATTGATTCGCTCTATTAGGTATCCAGAAATCTCCTGCATGAATGATTAAGAACATAAGAAGCAATGTGCCTAAGATACCCATACTTCTCGAATACCAAGGTGAATTTTTAGAGGCGTCAACTTTAGCATATCCCTGAGGACGAGCTTTTGCATTCTGATACCATAGTATAAATCCATCGAAAATATGAACCAAAAAACCAAGAACGAGTCCGATCTCTAGGGTACGCATCAGAATATTTGATCCCATAAAGTGAGCAGCACTAGAAAACGTTTTACCGCCGTCATTTAGAAATACTAAACAATTTAGCCCACAGTGTACTATAAGAAAAAGAATAAGAAAGAGACCAGAAAGTCCCATGATGTACTTTTTAGTCAATGAAGAAAGCCCTTTAGTGCTCATATAAAATATTAGAATTTAATTTTAATAATAGTCTTTTAGTCTAAATTATCTAGACATTGCAAATGTACACAAAATTTTTCTTCGTCAAATTTAATACCGAATATATTTTTTTTAATAATCCAAAAAAAATGAAAAAAATATAAAACAATAACATATATATCTAATTATCATTAATTTGCAAAAAAAATAGCACGTAAATATATTGCCAAATCGACTATTTTCATATTTTTTTAAGAATTTTATTTTTTTAACTCTATATTTGTAACTGGAAAAACCGAAATAAAAAAATTTAAGGTATGGCTTCTATAGGTGAAAAAACTACACCATTAGGTTTCGCAGGTGCAATGCACTTGCTTCGGAGGACCACATATAGACCTACCAAGGCTCGAGCTAATGCCTTAGCTAGCCTCACCCCTGCGCAGGCTTTGGACCAGTTGTTTACCTTCACGGCGCCGGCTATGCCTAAGCCTATTAAAAACACAGATGGTTCTCAATATTTTCCAGATTTTGACAATCCGGGGGTAACATTTGATGCTACATACAATAATGACTTTAGTTACGAATTTATAAATTATTGGTTATTTAATGCACATAAAAGTGATACTATCCAGTGGAAACTCTCAATGTTTCTGCATAGCATATATATTACTACCTACACTTCAGTATACATGCAGTGGGACAATATGGCGCTGCTACTTCAATATACCAATAAAAGTCTCAAGGAATTAGCTTATAAGATGACGCTCAATCAGCGTATGATTTATTTTTTGAGTAATTATCTCAATGTAAAAAACAGTCCCAATCAAAACTATGGCAGGGAGTTTTTAGAATTATTTACCATTCTAAAAGGCGAACAAGTAGCCGAAGGTGACTATACGAACTATACAGAGCACGATGTACAGCAAGCAGCCAGGGTACTCACAGGATTTACAGGTACTTATGGGGGAAATGTAAGAATGAACTATCTGGATAAAGGCTTGACAACTAATATAGCAGGTCATGCACCCAATCCTACCAATGCAGGATGGACCTATGCTGCGACTAATCTGCCAACTGGACTCTGCAACATAGCCCAGCACGATACTGGCAATAAGACTTTTAGTGCTGCCTTTGGCAATCAAACAATCAGTGGCTCTAGTGTGCTGACAGGAGCCTATACTGCATATGACGAGTTACAGGCATTTATAAACATGATATTTAATCAGCAGGAGACGGCACGCAACTATGCACGAAGACTCTACCGATTTTTCGTCAATTCTAATATTAGCCAAGAAGCAGAAACTGATATCATAACTCCTTTGGCTGCGAATCTAATGAGCACACAGAATGGAGTCACATATAATCTAGAATCCGCCGTCAAACTTTTATTGAAAAGTTGGCATTTTTATGATGAAGAAGATAGTATTATCGGTGACGAGCACTTAGGAAGCAAAATCAAGTCATCGACTGATTTATTATTAAATCCACTAGCGGAAACAAATATAGCCATGGTAAATCCCATGGCTAATCCTCTTCATTTTCATAACTACTTCAACACATTACGCAGCAGAATATGGATAGCAGGTATGCAGCTCTTCAATTCAGTAGATGTGAGTGGATATCCTGGCTACAGTGCTAAACCTAATTATGACAAAAATTGGGTAACAATAGCTACACTCAATCAGCGATATAATTCAGGGTGGATACAAACCTTGCTCAATGGTTATACAAATAATGGTTTTACCACTCGATTGGATAGCCCTGAATTTGTTCGAACTTCCGGCTATTTCACAGATCCTGCTAATACGGATATACTTATTGATGAATTAATGGAAATCCTCTTTCCCTCGAAACCACAGGGATTGAGATATGGTTTTTTTGAGAATGCACTATTAAACGGACTTTCCAAAGCAAATTGGGCTGCCACATGGAATACATGGGTAGCAGATGTCGCAAATAATACAAAGAAAAATGCAGTAAGAACAGCTTTGAATAGATTAATTTTAGCCATGGCTAAATCTACTGAATACCAAGTGATGTAAAGTATTGAATATGGGAATTGGAAGAAGAGGATTTTTAAAAGTTTCTGGCACATTAGGATTGACAAGCCCCTTAATCTTGAACAATTCATATGCGTGGGCTTCAGCTGCGCCATTTGCTGACTGCGACCCTATATCTGACAGGGTCATTGTTATTGTGCGTATGGCAGGAGCCAATGATGGATTAAATACTATCATCCCATTAAACGAATACGATCAATATAGCTTTTTAAGACCCGATATCAAATTAAATAATACGGGCCCGAATTCTATAATTCCACTCAATTCAGATATAGGAATTCACCCGTCTATGTTTGCCTTTTCAGACCTTTTAAACGCGGGAAAATTAGCTGTGATAAATGGAGTAGGTTATCCGAAGCCAAACTATTCGCATTTCGATTCGGAAAATATGATGTTTGCGGGTAGAGATGGAAATAACCCTTCAAATTTAGAGGATGGAATCATGGGAAGGTATCTGGAAAAAGTATTGCCGGGTATGGCTGGTTCACCTAATAGACTCATGGAAGATCCTGTGGCGTTGCACTTTGGCAATTCCAATCCTTGTCTTATATTCAACCATACACATAATAGAAATATCGAATACAATGCTACATCCATGCAAGGCACCTTGTTTGGTATGCTTGCCCCTGCTATTCTTTTGCCAGATGACAGTGACTATGGTAGAATACAGGAGTTTTTAAGAGGTGTAGAAAAAAGTATGGATACTTATTATAACAGAATCATGACAGTATTCAATGCTGGAAACAATAGTTCTGTAAGCTATCCTAATACTAATCTAGGTAAACAATTAAAAACCGTATCGAGGCTTATTCGCGGAGGTTCTAAGACCAAGATATTTATGGTGACCATAGGTGGATTTGATACGCATGATACACAGGCAGTTATTGGTAGTGCTCATACTGGGGGTCACGCCAATCTACTATCTGATGTGTCGAATTCGATAGCTGCATTTCAAGCTGATATTGAGTCGCTTGGGTTTGATGACAAGGTCATGACAGTTACCTTCAGTGAATTTGGAAGACAAGTAAAACAAAATGGCAGCACCGGAACGGACCATGGGAATATTGCTCCATTTTTTGTGATTGGAAAAGGAGTGCAAAGTGGTATTATCGGCGCTCACCCTAGCCTTAATGTACCAGCCAATGCCAATCAAGCTAGTTCGACAGCTTATTACTATCCTAGCAGTGAGCGAAAGTATGATTATAGACAAATTTATGCAACTTTATTGCAAGATTGGCTGGGTGCGGATAGCTCCGTAATTTCAGAAACGAAATTAGATACATCGAGTATCGGAACCCAAGCAGCCACCAAGTTGGACCTGGTCAAGACTACTTTGAATGCTTCGCCAGACTGCCTTACTACTCATTTGATAGATTGTCATAAATTTCCATACGATGACGTGAATTGTGTTAAGATCTTTGAGGTTAATGGATGGTCATATTATGGTCTAGCAGGGACCGTCAATAACAGTTATTTCTTCGGAATAGAGCATAACCCATCAGGATCTGGAGCCAATACAACAGCGTTTACAGCCCAGGTAAAGATCAGAAAATGTCTATGTTCTCCGAACGGAACCAAATCATTTAGTAGAATAGACGGTCAAGATGGAAGTTTCGTGATGGGAATTACATGGACAATAGAAATCATATCTGGAACCCAAGATGGATTTGTCAATATTCGATTTTTTCAAAATTCAGGAATGTTAGCTGATACTTTAGATGAAGCAACTAAATTTAAAAATTCAGTCTCTGCTAATTTTATTAGTCCTCAACTATGGTTTAAAACATTGACCCCACTCAGTGTACCCAATGATTTAAGAGCTCAAGGATTGTTTATTCCTATATATCCCCTTGGTCCGATAACATCTGGAGCTATAAATGGAGTGCTCTACAAGCAATGGGACAATCAGACCAATATAGATAGAAATAGTGGTGGGTGTATGATTCGAGTAACCAATCAAGATGAAGGAAATTATACAAAGAAGCCAGCTACACCGCCCTTCTTAGAAGGCACGATGCGCTTCAATCAAGTCAATAGGCATTTTGAGGGATTTGACGGATTTGAGTGGGTGATATTAGATAACTAAGACAGAAAATATATAAAATTACGAATCAATTGATCATAAATTAATCAAATAAAGATGAAGAAGCTTTTCCTAACTCTATTCTTATTAAGTGGTATATCCATGACCAAGGCTCAAATGCGCTTTGGTACTGGAGATGTATTAGACCCTAGTGCTGTAGTGCAGATAGATACTGCCGATGGCACTCGCAAAGGTTTACTAATGCCGAGGCTTAGATTATTCTCCACGAATAGCTTTGCTCCCCTTGGTGCGCATGTAGCCGGCATGATTGTATACAATACAAGCACTTCTGGGTCAGATCCGTTCAAAGTATTTCCAGGTTATTATTATAACGATGGTACCAAATGGAATAGAGTATTGTCGGAACAAGAAATCAATAAAGTATGGCTCAATGCATCAGATGGATCGCCTGCGACTGCCGCAACACCTAATGTATATCGCAATGGTAGAATAGGAATAGGTGTCAATAATCCTTCTGAGTCTATCGATGTCAATGGGAATATAAAAGTAGGTGGTGGCACTGGCACTGGACAAGTTTTTGTGAAACAAGGGAGTTCTAGCAATAGTGGCTCGATAGAAATAACTAATCCGGCAAATCAGTTAGTAGGTGCCATCGGAATTTTGCCTAACCACATGAACTACCATACAGAGGATACCTTAAAACATCACGTTTTTACTGGTGGAAATTTGGCTATCGGAACAACTACAGCACCTGTAAAACTTGTAATCAATGGTGCCCTAAAACTAGGAGACGAATCGAAAACGACCAATTCTCCAGAAGAAGGAATGATCCGATATAATAAAATTCTAGGGAGATTCGAAGGTTATAATGGAACATCATGGGTGAGTCTCCACGAATAAATTAGAACCAGATGAGATATACGACGCTTTTATTTTTCAATATTACCCTTCTTATCTGCACGCTGACCAGTCAGGCGCAGATAAAATCTTATGGGCGAACCATCATTGAAAATACAGGCGATATGAAGGTATATAAAGACTATAGCTTTAGAAGCCTTGCCATGAATACTCACAAAGGAATACTAGGGACTGAACGCAGACTGAATAAAAGTTATATCAGCTTTATGCCCGGCTCATCATGGTCTGGAGTCAGTGATCAAGCATTTGTAGATGGCTATGTACGTAGTTTTCAATCTCAAAAATTTATATTTCCTATTGGAGACAATAATCAATTCAAACCTGCAGCCGTAGAAAAAGCATCGCTAACTAGTCCGGCCGAAGCGGCATATTACTCTGTGAGTCCTAATCTAGCCATTACGAGTCCCTTCGTAGGTACAGTAAGCCAGGTTCTCCCAATTGACGGACCATTTCCTACCAAAAATAAACAACCCCTGCTTTACCAGGTAAGTAACAAAGAATACTGGGATGTCAATGGCAATATACTCACAAGACTGACACTCAGCTGGAATAGTCAGAGTGATATAAAGAGGCTGACTAATGGCGGTTTGAAAAACCTGACCATAGTAGGATGGAATGGTAATGAATGGGAAATTATTTCTTCCAATATAGATGCCATGTCTGTTTTTGGCGTGGGCTCTGGAATCAATCTTGGATCCATTACTACAAAAGATGAAATCGATCTTAATGCCTACTCCGTATATACCCTAGCTGGATTAATACCAGATAAATTTCAGTTTTTCTATTCCAAATCTGATAAAAAACAAGTTAAAGAAACTAGATCAACTTCTGTTCTTTACGATGCAGACAATGATATGATGAAAAACCCAGACTTTGATATATCGCTACATCATTCTGAGCCTAAATATGGAACTCTTACTAATATCACGAATGAAGGCTATTCCTATAAGGCCTCTAATTTCCATATTGGTATCGATACCATTCGCACTATTGCTGTTATTCTGAATAAGCCTACATTTGTGCTGAGCTATGATACATTTTACAATGAAGTATTAGTCCAATATCACCAAAATGATACACAGCTAGCTATGAATAATCGCTCCTCCCTGACACTAGGTAAAAAACTAGAAATAGGAGACGAAGTGGCTGTAGTGCATAGTATAAAAACTCAGAGAGGAAGCTATTTAGATATAGGGAAAGGACTCTACGATTATACCTCCAAAATCAAAAATGCAACCGATACTTTACTCTATATAGTTAAGGCAGATTACAATACACTCGGGATTCAGAAACTAGACACCACACGTTATATCATAAAGCTAAACGAGAAGTTTAAAGGTGAAAACATTCAAACTATTCTGACACCAAATAATGACGGACAAAACGACTATTGGGTTCTCCCTACCTCTATGTTAGAAGACTTTCCTCTGTTGCAGCTGCAAATCATGAGCCTAGATGGCAAAATAGTCCACCGTAGCTCGAATGCTTACCAGAATGATTGGAATGCAGAAGGACTAGCGACTGGAGTCTATCTGTATGAAATTATCTTAGAACCTAAAAATATAATCAAGGGAATGCTCAAGGTGGAGCAAAACTAATATCTCAATAATAGTCTCTTGAGTTTGTTAGTTTAGATTGAAAATCATTTCTAGTTTTTTATTAATTGAAATGCTTTCAACTCAGAACTACAAGCTTGGGAAAAAATACTAGCAACCATAATTTAGTTGCTAGTATGTGTGACCTAGAGTGGATTTGAACCACCACGCCTTGCGGCACCACCCCCTCAAGATGGCGAGTCTACCGTTTCTCCACTAGGCCAATAATGAATTCCATTTTTTTAAAGAATGGGATGCAAATATACTAGAATTATTAATTATAATCTGCTAATTTTGATTCTAAAGAAAATCCACAACCTAATAACCTCCGTGTACCGACTCCTCTTTGCGACTCTGCTTCTATTTGCCTTGACCTCGTCTGCTCAGGAAACCCAGAGGGAGAGTTTCGACATTTTAGAGCATTCTATCCATCTCCCAAATTCATTTAAAGACTGGAAATACCGACAAGCTCTTGGTTTTTCCTTAGTCTACCTCCCTAAAGATTGGTTGGAATCAGCCTATAGCCTTCCTATGATTTATTACAAATCCAATTTTTCTTTAAAAAAAGGGTTTATGGTAAATACGGACATTCGAAGCGTGATAGCTGCTTCGGACATTGCCATAGGGCCATCTTGGAATGTGGATCTAAGTAAAAAACTATTTTTAGGACTTGGCTATCAAACAAGTTTTGGCGTGGGTATGCTTTATGACCTTGGCTATGACAATACATTAACTGTATGGGGGCATAGACCTTTTTTCAAGCTGGGTTACATATGGCACAATTTAACTTTTACTATGAAAGGAGGTGTAGATTTTTCCAATAGTATAAATTTTGAAGCGGGAAGTACGAGTCTTTCGGGAAATATTGAATCTCTCAATGGCTATCATCTATCACTATTTATGGAGCAGCGAATGTTTAAGAACAAATCCTTTTCTGTAGGTTATACGAGCAATTTTATGAAATTTCATATCCTCGGCTGGCCTGCATTTAATTATACAAAAAACCTATACTACGTGCCTGAGTTAACTACCTTATTTAATTTCTAACTATGCGGATAAAGAGTTTAGTTTACTCCATTTTTCTATTACTAGTGTTAGGATGCGAAAAAAATGATTATAATTTTAATCCAGATTATGACAAAACCTATCTGGCAGGTACAATTCCACTTCCTAGCGACATGAGACCTTACCTCATAGGTATTTATAGCAGTGAAAGTTCGACCGCTGGACTTGGATATAGATTTGTCATGAAATGGAATCAGAACAAGCTCACCTTATTTTCCAATCGCAATGGCAACTATGCTGTAATGGATGTAGGCGTTAATTTAAGTGACTCTAGTATCAAAATGGCAGGTTATTGGCGCTCCCCAATGAATAATGAAGAAGGGAAACTTTACCTAACTATTACCAAACAAAACGGTGCGGACGATATTATTTCTAAAAAATTTACTGTTTCCAAGCTAATAGGACAAAATATCTCTATAGACGGTAAAACTGCGGAAGTAGAATTAAGCTTTGAACGTTTTTTTTCCAATAAAGTGTTGAACAATATAAAATTCTCCATTATAGCCCATAGGGCTGGCGGTCGAAATTCTGATAATATCCCCTTTGCAGAAAACTCAATTGAATTAGTAAAGAGAGCCTCAGAGATGGGTGCTAGTGGAGTAGAAATTGATATTAAACTCACGAAAGATAATATCCCTGTAGTGTATCACGATGATGATATCAATATTAGATTGACTCAAAAAGGACCCGTAGTCGGCAATATTGAAGATTTTAATTTTGAATTTCTAAGGCGTTATGTGCGATTAGTAGACGGGCAGACTATACCTACCTTAGAGGAAATGCTCAATACGATTATAGATTCTACAGATATAAGATTTGTATGGCTAGATAATAAAGGCGGAAACGAGCGATTTTTCAGCTATACACTTCCTGTAATGTATAAAGCACTTCTCAAAGCTCGAGGACGTAACAATTCTATCCTGATTCTCAATGGACTTCCTACCGAGGAGATAGCCACCGAATTCTCTAAAGTACCGAACAATAAAGATAGACCAAATCTATGCGAAATTAGCTTCGCAAGATCTAAGGAATTAAACTCGGCAGTCTATGCTCCGCGTTGGACATTAGGCACACTAGATAATGAGGTAGCCGAAGCTCATGCACTCAATATGAAAGTAGTTTGCTGGACGGTAGATCTCTCTACTGTCATGAAAAAATATATACAAGTAGGGAATTTCGATGGGATATTGACCAATTATCCTTCTATTTTAGCTTATGAATTTTACTCCCAAGAATAGGTGAAAAAGATTGTCATCTTATTTTTTATTGCCATATCAAAGCTGCTGTTAGCTCAGAAGGATTTTAGTTTTCAGCTAGGTGCCGGACCCAATTATTATTTTAATAATTTGGTGATATTCCATGAAAATCTGGAGCCCTTAAATCATTCTATCTATTCCAAACTTATGTGGAATACAAGATATCGACTATCATTTGGCATAGAATCTGGCCACGTTCAGCTCTACAGATTAAATGATTTTACAGCTAATGACAATTCTGCAATAAATATGACAGTTATCCCTATACATGCTGCTATTGAAATGAAGTTAAGTAATCATTTGTTTGCTAGCTTTACTTTCGGCCCATCTTTTTTTAGAAATAATATAGTTGCTGCTAAAGGGGAACAAATAACACATACTTTCTCTACGGCGGATATCAGTTTCGGACTAGGCTATAGGCATACGTTTAAAAACCATATATTTTTAGGATTAGAATCTAAGTATTTTTATTCATCGAAATCCGAGGATAGAAATTTAAGTTTACCCTTTTTTATGGGTATAAATTTCTAGTAGGAACTAGGCTAGAGGCGCTTTTCTATAATGTACTTTTCTACCACACAATTTCCTCCCCACTGAATGCTATAGAAGAATTACACTTTCTAAATACATCAGAGCCCAGAAATCCTCTGTGGGCCGAGAAAGGAGAAGGATGAGCCGCAGCGATCACAACATGTTTACCAATATCAATCAACTGAACTTTTGACTGAGCAAATTTCCCAAGTAAAATGAAAACGACATAATTTTTATGCTTAGAGATCTCAGATATAATATAGTCAGTAAAAGCCTGCCAACCATATTCAGAATGACTCGCTGGCTTATCTCTCTCTACAGTGAGAACCGAATTAATGAGTAATACACCCTGCTCTGCCCAGTCCGATAGATCTGTGCTTCGTTTCTCATCGAAAGATGGATATTCATTCTTTAACTCTTTAAAAATATTTCTCAACGAAGGAGGTGTGCGAATACCCTCACATACGGAGAAGCACAATCCATTGGCTTCGCCTTCTCCATGATAGGGGTCCTGACCTAATAGGACGACCTTCAATTGATCCAAATCACAGAGATCAAAAGCCTTAAATATGTCTTTACTCGCCGGAAATATCGTTTTTCCGGCAGTACTATCTGCTTCCAGTTTATCCGACACAGAATCAAGTAAGCCACTCTGCATAGCCTGATGAAAGATAGGTAGCCATGAATTTTTAGGAAATTGGAACATGAGTTCAAATTTAGGAATTTAATAATAAAGATTTAAGATTTTGAAAATATCTTTGTACTAGATAATGTTTATTAAATCATGAATCAATCAAAAATGAAAGCGGAGTTTCCCAATATATCGAAATCATTAGAAATGTATAATAGAGCTAAAAAGCTCATGCATCCTATCACACAGACCCTTGCAAAAGGTCCTGGACAGTTTACTTATGGCGTATCTCCAATATATGTAGAGCGCGGCAAAGGATCTAAATTATGGGATGTAGATGGCAATGAATATCTAGACTACTGTATGGGTATTGGCCCTATTTCGCTTGGCTATGGCTATGACAAGGTGGATAATGCTATCAAAGAACAATTGGAAAAAGGAATTACTTTTTCATTGATGCATCGTTTAGAGCTAGAAGTGGCTGAGAAATTGCATGAAATTATACCCAATGCAGAGAGTATTCGTATCACCAAACAAGGCGCAGATGCCTGCAGCGCAGCGGTGCGAATAGCAAGAGCCTTTACTAAAAGGGATAAAGTAGCCGTCTGCGGCTATCACGGCTGGCATGACTGGTATATCGGCACTACTTCACGCGATGCAGGAATCCCTCAAGCAATTAAGGATTTAACAGTGATGATACAATACAATAATATCGAAAGCGTCAAGGCAGTTATGACACCGGATTTGGCTTGCTTAATATTAGAACCAATCATTTTCGAGGAGCCAAAAGACAATTTCCTACATGAAGTTCAGGCTCTGTGTCAAGCGAATGGCACCTTGCTCATTTTTGATGAAATGTGGACTGGATTTAGACTGGCGCTAGGTGGAGCTCAACAATTCTTTGGTATCAAACCAGATTTAGCCGTCTATTCAAAAGCCTGCGCAAATGGTATGCCAATAGCCTTCTTAACAGGAAGAGATGATGTCATGAGTTTATTCGAATCAGATGTTTTTTATTTCACCACATTCGGTGGAGAGGCCTTGTCTCTCGCCGCTACGCTAGCTACTCTAGAGGAGATGAAGGAGAAAAACGTACCTCAATATCTAGCCGCACAAGGCCAAAAAATTAAGGATGGATTCAATGCCCTAAGTGAAAAATATGGAATGAAAGATTATATTAGTATAGGAGGCTACCCTTGCCGCTCTATTGTCAACTTTAGCGAAAAAGCAGGAGATGCCTTAGTTCTTAAGACCTATCTGCAGCAAGAAATGATTAAACGTGGAATTCTTTGGTCTAGCTTCCATAACATGTGCTTCTCTCATAGCGATGCCGATGTTCAATTCACATTAGATGCTTACGATGATATCTTCCCTGCCTTTAAACAACTCATCGATTCTAATACTGTAACTTCGGCTTTGAAAGGTCAAGTGGTAGAAGCGGTATTTAGAAAGGTGAAGTATTAAGCGGCAATTAGTCGTCTGCGAGCGGTGGATAGGAATGAATCAAACTTTATACTTTTAACTTCAATCTTCACACCATGACTCCAAAAAAACTCATCTATCAATGGGTAGAAACATTTAACCGCATAGATATAGAGGGACTAGTGAACATGTATCATGAAGATGCGATCAACCACCAGGTCAATACAGAGCCCCTATATGGTCGAGAAGCTATTCGTCAGATGTTTACAGAGGAATTTTCAAAGGCGAATATGATTTGTGAAACAGAGAATGTATTTGAAGATGGGAACTGGGGAATACTAGAATGGAAGGACCCCTATGGATTGAGAGGCTGCGGTTTCTTCCAGTTTCGTGATGGAAAAATCATCTTCCAGAGAGGATACTGGGATCGATTGAGTTTTCTGAAAATTCACAACTTACCATTGCCTATTCACTAGTATGTAATTTAAAAAACTGTCACTAAACATAGCCTTGCAGCGCCTAGAACTAATATCCTAGGCTAGAATTCTAGCTTATCTTAGCCTGAAATTTGTAAAGAGACCAAGATAGTCCTCTGAAATATGTACAGACGAACATACAAATTCATTTAGATAGTTTTTATTATATTTAGAGACATAAACCATTGTATTTGTATTAAATACAACCATTCCACTCGATTATTCGCCAAAATTTGAAAAACCAAATATTATTAAAATGTTAATAAAATCGGAAAAAACTGTAAAAAAAGACTTGACACATTACTTAAACCACATAACTTTGCTTAAGTAATTAATTTTAAACCAAAAATTTTAAACAACATGAAAAAAATTATCTTATCAATTTTTGCACTAGGTACACTAGCAATGAATGCTCAAGATGGAAGTTTCTCTAAAGGAAATGTGGCTTTAAGTGGCGAAGTAGGCAACCTAACTACTAAAATTTTAGACGCAAACGTAAGTCCAAGTATGATGTATTTTGTTACTGATAACATTGCTCTTAGAGGCGGCTTAACTTTTGGCAATTCTTCAACAACAGTTGCTGGAGTTTCTACTGGCGAATCTTCAGCTTTTGGAGTAAACTTTGGTGCAAACTATTATTTTTCAAAAAGTAGATTTACTCCTTTCGTTGGAGCTAGTATAGGCTTCGGCTCAGGTTCAACCAAAGCAGGTGCTACTGCTCCTGAAGCAAAAACATCAACCATGGGATTAAATGTTTTCCCAGGCGTGAACGCATTTTTAACTAAAAGATTGGCAATCAATGCTTCTTTTGGTAGTTTAGGTTATTCTACAGAAACTCAAACTAGTACAACTAATGTTGAGACTAAAACTTCAGATTTCGGTTTTGACTTTAATTTGAACACAGTGAGATTGGGTGTTACTTGGGTATTAAACTAATCATTTAACAATTAAAATAAAGAAACCGAGCCTAGGCTCGGTTTTTTTTTGCTTTTACCAAAAAAAAGCTGGGAAGTATAACTGCGCCTAAATGCATTATGGCCTTGAACACCTTTTTCTATAATCGCTGTAAACCCTTTGTGTTATGAACATCAGTTACTGGAGTATAAAATTATAAACTAGATACATACAAGAATTAAAACTAAAAAGCCCTAATTGAATACAATTAGGGCTTTTTGAATAATTGGTGCGGTCTGGACGAGACTCGAACTCGCGACCTCCGCCGTGACAGGGCGGCATTCTAACCAACTGAACTACCAGACCATTTATTCACAGCTTCATTGATATTATCTCTGAGAGCAATCTAAAATAATAAATAAATTAGATATAAATGACGATTGCTTTCTTTCAAAAGCGAGTGCAAATATAAAAATAAAATTTAATTACAAGCTTAAAAATTAATTCAAGTCTGCATATTTTATAGGATATAATATGAATGACTTATTTAGTCCCCATTTTCAAAGTTTGTCATTTATCTAAAATGAACTAAATTTGTAATGCACTAAGTATTTTACCTATATGGCCTTGAGTCAAGTCACTGATTTATCACAAAATGTAACGAAGTATGAATACTCTACACAGGAGATTCCTGCTAAGGTAGTAAGCAAAAAAGATAGTTTCAGCATAGGTATTCCCCGCGAAAAAACTTTTCAAGAACATAGAGTAGCATTAACACCAGAATCGGTGCATATGCTTGTTCATCAAGGGATTAATGTTCAAATAGAGACCGGTGCTGGAAATTTCAGTCATTTTACAGATAGGGATTATTCGGAGGCTGGTGCAGAAATCATCTACGAACAAAATAAAATATTCGAAGCAGACGTAATTCTTAAGGTCACCCCGCCTACTATGGATGAGGTAGAACATATGAAAACACACCAGACTATATTCTCTCCCCTCCACCTCCCTAGTATGAAAAAAAAGGTGATTGAGAAAATGATGGAAAAGAAAATCACTGCCGTTGCTTTTGAATATTTGCAAGACGAATGGGGGGCCTATCCTATAGTGCGCGCTATGAGTGAGATCGCAGGTGGAGCAGTAGTATTGATAGCTTCAGAATACCTCAGCACAGTCAAAGGAGGAGCGGGTATCCTACTCGGAGGTATTACAGGTGTACCACCTACGAATGTCGTCATTTTAGGTTCTGGAATTGTAGGCGAGACTGCAGCTAGAGCGGCGATTGGTCTGGGAGCGACCGTCAAGATTTTCGACAATTCTTTATATAAATTAAAGCGCATTCAAAATAATCTAGGAAGCAGAGTATACACCTCTGTCCTTTCGTCTATTACACTTTCTCAGGAGCTAAAAAATGCGGATGTGGTCATTGGGGCTCTACATTCAAAGACAAGCCGCACGCCGATACTCATATCTGAATCCATGGTCATGAATATGAAGCCAAACTCCGTCATTATAGACGTATCGATAGACCAGGGAGGCTGCTTTGAAACTAGTGAAATGACGAATCATGACCAACCTACATTTATCAAACATGACGTCATTCATTATTGTGTGCCGAATATACCATCTAGAGTATCTCGCACGGCATCTATCGCACTGAGTAATATACTGGCTAATACCATGATTCAACTTCAGAAATCAGGAGGAATTAAAACCCTTATTCAATTTTCCAAAGGTGTGCGCCATGGAGCCTATTTATTTACAGGGAATGTGTGCAATCAGCATTTTAGTCAGATACTAGGCGAGAAACATATAGATTTAGATCTAATTTTTTTAAGTGACATCTGAGCATTCAAGCCCATTTTTTACCATATATTCTGATTTAGACTTTAAAATAATACGCGCAGTATAAAATATAACCACTAGACATGTCTGATTTTTTTTCTATTCAGCTGGAGATAAATCAAGCGTTTAAAACTCAACTACTACAATGGGCTTCAAAGTTCTCCACGTTTAGTTTTCTTGATTCTAATGATACCAGAGATGCACATAGCCGATATGATTTTATACTGGCAGCAGATGCACTGGCTATTTATAATAGTCTTGAGGAGCTTCCAAAAGACAAATTTCTCTTCGGACATTTTGGCTACCATTTCAATACAGAGCATAAGAGCAGAGAACCCTTCATTGACTATAGAAAATGCCATTTTTTCGAACCTCGATACGTTATTTATGCCCGGCAAGGACGACTCTACTTCAATAGAAATGCACCTGAAAGTTTAGAGATTCTCGATATCATTTTAGCGCAGACTTTGGTGGATAATAGGCTACCTAAGATCGACTTTTATGCCAGAACATCAGAGAATCAATATTCGGAAAATATTCTAGAAATTCAACAAGCAATTCGGAATGGACAGTTCTATGAACTCAACTATTGTATAGAGTTTTATAAAGAGAAGGTGCATATCCATCCTGTTCAAACCTTTCTAGAAATCAACCAGGCTGCAGCTGCTCCGATGTCCGCATTGGTGAAATATAATGATAAGTGGGTGCTTTCATTCAGCCCTGAGAGACTTGCAAAACTCAATGATAATAAACTCATCAGTCAGCCAATGAAGGGAACAGCGAGGCGGGACCTATTCAATGTAACCCATGATGAACAAATCAAACAAGAATTAGCCCATAGCATAAAGGAACGGGCAGAGAATACTATGATTGTAGATCTAGTTCGCCATGATATGACACGCTATGCGCATACTGGCAGTATTCGTGTAGAGGAATGGTGCAAAGTATATAGCTTCCCCTTTGTACATCAGATGATTTCAACTATCTCAGCAGAACTCCAGGATATAAACGATAGCCATAATGCGCTAAAAGCTCTGCTTCCAGCAGGTTCTATGACAGGCGCTCCTAAAAAAGAAGTGATTCAATTTATAGAAAAGATAGAAAATTTTGGTCGCGGCCTCTATGCTGGAAATATAGGCTACTTCGCCCCAGATGGCAATTTTGACTTTAATGTAGTGATTCGAAGTCTCTATTATGATGAAAAAGCGGAGAAAATTTCTCTGGCGGTAGGCGGTGCTATTACTTTATTGAGCGACCCAGAAAAAGAATATCAAGAGTGCTTGATCAAAGCGGAAGGCATTTTAAAGTTTTTTAAATAAGGGCCAATAAATTCAAACTATATTTGATTTCTAATTTCCAATGAGCTAACAAAATTAAACTACATACACATGAAAAAATGGCTATTCTCCCTTCTTAATTCATTTGGACTACTTAATGGTCAAAACAATTTTCCAGAATTGAAAGAAAGCTCTGTATACGAATTTACTATGAAGACGATTCAAGGTAAAGATAAGGCCATAGCAGACTATAGAGGCAAAGTGATCATCATAGTCAATGTAGCAAGTAAATGCGGACTCACGCCACAATACAAAGAACTCGAAGATGTTTATAAAAAATACAAAGATCAAGGTGTGGTCATATTGGGATTTCCTGCCAATGAATTTCTTTCACAAGAACCTGGCGATAATAAGCAAATTGCCGAATTTTGTCAGCTAAACTATGGTGTGAGCTTCGATATGTTTTCTAAAATAGTAGTCAAGGGTCCAGAGATGCATCCTTTCTATCAATTTCTGACCCAGAAAAAGTATAACAAATTAGAAGATGCTGACATCAAGTGGAATTTTCAGAAATTTGTCGTGGATAAAACAGGTAAAATAGTTAAAGTTGTATCTCCACGAGATCATATCAATAGTGCTGAAAACATCTCGTTCATAGAGGGATTATTGAAATAATCTAGCCCTTCGTCCGTTTATCTTTCGTGATTAGATTCTCATTTTTATTAGTCGTTTCTTTTATTGTTTTTTCTTCCTGTCAGAAAGAAAGCCTAGATACTACCTCAAAGTTTCCTCTCAAATTTTCTACAGATACCCTCACCTTTGATACGGTTTTTCAGACCTTGGGGTCAGCTACCCGCTCTTTTCGCATTTACAATAGATCGTCGAATACGCTGATTATTTCGAGAGCTTTTCTCTCCCGAGGTACTAACTCGCAATTCAGATTTAATATTGATGGCTTGCCGGGCACACAGGCAGAAAAAATTAGGATTTTACCTAATGATAGCCTTTGGGTATTTTCAGAGGTGACGGTCAATCCTAATCCTAGCAATCCCGTTCTTATTCTAGATTCACTTATACTAGAGACCAATGGCAGTAGACAAGTAATGATCATGCGCGCCTTAGGTCAGAATGCCTATTTTCATTATGGAGAAGTTATACAATCCAACACCACTTTTCTGAGTGATAAGCCACATGTGATCATAGATAAAACTACGAATAGTGGAACAATTCCTGGTCTCATCATTGCTCCAGGAGCTACCTTAAATATCGAAGCAGGCACTCAGCTTCACTTCTCCAATAGCTCTGGGATAATAGTCCAAGGTAGTCTCAAATGCAATGGAACCAAGGATAAGCCTATAAAAATGCGCGGATTAAGACTAGAAAAAGTATTCTTAAAAGTAGCTGGACAATGGCTGGGTTTGTTATTCGAAAGAAATAGTAAAAATAATCTCGTAGAATATACCACACTAGACGAGTCTGCTTTTGGAGTTTGGGCAGGATATCAATCCACGACCAACTTTGGACAAATGACAAATGCCACCCGAACAGAAATATACCTTAAGAACTCAACAATTTCTAACGCATTTTATTGGACTCTGCGCAGCATGAATTGTAAAGTATTGGCCGATAATTGTCAGTTTTTTACATCGACGGATTATCTGGTACAGTTGCTTTTAGGCGGAGAATATCAGTTTAGAAATTGTACCTTATTTAATATCCAAAGTAAAGACAAAAAAGGCAACCTCATTTTAACAAATCAATTTTACGATGAGAGCAGTAAGCAAACCTTTAAAAATAAACTGGAAAATACCTGCTTTTTTGAAAATTGTATAATCAACTCCAATACCGATGAAAGTATTCTGTTAGATATAGATAAAGCCCTGAATCTAGAGGCGGATTGCAGCTTTAGAAATTGTAATTACAATTCAAAAGGAAATCTAACCTCTTCGAGTTTTATCAATTGTCAGTTAAATCAAAATCCACTATTTACCAATACCTCGATAGATAAAGAAAATTTGAAACTAAAGGCTACCTCGCCTTGCGTAGACAAAGGAATATCTAATAGCCTCAGTACCGATATTCTCGGCAATCCAAGACCGAATGGCAATGGTATGGATATTGGAGCTTTTGAAAGTTTCTAACTTTAAAAAACTTGCCTTTGGCTATAGTTTGTTTTTCACTAACTTTGCCTATATCATAATAACTACATTCAAGCAATGAGCAATTACCAATCCATCGTTGAAAAAAATAAAGAAACTTATCTCCAAGAGTTAATCGACTTATTAAAATTTCCATCTATATCTGCAGACCCAGCCTATAAAGTAGACGTCATGTCCTGTGCCCAATTCGTATCGGATAAAATGAACGCCCTTGGATTAGACAAAGTAGAAATCATTTCTACCAAAGGATATCCTGTAGTCTATGGAGAAAAAATAATTGACCCAAGTAAACCTACAATTCTAGCTTATGGACATTACGATGTGCAGCCAGCAGATCCGATAGAGCTATGGACTTCCCCACCATTCGAACCTGTGATTAAAGATGGGAAAATCTTTGCACGGGGCTCAGCAGATGACAAAGGACAATTTTATATGCATTTTAAAGCTTTGGAGATTTTACTTTCAGAAAATAAACTCAACTGCAATGTAAAATGTATTATAGAAGGAGAGGAAGAAATAGGTTCTGAGCATCTCGAAGAATTTGTCAATACCTATAAAGACAAATTAAAAGCAGACTGCATCGTCATTTCTGATACATCAATGATATCCAATGAGCACCCATCTATCACCACAGGTTTAAGAGGTCTAGCCTATATGGAAGTAGAAGTCACTGGACCCAATAGAGATTTGCATTCGGGCGTATATGGCGGTGCCGTAGGAAATCCTATCAATACCCTTTGCAAGATGATAGCTTCCCTACAAGATGAAAATGGAACAATTACTATTCCACATTTTTATGATAAAATCCTAGAAGTTAGCGCAGAGGAAAGAGCCGCTATGTCTAAAGCGCCATTTGATATGACCGAATATAAAAAACATTTAGATATAGATGAGGTCTTTGGTGAGAAGGAATATTCTGTATTGGAAAGAGTGAGTATCAGACCAACGCTCGATGTAAATGGAATATGGGGTGGCTACATAGGAGAGGGTGCTAAGACTGTTTTACCCTCAAAGGCATTTGCTAAAATATCTATGCGCTTAGTTCCGAATCAAGATTACAATGAAATTTCAAAACTATTTGAAGCTCACTTCAAGTCCATAGCACCCAAGTATGTAAAAGTGAAAGTGACTCCTCATCACGGTGGTGAACCAGCTGTAACACCTACCGAAAGCAATGCCTATAAAGCGGCTGAAAAAGCAGTAGAAATAACTTATGGAAAAACGCCCATTCCATTGAGAACGGGAGGTTCTATACCTATCGTCACTATGTTTAAACGCGTATTGGGAATTGATACAGTTCTCCTTGGTTTCGGATTAGATACCGATGCAATTCACTCTCCCAATGAGCATTATCATGTATGGAATTATTTAAAAGGGATTGAAACACTTTGTTGTTTTTATGAAGAAATGGGGAGGTAGCCACTAATTCACGAGTTTCCTTTTATGATTTTTCTTAAAGAAGAGAGAGAGTTTTAAGATAATTCGATGGTGTATGGAAGTGCACAACCATCTGGGCGATGGATTTTTAGAAATAGTCTATAAAGATGCTATAGAATATGAATTCAAAAAAGGAAACATTCCTTATACGAAAGAGAAAAAATTTGAAGTAAACTATAAAGGAATAATTTTAGATATAAAATGCGCTTCAAATCTTTGCGATGCTGATATAGCACAATGCCTAATTTATTTAAAAGTTTCTCAATGTAAACTCGCTTTATTGGTTAATTTTGGAAAAAAGAGTCTTGTTCATAAAAGAATAGTTCTATAAAAAATTCGTGAATTCGTGGCTATGAAACTAGGTCTTGACGCTAAACGCGCATTTAATAATCACTCTGGGCTAGGGGTGTATAGTAGAGGTGTGATTGAGGCTGTGGAAAAAAATATTTCTACAGAAAATATAGTCCTCTTTACCCCTAAAAAGAAAATCTGGAATTCTAGCATAACTACAGTTATTAATCCTTTTGGAGTGCTCTGGCGTTCATTTTTCATCTATTTTGATTTAAAGAAATATGCAATCGATGTCTATCATGGTTTGGCTGGAGAATTGCCTTTTCTTCTTCCTAATAAGCTTAAGACAATCGTCACGATTCATGATCTATTATTTTTAAAATTCCCAGAAGACTACCCTTGGATAGACCGATTTATCTACAACTTTAAGGCTCGATATGCATGTAAAAGAGCGAATGTCATCATAGCAGTAAGTGAAGTCACCAAGTCGGATATAATATCCCATTACGGAATAGCTCCACAAAAGATAAAAATCATACCCATAGCTGCTACTAAATCACCTATAGCAGCAACCAATAGACCGCATAATAAGAATTACATTCTCTGTATCTCTTCTTTTCTCGGTAGAAAAAATCAAGCATTATTACTAGATGCCTATCTTAAAATAGCAGATAAGGTTGACTTTGATTTGATACATATTGGTTCTGGTCCTGAAAGAAAAATGGTAAAGATGCTAGCCGAAGCAAGTCATCATAGTCATCGCATTCACTTTATTTCAGGCATAAGTGATAATGAAAAATTTAATTATTTACATCATTGTCTGTTTTCAGTGTACCCTAGTAAAGGAGAGGGCTTTGGCATACCTATCCTCGAATCCTTTCTAGCGAAAAAAGCTATACTTCTAAGTGATACGCCTATTCATAGAGAAGTGGCTGGAGACGCCGCATATTATTTTCAGAATAATTCTGGAATGGATTTGGCCCAGAAACTACTCTATGTAAATTCTGCAAATAAAGCAATTCTAATTGAACACGGAAGATTAAGATTAGAACAATTTACCGAAGAAAAAAGTTATTACAAACTAGCTGAAATTTATTTTTCTTTAATGGGGCGCACGCCTCGTATTTGATCGGCTAAATACTGCAGTAAAGCTTGAGGATAGCTATGCTGCCTCACGAGTTCTTTATTCGCAGTATCATAGGGTCGCCATACATAGTCATAAGAGATAGAACTCGTATCTGTCTGAAAAAGATAACCATTGACAAAGGCGCTCATTGTATATCTATTCATAGATGTAAAATGGTTCCTAGAAAATTTTAAATAGTTTTTTTCTTTCCAGCCGAGAAGATATGATAAAGTGGCTGGAAAATTGTGCTGTGCAAATAAGCTCGTATCTTGATAGCCTCTATACACTGAATTTAACTTTTTTGAATATATAATCATCGGAATATGATAGCGCTCCTTACTAGCAATATCATAGTCATGAGGCATTTTATGCCCATGATCAGAAGTAATAATAAAAACTGTATTGTCAAATTTCTTATTTGTAGCTAGTTTAGAAAATAATTTCTTCAACTGATTGTCTAAATAAGTCACACTTTGCAAATACATTTTCTTTTCTGAAGAGTAGGTTTTCAAACCAGGTATATCGAAAGGCTCATGCGTACTCAAGGTGAGTGTATGCAGAAAAAAAGGTGGTTTTAATTTTTCATATTGATCTATGAGTGCATCGACCAAATATTCATCAGGTAAACCTAGACTTTGTAAACCATGCTTCGTATCAAAACTGGTAATGTCAAGCACGGTATCATATCCTATTTGATTAAGATATGCCCTCATATTAGCAAACTCTACATTGCCTCCAAAGACAAATTGTGTATGATATTTTCTCTTATTCATCGCAGTGAGGATACTTGGAATATCAGAGAGAGTGCTTATATTATCTGTAATATTATTATAAGGGGTAGCTAAAGAGCCTGAAAGCATAGCTGCAAGACCTTGCTCAGTTCTAGAACCTACAGAAAATGCTCTCATAAAATAATAAGAGGAATCTAGAAGAGATTCTAAAAAAGGCATATGTGAAGTCTGGCCATTATGTATTTTAAATACTTCTGCATTTACTCCTTCCATGGTTATAAGGACAATATTAGGTTGACTAGAAAATGAAAATAACTGGACATCGCTAATTGCTCCTGGTCTCTGCATCTCATTTACCCTAATCAGCATCATAGTATCAGATAGCTTTTTATATGGATTTTTTTCTAAGAACTTTTGATTCTCCACTAATACATTGAAAAAATTCCATGTACTATTAATAGAGGAAATATTATACGTCCTATTTTCACAGAAAAAACCATCACTTTGATTGCGCGGAATCTCGCGAAAACCTCCCCTGATAGCTAAAAAAGCAAGCGGAATTAAACATATTATAACTAGACCCCTTTGAAACCATTTGATAGAAAATACCGCAAATAACTTCATTTTATTACTTACATAGAAAAAAAGAATGGTAATCAAGCCGAAATAGAAGACGACAAAGACAAAATTGAACGTAGATACATTCTTGAATAACTCAGAAATATTCTTCAAATAAGGGTAAGCTCGCACGCTAAATATACAGTCCCAGTATTTATAAAGTATTATGTCACCTGCAGCAATCATAGCCTGAAAGACTGTAAGTACAAAGAAAAATCCTAAAAACAATTTATGATATCGCAAAGTGGTTACAAACGAAATCAACCAATGGAATAGACTAAGTAATACTAAAACAATAAGACTGATGCCTAAATCAAATTGAAAGCCTGAAATCAGACTCCCTAGAAAAAGAGTAAATTCGAATTTATCTGAAGATAATATCAGAAATAGGATGCGAAAAACTTGGCAAAAAACTAGCTGTACAAAAAGAATTTTTAGTAAAAAAACTAGATACTTCATGTTTCAATAGCACGGAGGAGTAGAAGTTTAACCTTAGTTCTTAACTTCAAACATCTCTGGCTTCAAATCAGTATTAAGACTATATTTAGTGACCTTCATATCTCCATTCATTGGACTAGATAAGGTCATGGGGAGCACGTAGCCATCTACAGTTTGAAAATCACTATAGGTACTAGCCACTTCTCTTTCTTCGCCTTCAACTTCTGTTTTAGAAATATCTTTTATGACCAGATTAGTCTTTTTATCGATATAAATCGTCTTTTCTTTTCCCGCTTTATTGGTTGACAATAATACATAGCATGGCTGATCATCTAATTTCTCTTCTGGTAATAATTTGAAGTTGACACCCTTTTCCTTATAATCAATAAAATCTCCTTGAATGTCCAATCTAGAAAGCATTCCCTTATGCAACTCCTCTGGCATAGCTTCTGGCTTGGCCTGACCACGCATTGGAAAATAATTATAAGCCGCTTTTTCATTGATGAGCATAAAACAATCCATTCCCATGATTTGCATATCCAATCTGAATCCTACTTTATTGGCAAATGAAAGCTTCACTGGAAATTCCATACCTTGTCTATTCGATACGCATTCCATAACCATAGTTTTCAGTCCACGTATTTTGTCCTCACCACCTCTCGCTTTGAGATTCAATGCTATGATTTCGTCAACTGATTGCGAATGAAGTGCAAAAGACATGCACAAAATGGACGTTAGTAACAATAATTTATTCATACTCTAATTTTTTAGCTAAGATAGAGCATATTAGGGAATCAACATACTAAAATTAGTTTAATTTTTTGCTTCTAATAAGGCATCATACATCCTAAAACTCTCTTCCACGATTTCCATAGCTGCATCTCGATTTAAAAATTCAGCGACGACCACATGCTTTTTCTCCAATTTTTTATACTCTTCAAAGAAATTTCTCAGTTCTAGTATAAAATGTTCGGGCAATTCAGAAATATCTTGAATATGATTTGCACTAGGGTCTCCAGCGCATACGGCTATTATTTTATCATCTGTATCTCCACTGTCCACCATTCGCATGACACCAATTACCTTTGCAGGGACTATACAAAGTGGAACCACTTCTATCTGAGTTAAGATCAGAATATCTAGAGGATCTCTATCTCCACAATAGGTTTGCGGGATAAAACCATAATTGGCAGGATAATACATAGAAGAGTATATAACCCTATCTAGGCGCAGAAGTCCACTTTCCTTATCCACTTCATATTTAGCTCGAGTTCCCTTGGGTATCTCAATGATTCCATTTACTGAATTCGGCTCCGAATTTCCTCGACTCACTTTATGCCATGGGTTTGTTTTGTCTATCTTCATTATTACATTAATTAGTTGTTTCTTTATTTGTAATCAAATAATTCATTATGAAAGCTGCAAGAATTAAACTTCTGCTAGCACTATGCAAATCTTGAAGCCCCAATATGGCAATAATCAAGGCAATAGTCAAACAAAATTTGACAATTAATGTCAATATTTGCAAAGTCTTTCCTCTTAAAATGAAATATCCGTAAGGAATAAAAAGCGGGTTCAACCAAAGTAAATTTAAGTTATTCTTTGTCACGAAATGTTCGGTAAAAAACCACTCAAAGCCTATAACTAATCCACCTAGGCCCAATAATAAATAGAATGTACCGAAAAAAATATTAGACCATGATTGAGGTTTAAATTTTAACATGACCACAATTAACATAATCAAAATTCCGAAAATGTTGGGATTAAACAACCAATCCCAGCTCGATCTTATCCTAGGGGTCTCTGGTATTATCACAGATTCTTTGACTACAAGTGCTTGTCCATTAATCTGACTTAATGCAATAGACTTCGCTACAAACTCTGGCAAAAAACAATATTCCCGTGCCGTTGATTTTTTATCCACTGGCATACCCAAAGCCACATCCATGCCCCAGTCAATCCAAGGCACTGAATTTTCAGCATTGCTATGAACATGCTCACGGAAGGTCTTCTTATCCTCCTCCTCATAAAATTTCATCTGTATACCTTTACAATTCTTCTCGATGACATCGATTATTTTGGTCGCACAATTGTTAAATAAAAAATCATAGCGATAGTATTTGTTTTCATCTTGAATATTCCATTCTAGGAACTGAAATAGACTATCTCTTTGCGCTGAAGATAGGTTCAAAACTTGTTCCTTGACCTCCCGCTGTTGATAGACATATTGCCCCATAAAATCATTCATAGATTCCTTTCCCACCATATAATCTAACTTACCCATACAGAATTTAGGGATAAAATTGGGATCCTGAAAGTCAAATAAACCGTAATTGTAAACCCAATCTATCCCTTGCGAAATATCTTGGTAACGAATAGCTGAATGACCAAAGGTACTATAAATCTCGTCTCCTCGGCTGCAGGTCAGCACGCTAAATTGCTGGGAAGCCATTGGCTGTCCAAAAAATAAAAAACAAAAAACTACAATATTGAATCTGTGAAAAGTTTGCATCGTTAAATACACTTTAAAAATATATTAAGTAAATTGAAAATACAATAATCCGAATGCTGCTAAAAGCATTATTAGTAAACTAAATACTCCTAGCAGGTTTGCCCAGAAGCCATTTGTATATTCGCCCATAATCGTCTTATTATTTGCAATATGGAGAATAATACATATCAATACAGGCGTGGATATGCCATATAAAACTGCAGTATATATCAATGCCTTGACAGGTGAAATTCCAATAAAATTAAGACCAAGACCTACAATCAGCGAAACGATAATTATAGCATAAAAACCCTTCGCTTCATGAAATTTCTTATCCAATCCCTCTTCCCAACCAAATGATTCTGCAAAAATATAAGAAAGTGAACCGCTCAAAACTGGAATAGCAATCAAACCAGTACTAATCACTCCAATGGAAAATAACAAATAGGCTAGATTTCCTGCTACAGGTTTCAAGGCTACTGCCGCTTGCTCTACTGTGTCTATTTGATGTATACCTTGGTCAAACAAAACTGTACCGGTAGTGAGGATTATAAAAAACATAATAACACCCGAAAATATCATTCCGAAATCTATATCCATATTGACATCGCTTATTAGCTTTTTATTCAATACTATAAGCGTCTTACTTTGCCGCATCTCCTCTACCTCTGCAGACGTCTGCCAAAAAAATAAATAAGGTGAAATCGTCGTACCCAAAATACCTACTAATACTAGTAGAAAATTTTTATCCCAAATAATCTTTGGAACAAAGGTAGATTTTAAAATATACCATATATCTTGCTTATAGAAAAAAGGCACCATTAAATAAACTATCATGACTGAGCAGAGCCACTTTAATATGCTAGAAATTTTCTTATATGGGAGATAAATAATTAATACTATCAATAAGACGGTAAAAAATAAACTAAATAAGGATGAATTTATACTGGGAAACAATAAATTGCCAACAGCACCCATCCCAGCAATATCTGATCCAATATTTAAAACGATAGCTGGTGCGCTGAATAGTAGCATTAAATATAAGATAGGCTTAGGATAATGAATTTTGAGTGTACGAGTTAAGCCATGAGAAGTTACTAAGCCAATTCTAGCACACATTTGCTGAATAGCAGCCATCAAGGGGAATGCAAGGATGGAAGTCCATAAGGTACTCAAACCAAACATGGCTCCTGCTTGAGAATAGGTGGCTATTCCTGATGGATCATCATCGCTAGCGCCTGTTATCAATCCTGGTCCTATCAATTTAAAATAGCCTTTTATCTTTCTGTAGTACCGCATGTTACTTATTTTATTTTGACTATTCCTTCTAACTGTCTACTAAATCACTTAATAATCATAACCACTTCTTTCGCCAGAACCATTGTAAAATAAAGATGGTAATTAATATCATAAAGAGCCAAGTCAGCTTATATCCATGAATATAATCTAGCTCTGGCATATATTTAAAATTCATTCCATAGACTCCCGCGAGAAACGTCAAGGGCAGAAAAAATGCAGAAAAAACAGTCAGAATGCGCATCACTTCATTGGTCTTTTGAGAAGAAATAGACATATAGAAATGTAATAAATTATTGACATCTTCTAGATTCTGCGCATAAACCGATAGGAGCTGAACATGCATATCTCGCATATCATTAAGCGCTATTTTATCTTTGGACTGAATACTCTGCGCTATCCCACCCGTCATTTGGAGTAATTTGTGAGCTATATGCGTTCTCCGCTTTAGAAAATAGAGATTCTGCATCAGCAGTGGCGATAAATTTTTCAAAAAGATACGCTCTTCATAGATATCTATTTCCTTAGCTAATTCTAGGGAAGGTTGTTCGTAGGTTTTAAGCACATTCCATAGCAGTCTTACTACTATATCAGTCGGCGTTTGGCACTTTCCTGAGTCATAATATTTTGCCTTGGTAGTAGCTATGAAATCTAAAGGCAATCTATGAATAGTCAAGATAAATTTTTCGTTATAAAAAAAAGCTAATTTAGATGTAGCCTGCTGTATAGTATGAATTTTTGAACTATGCGGATGCTCTATCATTAACCGAGTGATTATAAAATGATAATCTTCTTGAGATTCGTACTTCGGCAGATGATCGGGCTCTAAACAATCTTTGATTGAGTATGGGTGTATCTGAAATTTTTCACCCAAGGCTAAAAGCTCAGCTTCATCGGGAGAGACTACATCTACCCATTGAAAACCCATAGCACTCTGTATATATTCGGATATAGCCATTTCAAACTTTAAAATACCAAAAATAGCATTTTCTTATCTTATTCTCATTATTAATGATTGATTTCATTGATATAATTGATTTTCCATGAAATTTTTATTCATTCTTGGGAATATAACTGAATAAAAATTTTGATGTACATTTGTTGACTTTATAAAACAGATTATGAGCGATTTTATCACCAAACGAGCAGAAGACATCAATCAATGGTACAATGACCTAGTCATTAAAGGAGAGCTAGCAGACTACAGCTCCGTGCGGGGCTGCATGGTTATCAAGCCTTATGGATATGCCCTTTGGGAAAATATGAGAGATGCCCTTGACAAAATGATTAAAGATACAGGGCATGTAAATGCCTATTTCCCGCTATTCGTGCCAAAATCACTTTTTGAAGCAGAGGAAAAGAATGCAGAAGGCTTCGCTAAGGAATGCGCAGTCGTGACTCATTATAGACTAAAAAATGACCCAGACAATAAGGGAAAACTCATAGTGGACCCAGAAGCCAAGCTAGAAGAAGAACTGGTGGTGCGCCCTACATCCGAAGCCGTCATCTGGAATACCTATAAGACATGGATTCAGTCCTATCGAGATTTGCCATTATTGATCAATCAATGGGCGAATGTAGTCCGATGGGAAATGCGGACGAAACTATTTCTCCGCACAGCCGAATTTCTCTGGCAGGAAGGACACACTGCACATGCTACGCAAGCAGAAGCTATAGAAGAAACCAAAAAAATGTTAGGCGTATATGCCGATTTTGCAGAAAACTGGTTGGCTATACCTGTGTATCAAGGAGTAAAATCAGAGTCTGAACGCTTCGCAGGAGCCGTTGACACCTATACCATAGAAGGCTTGATGCAAGATGGCAAAGCGCTACAATGTGGCACTTCTCATTTCTTAGGGCAGAATTTCGCGAAAGCATTTGACGTGAAATACCAAACCACCGAAGGAAAAGACGAATACGTCTGGGCTACGTCATGGGGAGTTTCGACTCGACTGATAGGAGCCTTATTGATGACGCATTCGGATGATAAAGGAATCGTGATGCCGCCAAAAGTGGCGCCACATCAGGTAGTTTTTGTCCCATTCCTCCATGAAAAAAAACCAGAGCAGAACCAAATCTTAATCGATAAATGCAATGAATTCGTAACACAATTCAAAGCCAAAGGTATCCGCTGCAAAATCGATACCGACCTTATGAAGCGTCCTGGATTTAAATTTGCCGAGCATGAGATGAAAGGTATACCTGTCCGCATCGTATTCGGACCTCGTGATTTAGAAGAAAATGTAGCGGAGGTAGCTCGCAGAGATAACTTAAGCAAAGAATCTATATCACAGGATAAATTAGTCAATCATGTAGAGAATTTATTGACAGAAATTCAAGCCAATATCTACAACAGAGCTAAAGAATATCGCAACACCAATACACGCGAATGCACCGACTACGAAGATTTCAAATCCAAAATAGCCGAAGGAGGATTTGTGATCACGCACTGGGATGGAACTGCAGAGACCGAAGAAAAAATCAAGGAAGAAACAAAAGCTACTATCCGTTGTATTCCTTATGACTACGAGCAGACCGCCGGAAAATGTATCTATTCTGGTAAAGAAACAAAACATCGGGTATTGTTTGCAAGGGCGCATTAATTTATGAAATGACACATTTCTACTCCAAGCCCGCCAAAATCATCATAGGAATAATACTAGCTACATTATTCTATTGGACGAATCCCTTAGCCATTTCTGAGCTTGCCAATCGTACTTTATTTGTGGCCATATTAATGATATCATGGTGGATTACAGAGGCGCTACCTATGCCTGTCGTGGGCATTGTACCATTGATTTTATTTCCATTATTGAAAATTTTAAAAATAGAAAAAGTGTATGAGGCCTATGCCAATCCCATTATTTTTTTATTTCTCGGAGGATTTATGCTGGGTTTGGCGATAGAGAAGTGGAATCTACATCGCAGGATAGCGCTAAGTATAGTGAAGATAACAGGAACGAGTGGTGACCAGATTATAATAGGATTTATTATCGCTACCGGAATACTTAGTATGTGGCTGAGCAATACAGCTACTACAATCATGATGCTTCCCATCGCGTTATCCATTATTCACTTAATGAAAGAGAATCACATAGGAGAAGGTAATTTGGCTAATTTCTCACTGGTCTTATTACTCGTCATCGCAATGGCATCCAATATGAGTGTGGGTACTGTCATAGGTACACCACCCAATATTGCTTATGTGAGTCATATTCAAAATAAATTCCTTCACCAAATCGGATTTTTAGAATGGATGATGGTTTGTACACCCTTGTCTATTGCGTTGATGATATCCATGTATTTTATTTTAGTGAAATGGCTCTATCCAAATCATATCAAAGCAAACAAGGACACCAAAGATTTAATTCATAATCAATACAAAGAATTAGGCAGATTCTCAACGGCTGAAAAAAGAGTCTTTATTATTTTCATATCCACGTCTTTGCTATGGATAACAAAAGATTTGATAAACAAAATCCATCCAAATTTTCAACTCGATGACACGATGATTGCTTTGATGTCGACGATACTTTTGTTTGCTATTCCATCAGGCTTAAAATCAACTGAAGAGAATTCAAAATCTGAAAATCTACTTGAGTGGGAAGATTCTAAAAAAATGGCTTGGGGTATTTTATTGCTTTTTGGTGGAGGTATTGCATTGGGAAGAGGCTTGGAAGAAGCTAAATTAGTTCAAATGCTAGGACATTGGTTAGCGAGTTATCAAGTAAATGGATTTCTGCTCGTAGTTATTGTTACCACCCTTTCCATATTTATCAGTGAACTGACCAGTAATGTGGCTCAAGTCATTATTTTCGCACCTGTAGTGTCGAGTTTGGCTATAGCTCTCGGAATGAATCCATTGATGCTCGGCATACCTATGACGATGGCTGCAAGCTGCGCGAGTATGCTGCCTATGGGAACTCCGCCCAATGCAATTGTATTCTCTAGCGGTCATATCAAACTCAAACAAATGGCTTATTCCGGCTTCATCATGAATATCGTTTCGATCATTTTGATTTCCATTTTTTGTTGGTTTTTGATACCGATGTTTATGGATCATAAATTCTAAAAAATCTGATTGCATAACGCTTTCAACTCCTCAGGGAAGTCAGAATAAGTCATGTTTTTTTACCTATTCTAAATTTTTCTGCCGAGACCACGGGGAGAGGGCTTCGCCCACTAAAGCACCTTTTATATAAACAACATATATAAATATAAATGGTATTAATTATTCTTTCAAAAACTTAAACTGACTAGTCAGATTCATAGATTGCAGCTCTATAAAATATATCCCCTTCGGAAGTATTACCAAATCAATTTTCTCTTCGCATTCTCATTCTAAAACCAATACCCCTAGACTATTTCTAATTTTAAATTCTTTTTTATCTGAAGTATTGAAATTGAAATTAGTTTGAACTGGATTAGGAAAAAAGGAAATAGATCTAATAGAGGCGTTTTGAATACTGGAGGTGATTTCACACTGTTCCCTATTCTGATAAAAAAATGGATAATGGTAACGAATAGTGCTATTCTCTTCAAAACAAATATTTCCAGAAGTAAACTCTGGAAAGGTCGTCAGATGATTATTCCACATAATTCTTTTCACAGAGCCTATGCCTGAAATATAAACATCATATACTGTAGTTATCACTTTTCGATAATCATCTTCTATCCATTTATATTCTATCTTAGTAACGGTATCAGAAATTGTTCCATAAATAGCCATTGTATCACCGATTTTTACTTTATCAGAATATACCAATAATTCTTGACCATTGTTATAATTTGAAAGAATGAAATATTTGCCCGATGAATAATCATAGCGCACAAATCGATTTATTTGATTCATAGTTCCGTACTTTTTTCCAAATAAAGTAGTATCGTGATTTGTGAAATAGTAAGGAACTGAAAACTTCAAATCACCGCTATGGTTATATGCCCAGGTGTGCCATATTTTGTTTGAATTAGTTAATGAATTATCTATGGCACAATTCTTACCAAATATTCTCAAAATGCTAGTATCCGTATGAATCACACAATCTAAATTGAACCCTAGATCTGAAAAATTGAACTTACTAGGCCAGTTTATGGGGTGGAAAGCATTCAAACACCCGAGGCTTTCAATCCATATTAATCCAGGAACATTCGTAGGATAAGCCACAGACTTTAGCTCCATTCGCCATAAACTATCATTTTCTATTTTTACCTTCGATTTTGCAATAACCCGCAGCTTATATGGACTACTGGTATAATTAGAGACTAGCGTATCTCCTAAATTTAGAGAATAATCCATAAGAAGATATTCTTTTGCTCCTGTAAGTGCGAAAACCTTAGTGCCAGAGTCCGCTATTTTGAAATTTTCAAAACTATAGTAGTCCTTTCCATTAAAATTGGCTATAGGGGTGTCTAGCTTGGAAGAATAACGATTAGATACTTGCGCCCAAACAAAACTCTTATATAACCAAAAATAGTCCAAGGCTCTGGAAGAAAATGGTTTCTGACTCTGAGCGAATGTGCAAAAAGTAAAAATAAAAAACAATAGTAGTCTAATTTTCAATAAGATAAACTTTAACGCAAATCTAGCCATAAATATCTTTTTTCTAAAATCAATCTTTTTCTCATGTCACAATTCTTTAATTTTTCGTCAATTTTTCTCTTAAAATTATTCATTCTTAATTATCAATAATTCGCTAAACTTGCACTTTCAAGTTTGATACATGGACGAGCAGTTATTTAACCTATCTAAAAGGAAGAAAGTAGTCACTGAGACCAAAATGAGTTTCATGGAGAGTCTATATCTTCCTGCTATATTCAAAGGAATGGCGACTACAATTAGTCACCTTTTCAGAAGGCCAGCGACTGTGCGCTATCCAGAAGAGATCAAGGAATTTTCAACAATCTATAGAGGTCAGCATGTATTGAAGCGCGATGACAAAGGAGCTGAGCGATGCACGGCATGCGGTCTTTGCGCTCTAGCTTGTCCAGCCGAAGCTATCACTATGGTGGCTGCTGAAAGAAAATCCAATGAAAAACATCTATACCGTGAAGAGAAGTATGCTGAAACCTATGAAATCAACATGTTGCGTTGTATTTATTGCGGCCTCTGCGAAGATGCTTGCCCTAAAGAAGCTATTTTCTTGACTGATAAAATAGTAGATGCTGAGTTCATGCGTAAAGACTTCATCTACGGAAAAGATATTCTGGTAGAGTCCATAAATAATCCTATAGATGTGAGTAAGAGACAAACCCCAGAAGTCTTAGAATTTAAAAAAGATCCCAAACACAAGCATAATCAAGTTTTCGAAGGAATACAATCTTAACCTATGGACTTAACCAATATTGCATTTATAGCTTTTTCTGCCATAACCCTTATTTGTGCGCTCATGGTTGTTCTTGCTAGAAACCCAATTTATAGTGTCATTTTTCTAATTCTGACAATGTTTAGCCTCACAGGGCATTATGTTTTATTGCATGCACAGTTTATAGCCATTATTAATATTATAGTGTATGCTGGCGCTATCATGGTGCTATTCCTCTTCGTATTAATGCTAATGAATATGAATGCCAACAATGAACCCAATAAGTCTTTTCTATGGAAAGTCCTAGCTGGCCTAGTTACTAGTGGCATGCTGATGAGTATTCTCTTGGTTTATATTAAAAATATGGGCGATATGCCGATTGTGCCTACTACGAATAGTGCTGTAGGACAAGCTCTTCCGGCAGATTTTGGATATATAAAACCTCTTGGCAATTTGTTATTTACAGAATATGTTTTTCCATTTGAAATAGCGTCTATTCTCTTTATTGCGGCCATGGTAGGTGCAGTCTTTTTAGGTAGTCGTGAAAAATCAACTAATAACCAATAGGGAATAACGAATAAGTAAGAACTAATAGCTGATAATTAAAATAAGCGAGATAAAATGAACTTGATTGGATTTGAAAATTATTTATGGCTCGGCTCGGCGCTTTTCTGCATCGGACTGCTGGGTGTACTCGTGCGCAGAAATGTGATAATACTCCTTATGTGTATAGAGCTCATGCTCAATGCCTCCAATCTTTTACTTGTTGTGTTTGCTAAAATGTTTGGCAATATGAACGGACATATCTTTGTATTTTTTTCTATGCTAGTGGCAGCAGCTGAAGTATCAGTAGGACTAGCTCTTATCGTATTGATTTATAGAAAATTCAGAACTATAGATAGTAGTTTTTTGGACAAATTAAAAGGTTAAACTTAAACGTAGTCAAGTGATTTTAGCTAAAATATTAATCTTATCTCCTATTATAGGCTTTCTCATCAATCTGATTGGAGGGAAAAAGCTAGGCAAAGTTTCTGGTATCATAGGCACAGCGGCTGTCTTCATTTCATTTATCTGTGCACTACTTATGTATAGAAAAGTAGTGAGTACAGGTGCATATGATGTTCCTTTATTTACATGGATGCATATTTCTACCATTCATATAGGCTTCAATCTATGGGTAGACGAGTTAAGTACATGGATGATGCTTATCATTACTGGTATAGGTACATTGATACACATATACTCCATCGGTTATATGTCTCACGATAAAGGCATAGGTCGATTTTTTGCCTATCTCAATCTTTTTATATTTTCTATGCTTATGCTCGTCCTTGGCGGCAATTTTATTATGCTATTCATCGGGTGGGAAGGTGTAGGACTTTGTTCTTACTTATTGATTGGTTTTTGGTTTAAGAATGTGGATTATGGACATGCCGCGCGCAAAGCGTTTATCATGAATAGAATTGGCGACTTAGGTCTTCTTTTGGGTATATTCTTATGTATACAGACCTTTGGCACCATCAATTTCAATGAAATCAATTCTATAGCTGCCGAAGATTTGGCACTTAAAGCAAGTGGCCAACTAGGCTTGTTTCAGCCATATATTTACACCGCTATTACACTTTGTCTATTTATAGGTGCCATGGGTAAGAGTGCTCAATTACCTCTCTATACTTGGCTACCTGATGCTATGGCCGGACCTACTCCGGTTTCAGCACTAATACACGCTGCCACTATGGTTACAGCTGGTATTTATTTAGTAGTTCGCAATGCTGCTTTGTTTGAATTGGCTCCGTTTACTTTAGATTTCATCTTGGTCATTGGTATGGCGACTTCTATTCTCGGGGCGCTCATTGGGCTATTCCAGAATGACATTAAAAAAGTTCTAGCCTACTCCACAGTTTCTCAATTAGGTCTTATGTTCGTAGCACTCGGTGTAGGAGCTTACACTTCGGCTATGTTTCACTTGACCACGCATGCCTTCTTCAAAGCGCTACTCTTCTTAGGAGCTGGCTCGGTGATACACGCTATGAGTGGCGAGCAGAATATACTCAGCATGGGAGGTTTGAAAAACAAAATTAAATTAACTCATTTAACATTTGCTATCGGCACGTTAGCCATTATTGGGGCGCCCCTCATGTCTGGGTTTTTCTCCAAAGATGAGATATTAGAGAAATTATATAACCATTCTCTCATCATTTGGGGATTTGCCTTAGCGAGTGCGGCAATTACTATCATATATATGGTACGTGTCTATACCTTGACCTTTAGTGGAAAATTTAGAGGAACTAAGGAGCAGGAAGACCATCTGCATGAAAGTCCTAGTAGTATGACCCTTCCTTTGATTATACTAGCTATACTTTCTATTTTCGGAGGAGTTTTAAATTTGCCTCACCTCATAGGAGGTGGTTCTAGTCAGAAAATGGGTCTTTGGCTATCTAAAATAAATTCTTTAAAAGCGATTCCTGCTCATGTGAGTCATTTGTCGCATAGTATGGAAATCATGCTCATGCTCATAGCCACAGTGCTAGTTGTTATATTAGGTAGTCTTTCTTATTTCAAGTACAATAAGCAGACCGATGCGGAACTGAATCAGCCTCGTCTGGGCTTTTCTCTATGGGGTGAGCATAAGTTTTATGTAGATGAATTGTATCACAACCTTTTTGTCAAACCACTAGAAGCATTAGCTGATTTTTTCTTCTACTATATAGAGCATTGTTTCATACAGCCTATCACCTTTGGTAGCTCTCGAATAGCATATAGCGTAGGACAGCTGCTTCGTATAATACAGAATGGAAATATAGAGTATTACCTAGTATATTTATCCATAGGTGCGGTTCTCGTCTTATCTTTAAGTATGTTTGTTTTTTAAATATTAAATTATAGCATTGTGCATCTGATATTAATATTACCTCTTGTCGTGGCTATAATAGCCTTCTTCATGTCTCATAAGCTGGTTAAAGAGTTTAGTCTGGCCTTTTCTGGCGCGTTCTTTCTGCTATCACTTTATGTATTGTTTCAATACAATCCTTTAAACTATTATAATTTCACCTACTATAATGAGAGCTTCCTAGCAGGAACTGGAGGCAGTTTACACCTAGGATTAGATAGTATAGGTGTACTTATGTTCGTCTTGACCAATTTTGTCGTATTCTATGTCAATATTCTAGCTAGAAATAAATCATATACAAGTGATTTTTACGGTTGTATATTTCTTATGCAGTTTGCCTTGATAGGCGTATTCTCTAGTCTTAATGCTATTCTCTTTTATTTCTTTTGGGAGTTAGCACTTCTTCCAATCTACTACATAGTCTATCAATGGGGCAGTGGAAAAGAACTTAACAAAGCATTTGTGCGATTTTTTGTTTATACTTTCGTAGGCAGTTTATTTATTCTTACCTCATTCATATTATTTGCTATTGAGACTAAGACGACTAGTTTCGAAATCACTGAAATGGCTAAAAACTCACTCACTGGGCCTACTCAAATACTATATACTCTTTTCCTTATTATAGGTTTTGGTGTAAAAATTCCAATTTTTCCTTTGCATTCATGGCAAGCTAACACCTACAGAAAGGCTCCCGCGGAAGGTACAATTCTCCTATCTGGCATTATGCTAAAAATGGGTCTATTCGGTCTAATTCGCTGGTTAGTTCCTTTTCAGGAAGAGTCTTTACCTATTATTCAAAAAATTATTTTGGCCCTAGCCATTTTTGGAACTATCTACGGCGCAGCGATAGCCTTGCGAAGAAATGATTTGAAACTCATAGCTGCCTTCTCCTCTTTGTCGCATGTAGGACTCATAGCTGCCGGTATTTTTTCTTATAAATATATTGGCTTTCAAGGAGCTGTATTTCAAATGCTCGTGCATGGTATCAATATTGTAGGGATATTTTATATTATTGATATCATAGAACGAAGTTCTGGCACTCGTTATCTATCAGAATTAGGAGGTATCGCCTCTAAGGCTCCCGTCTTCTCCACGCTTGCTTTTATCATCATATTAGGCAGTATTGCTGTGCCACTCACTAATGGATTTCCTGGGGAGTTCTTGCTTCTCATGTCTGTATTTATTTATCAGCCTATCCTAGGGGCTATCGCAGGTATAACTATTATACTCGGAGCGGCTTATATGCTACGCGTATTCCAAAGAGCATTTATGGGTGAAGTATCTGATCATGTATCTGAGTTTAAACCCGTGTCTAATGCTGATCTTTATGCTTTAGGGCTTATAGTCGTTCTAGTATTTCTTCTCGGTATATATCCCCAGTATGTGCTAGACCTCACAGCCAATGGCTCTCAGTATTTAACCAACTTGTTAGAGTTAAAAAATAATTAAGAAAGACGTATGCTAACTATCCTTATTCTATTTCTCACTGGGCTTTGCACTATGTTTGCCAGTTTTATGCCTAATAAGCAGCTGCCGAAGTATCTCGGCGTATCAGGTATTATACTTGCCTTAGTCACTTTACATCTTCGCCTGGGGTTAGGCTTGGATTTTCCAACTTTTTTTACTATGTTTCCGCTAACTAGAATCGTCAGTGTAGTTGCTTTATTTCTTTTGCTAGTTATCTTTCTAGCGCATAGAAAGTATGAAGAAGACTATGATTGGTCTGCTGTATATTCTTTAATGCTATTTAGTACTTGCGGTGTTATTTTACTTTTTGGCCAGCGAAATCTTTTGACTTTATTTCTAGGAATTGAAATTATGTCCATCCCACTCTATGTATTAGCTGCTAGTAAACGAAATCAAGCTATATCTCTTGAGGCTGGTTTGAAATACTTTATTTTGGGATCTTTCGCTAGTGCTTTTTTACTTTTCGGCATAGCTCTGGTATATGGCAGCACCAGCAGTTTCGTTCTAGATGAAATTATGTCCATACAAGAAAATCATGCAGGTCAATTACCTGCCTATTTCCATGTTGGATATATTTTTATTATTGTTTCTATTTTATTTAAAATGGCAGTAGCCCCGTTTCATTTTTGGTCTCCCGATGTATATGATGGATCACCTACAGTAGTTACTAGCTTTATGACTACCGTAGTCAAATTAGGGTCATCTATTGCTATGTATTTTTTACTCGCCGGTTTTTTTAAATCACAATTCGAAAACTACTCCAAATTTCTTCTACCGATCATAGCCTTTTCCTTTCTGCTAGGCGCTATATTGGGCTTGGTTCAGAATAATCTAAAGCGTATGTTAGCTTATTCTAGCATTTCACATATTGCTTTTGTATTAGTGGCTATTATACTAAGCGTAGCTATGAATGATCAAGGTATTTTTATGTTTTATCTAATGACCTATTCTATAGCTAGTCTTCTAGTATTTCTTATTCTAGATTATTTAGAGCAAGGCAATTCTATCTTCCTCGACCAACTTAATGGATTGAGTAAACATCAACCTATATTAGCTTTGGCGCTAGCTATTGGTATTTTATCAATGGCAGGCATTCCTTTTACTGGAGGGTTCATAGCTAAATATCGAGTATTAATGGGAATCTATCAGCTCAATGTTTGGATATTTGCTATCGGACTACTTTCAAGTGCTATAGCAATAGGTTATTATTTAAAAATATTGAATCGTATATTTTTTCATGAAAATAGTCAAGAAAATGTTGCAATTAACAACAATTTATTTGTAGGGATTGTATCTATTTTAGCCTTGGGTACCATTACTCTTGGCATCTTCCCAGAGCTTATTTTACAGCTCATTCATAGCTTTTTTGTCGCCTAAATAATAGCCAAATATTACCCTTAAGTTAAGAAGTAAGATTTTTATAGAGGATAAAATAAAAAATATATCTTTGTGTTAGATAAATTATCAATATAAATCAAATTAAAATTTTTAAATTAATAAAACAATGAGTACACAAAAAAATCAAGGAAGCGTATTACCAATATCTAATGCTATTGTATTCGTACTAATTTTCGCTGTAGCCCTATTGCTATTCTTCTTCGTCTTTGGTTCTTCTAGTAATCTAGATGAGCATGGACATGCTAAGCCGGGCAATTATATGGGAATGATTTACATGGGAGGATTTGTGGTACCAGTGCTTTTTACTCTATTAATTTCTACTTTCGTATTCACTATAGAAAGAGCGCTATCTCTGGCTAAAGCTGCTGGCGGAAAAGATGTAGACGGCTTCTTAAAGAAAATCGTTCAGTCTCTGGAGAGTAATGATATAGAGGAAGCCAGAAGACTTTGTGATGTTCAAAAAGGAACTATAGCCAATGTAACACTTTCTGGAGTAGATGCTTATGATGAAATGTCAAAAAATTCGCACTTGGATGCAGAGCATAAAGTTCTCTCTATTCAAAAATCAATGGAAGAAACTACTGCTCTAGAGGTTCCAATGTTGAGTAAAAATATGTCTATACTGTCTACCATAGCTACCATAGCTACTCTAGCGGCTCTTATTGGAACGGTAATCGGTATGATAAAGTCCTTCGCGGCTCTAGGTGCTGCTGGAGCTCCTGACCAGACTCAGTTAGCGGTAGGTATCTCAGAAGCCCTTATCAATACCGCATTAGGTATCGGTACTTCGTTCTTTGCCATCTTGTTTTACAACTATTTCAACTCGAACATAGATGGTATGACTTATAAAATGGATGAGGCTCAGTTCTTAATTTCTCAGACCTTTGCTTCTAGAAACTAAAAGCAAAAATTAGATTTTTCAATAAGAAAATAAATCAAGATGCCAAAAATCCAAGTAAAAAAAGGCTCAGTATTTGTAGATATGACCGCCATGTGCGACGTGTCCTTTCTACTGCTGACCTTCTTTATCCTCACGGCCAAAGCTAAACCTATGGAGCCTGTAGAAGTCATGACGCCATCTTCTATTGTAGAAATACCTGTGCCAGATGTTAATGTCATAACAATAATGGTAGATAAAGCTGGACGTATTTTTATGGGTATGGATAATGTAGATGGTGCACGTCAGCGATGGCTAGACAATCTTAATACACAATTCAAGATGAATATCACTGCTCCTAATCAGGTAAATAACTTTATCAATGGAGGTGTCATACCTGTATCCGCCAAGGAACTTCCAACTTTTCTAGCCGCAGAGGCTGAAGCTAAAAAGAAAATGATAGAAACTACCAAAGGTATACCTGCGGATGTAGAAAATTCCGATGCCAACGAACTGAGGTGGTGGATATATAATGCGAGAGCGGCCAATCAAAAAGCGGTAGTGGTAGTCAAAGGTGATAAAAAAGCGCCTTATGCTATTATCAAACAGGTAATGAAGACTTTAGAAAAGCAAGGTGTCAGCCGATTTAGCCTGTTGACATCACAAGGTTCTAGAGATTAAAAATTATAATATTTAAGTAGGTAATAACTGAAACAAAAGAGATAAGATATGGCTGAAATAGCAGAAAATCCCCAGGGCGGGGGAGGCAAAAAAGGAAGAAGTAAAAAACCCTCGCCCCGTGTAGACTTAACACCCATGGTAGACTTAGCATTTCTACTCATTACTTTCTTCATGCTTACTACTTCCCTATCCAAACCAAAAGCTATGGAAATAGCACTGCCTGATACGGAAAATATTCCAGTAGATCCACCACCAGTAGATGATGATGTAGTTATGACAGTTTTACTTGCGCCGAAAAATGTGGTATTATACTACTTCGGATCTCCAGAGAAAGCTGCGGCTGACCCTAATGGAATTAAATCAACTACATTTGATAAAGAAAGTGGAATACGAAAAGTCATTTTAGATAAGAAGAAAGCGGTAGCTGCTTTGCCAAATGGACTTGGAATTGATTCTAAGAAGAATAACAAAACAATGGTTCTTATCAAAGCGGTAGATTCTTCTGTTTATGGGAATATGGTTGACGTGCTGGATGAAATGCACATAGCTGATATTAAGTTTTATGCTATCCTTCCTATTTCGGAACCAGAGAAGACCTTAGTAGATAATTCAATGAAAAAAGTGGTTCAAAAATAATTAAGAAATTAGACATGAATTTAGATCAAGTAATCGCCATGAAAGGTTCATTGGATGACCTTCTCTTCAGAGGAAAAAATAAATCCTATGGTGCCTATGACCTAAGAAAAAGCTACCCACAGCACCTTAAAAAGTCTTTGGTTATATTTCTATTCCTTGTACTTGGCATTGTAGCAGCATATGTAGTTTATGATAAGCTTAAGGATAAGGTAATTTTCAATTCAGAAACGCCGATACGCAAAGTGACGGAACTAAAAGCTCCTCCCCCATTGGATGAAACAGCACCACCACCACCACCACCACCGCCACCACCGCCAGTGAAAGCGACCATACAGTTTGTACCACCAAAAATCGTAGAAGTAGCTCCACCCGATGAGGAAATAAAAACAGTAGATGAAATTAAAGAATCTAAAGCCGAAATATCTACAACTACGGTAGTAGGTCAAGATTTAGATGATTTAGATGCTGGTACAGATGCTGGAGTTGGAGTAGAAGCACCGAGATCAGATGAACCGTTAGTTTTTGCTGAGCAAATGCCGGAATTTCCTGGTGGAGATGATGCTCTTATGGCTTATCTTCAGCGAAATATAAAATACCCTGCATTTGCACTGGAAAATGAAATAGAAGGTGTAGTTATGGTTAACTTTGTAGTTAACTCAGATGGTAGCATTAGCAAAGTGAATGTAACGAAAGGAATCAAAGGCGGATGCGATGAAGAAGCTTCAAGAGTCGTTCGAAATATGCCGAAATGGAAACCAGGTAAACAAGGTGGGCAACCAGTGCCAGTTTATTTTGACGTTCCAGTGAACTTCAAAATAGAGTAATAATAATTTAAGTAGATAAAAAAATAGCCTGTGATTTAAAACCACAGGCTATTTTTTTTTAGATATCTATACGTCCAAATGTTCCTATTTGGTGTAGGCAACTAAAATATCATCGACCGCATCGATATAAATAGTCATGCCTTTCGTAAACTCACCTGCTATTATTTTCTTGGAGATTAGATTGACTATATCTCGCTGAATAAGTCTTTTTAGCGGTCTCGCTCCCAGTTCTGGGTCATAGCCATGCTCGGTTAAGTATTCGATAGCGTCAGGCAATATTTCCAATTTCAAGTCTTGATGTACTAGAAGCTCTTCTATTTGCTTTAGCTGAATAGATACAATTGCTTTGATCACCGATTTTCTCAATGGAAGGAAGAGGACGATATCATCTATACGGTTGATAAACTCTGGTTTTATTATAGTCTTGAGGTGTGCCACGAGTTTTTGCTTGACTACAGGAGCTACATTCGCTACATTTTCATCTTCTACATCGTCAAATCCATTGAGAATTATATCCGAACCCATATTGGATGTCATGATAATGATCGTGTTCTTGAAATTGATTAATCTACCTTTATTATCCGTCAATCTACCGTCATCTAGCATTTGAAGCAAGATATTGAAGGTATCAGGATGCGCCTTTTCGATCTCATCTAAAAGAACTACAGAATAGGGTCTGCGTCTAACCGCCTCGGTTAGCTGTCCACTTTCTTCATAGCCAACATAGCCCGGAGGGGCTCCCACCAATCGACTCACGCTATGCTTCTCTGAATATTCACTCATATCGATACGGATATATGCATTTTCATCATTGAAAAGATATTCTGCTAATGCCTTCGCCAACTCCGTCTTACCTACTCCAGTGCTACCTAAAAATAGAAATGAACCGATGGGTCTATTTGGATTCTGAAGACCTGCACGACTCCGCAATATAGCATTGGAGACAGCTTCTATGGCCTCTTCCTGACCTACCACTCGTTTTCTCAACTCTGCATCGAGGTGAAGTAGTTTCGTTTTCTCCGATTGTAACATAGACTGCACTGGTACACCCGTCCATTTGCTCACTATCTCGGCGATATCTTCTGAAGTCACAAATTCTTTCATCAATTTTTCTCCTCCTTCAATGGATTTAAGCTCTTTTTCACAAGCCTCAATTTCTGCCTGTGTCGAAGCCATCATCCCATAGCGAATCTCTGCTACTCGTGCATAGTTTCCAGCTCTCTCCGCCTGTTCTGCCTCCAGTTTTAAGGATTCTAAATTCGATCTCGCATCTTGTACTTTATCTACTATTGATTTCTCCTTGTCCCATTTTGCTTTGAACTCATTGCGCTCGATGCTCCACTTCGACAATTGCTCTTCAATATTTTTTAGTTTCACTTCATCTTTCTCTCTTCGAATAGCCTCACGCTCTATTTCTAGTTGCATTATTTTTCTATTCAATTCATCCAGAGCTTCTGGAACAGAATTTATTTCTAGCCGCATTTTAGCCGCAGCTTCATCTATCAGGTCAATAGCTTTATCTGGAAGAAATCTATCCGTTATATATCTCTGGGAAAGAGTGACAGCAGAAATGATGGCCTCATCTTTTATTTCTACATTGTGATATCTTTCATAGCGCTCTTTTAGACCTCTAAGAATAGAAATGGCAGCTTCTTCATCGGGCTCATCGATCAAAACTTTCTGAAATCTTCTTTCCATCGCCTTATCTTTTTCAAAATATTTTTGATACTCGTCAAGAGTAGTCGCCCCGATCGCTCGCAACTCTCCTCGAGCTAGCGATGGTTTTAGAATATTTGCAGCATCCATAGCACCATCAGATTTTCCAGCACCTATGAGCGTATGTATTTCATCAATAAATAATACAATTTTGCCTTCGCTATCAACCACTTCTTTGATGACGGCTTTCAGACGCTCTTCAAACTCACCTTTGTATTTAGCCCCAGCTATTAGTAATCCCATATCCAATGCGAATACTTTTAAATCTAGTAAATTTTCAGGCACATCGCCATTAACGATTCGTTTAGCTATACCTTCAGCTATGGCCGTCTTACCAACACCTGGTTCTCCTATCAGCATAGGATTATTTTTTGTCTTGCGAGATAAAATGTGCAGTACTCTTCTTATTTCTTCATCGCGACCAATCACGGGATCTAATTTGCCCTTCTCCGCTTGTTCGTTTAGATTGATAGCATACTTCCCTAAGGCATCATAAGTCATTTCCGTCGTATTTGAGTCTACTTTCTGACTACCGCGAAGTTCTTTCATCGCTTTGCGCACCTCAGACTCCTTGAGCCCATATTCTTTTAACAGCTTTGCCGTATCATCATTCTGCATTAACAGGGATAGAAAAATTAATTCTGGACTCACATAGCTATCGCCGAATTCCTTTATTAATGATTCTGCTTTAACCATAGCGGTCTGCGCTGTGCGACTGAGATATTGTCCTGTCTCTGTGCCAGAAACTTTAGGTATTTTAGAAAATGATTCTTCTAGTTTATTCAAAATAGGACTCGTCTGAATTCCTAACTTCTTTATGATTTGCGGCACTAGATTCTCCTCATCTTCTATAATAGCAGCAGCGATATGCTGAGTTTCTATGGCCTGGTGTGAGTGTTCTATAGCTTTGTTCTGTGCTTTTTGAACGAGCTCTTGAGATTTGATAGTTAATTTCTTTATGTCCATTTTATTAATTTTAAATTTTGAATTTTAAATAATGACAAATGTTAATATACAGCATCATATAGTTAGAACTCAACTCTTTTAATATTAAATATTCAAATCTAATACTTTAACAAAAGAATAGACAAGCTGTCATTAGTTTTAACAAAGTGAAAATAAATCTATGACTTTAAGACAATTAGAAGACGAAATGGCTAGTTGTGAAAGATTAAATAAAGTCAAAATGACATTAGAAATCTAACGGATAATAGTAAGGGTTCCCATTTTTTCTTGAATGCCGCCTTTGTATAAATTAAAGCGGACGAAGTAGGTGTAAACTCCTGTGGGAGCTTGTTCTCCCTTAAATTTTCCATCCCACATTGGTGTCTTACCTGCATAATCATAAACTTTTTCTCCCCATCGATTATAGATAGATAAATTCAGAGTGCGAACTGGGCCTCCATTCAATTCGAAATAATCATTTAGCCCATCGCCATTGGGCGAAAATGCTGTAGGAAAACCTACATTCTGCACAGGCAATACTTTTATATTGATGGAATCTTGATTATAGCAAGTATATTCATCCCTATATGCAAGTTTGACAAAGGTATTCACTGAAGTTTCTAACCATTGCTTAAGACAGGAGTCGCATTTAAACAAATCATTTGGAGTCCAGCGAAGTCCATTATAATTAATTCTTCCTGAAATTTTAGGTTCAAATCTCAGCACTTCTCCATCGTAAATAATAGTGTCTTCACCTATCTCAACTTCAGGGACAGGATAAAAAAACACTTTGGCATCATCGGTTGATAAGCAATCATCAATGTTAGTGACTGTAACTGTGTATTTTCCAGAGTTCAAAACACTGCGAATAGAATCCATCACTCCATCACTCCATGCATAAGCCTTATAACCGCCCTTGACATTGAGGACTATCGGATTTCCAGTGCAGGTATTTGTATCGCGAAGTGTTTTAGCTAAAAAATCTGGCTTTACCGTCAAATCCAAACTAAAGAAGCTATCACAACCTTTGACATTCTTGTACTTTATCGAGTATTTCCCCGTCCTAGCTTTTCCTTTATAAGAATCCCCGAAGCAGATAATTTTAATCTCACTACCAAAGGTAATAGGATTTTCTGTTAAGTCGAGTCTTCTCAATCGAGGACAACCATTTTCGTCTACAATATTATCGAAATAAATTCCTGTAGAATCATAGCCTAGAAAGTTCTCCCCTTCACAGATTGTTTTCTGGAGGAAAGAATCTTTAGATATCACATTAAGATTCAAAAGGGTAATGATGCTATCGCAACCAATATCATTTCTGAGGGTATCAATGTAAAAACCCGTCTGATTTCTGCCCATAAAGCTTTCCCCCTCACAGATTTTCTTAGATATAGAGATGGTTTGCTTTTTTGAAACCCATAGAAGAAGCGTTCGTGCGCTATCACAACCATTGGCACTTAGAAATTTATCAGAATAACTTCCCGAAACCGATCTGCCGAGAAATGATTGCCCCTCACAGATTTTTTTATTAACCGTAAAAAATGAATTAGGCTTCACCACGAGATGCAGGGTACGAGTGCTATCGCAGTTTTTTGAATTCCTTAGTATATCTAAGAAAGTGCCTGTCGTGCTATGTCCACCTGAAGTTTGACCTTGACATATAGTATCATAAATAGTACTTAGACTATGCTGATTTACGGTTAAATTTAAAGTACGAATACTATCACAACCCTCTATACTCTTGAAGCTATCCTTATAAGTTCCAGCTGCAGTCTTACCGTTATACGATTGCCCTTGACAAATAGCCGTATTGATGATGACATTGGAATAATTATTTACTTTAAGATTTAATGTAATGATACTATCACAGCCATAGCTATTCTTATAATTAAAAGTGTAGGTACCTGTTGAAGATTTTCCCATAAAACTCTCGCCATCACAAATACTCTTATTTATTGTAGGAGCATGTGCAGGATTCACTAATAAGTTTAAAGTTCTCAAACTATCGCATCCATTCGCACTTACTAATTTATCGACATAAGTACCGCTGGTAGTATATCCTAAAAAGTTTTCTCCTTGACAGATTGATTTATTTATAGTAGACGAGCGATGATTTTTCACAGTCAAAGTCAAGGTAATGATACTATCGCAACCTGCCTTATTTTTCAAAGTATCCGAATAAACACCCGTTGAAGAATGTCCCCGATAACTCTGTCCCTGACAGATAGATTTATTCTCACTGGAATTAGATGTATTATTCACCATAATCTGCATAGTATCCGCACAACCCAGCGAACTCCAAGTAAATCGATAAATACCTACTGTGTTCAATCCCGAAACAGTCGCATTAGGGTTGGTTAGGGATGAAAATGTGGCCGAAGCCGGATTGGTTGAATGCTGCACCCAGTTACCTGTCTCTGTGGCAGCCATAGTCGCTGTTTTTCCTATGCATAGACTTATATCTGGACCAGCATTTGTTTTTTTCAAAACTGCTGATCCTGTCCAGTTTAGAGTAAAGGCCGAATTGCCCAAGGGTCTATCTATTAGTAAAAAATAGCTTTCTCCAGCTGAAACGTTTAACCAATTCACCCAATTATCTCCTAAATTTCCCGGTCCCTCTGATACATCTGTACTAGAAGCTCTCATTCCTGTGTGATTATTTGCAGACCCAGATGCTTGGGGATTGGTGGAACTGCAACGTATAGGTGACCCTTTAGCAGTGCAGGTCACATTTGGACCAAAGACCATGAAATCATAATCTTCTACAATACTCGTACTAGATGGAATTAAATTAAAACCTAATGTACCCCCTGTAAGTATGGTAAATCTGAGCCATAAGGAATTATTCTCTTGAAAAAAACACCAACTACTATTGCTAATTTCTTGACTACCCCCTCCTGACACGTTTAAGCTAATAGATTGATTCCCACACACCTGTATGTGATTTTCGCAGTTATTCTGGGATTGAATTTCTCCAATTTTCCAAACTAAAAAGGTAATTAGTACGAAACGAATTATCATAATCTGAACAAAAATACAAGATAAATCAGCAATTTAGCAACTCATTTTGTCCAATATGCCTTATTTCACCTTATTGTATAAAATAGTATGTTAATACTTGGGAAGGACTATTCATTTTTTTTCCTTCAAATTTGCTTGAAGTAATTTAGAAATAAAAATGAGCAGCGATTTAGAATTAGAATATTCAAAAGACGACATAAAGACTCTCGACTGGCTAGAGCATATGCGGCTGAGACCCGGCATGTATATAGGTAAAACAGGCGATGGCACTTCACAAGATGATGGCATCTATATTCTTCTCAAAGAGATCATGGACAATGCTGTAGACGAATACATCATGGGACATGGCAAGAAAGTTGTGATAGAACTCGACAGTGCCGAAGTGATGATACAAGACTTTGGACGAGGCATACCCCTCGAAAAGGTTGTAGACTCCATTTCAAAAATGAATACCTCCGGTAAATTTGATTCCAAAGCCTTCAAAAAATCAGTAGGGATGAATGGTGTAGGATCGAAGGCAGTCAATGCCCTTTCTTCCTATTTCAAAGTAAAATCTGTGCGAGAAGGCAAGGAAAAAATAGCTGAATTTGCATGTGGGAAAATTAAACACGAGACTAAAATTCAATCCTCTAAAGATGGCAATGGCACTACAATATGGTTTAGACCAGATAACGCCATTTTTCACAATTATAGATTTATCCCTGATTATGTGCAGGAGCAACTGTGGAACTATGCCTACCTCAATTCAGGTCTAAAAATTATTCTTAATGGACAAGAGTATAGCTCCAAAGAAGGGTTGAAGGATTTAATCAATAAAAAAATAGACATAGAGTCACAGCAGTATCCTATTATCCATCTGAAAAACGATGAAATAGAAATGGCCTTTACCCATTCGTCTAAATACGGTGAAGAGTATTATACCTTTGTCAACGGACAGTTTACCACCCAAGGCGGCACGCACCTAGGTGCATTTAAGGAGGCTATCGTCAAAACGATTCGCGATTTTTATAAAAAAGACTTTGACGCATCAGATATAAGGATGTCCATTGTAGGGGCGATCTGCGTTCGTATTCAAGAGCCAATGTTTGAGTCACAGACTAAAACCAAATTAGGAACGGTGTCTCTAGAAGGAGATGGACGCTCTATGAAGGCATTTGTAGCTGACTTTATGAAGCAAAATTTAGACAATTATCTTCATAAAAATCCGCTGGTAGCAGAGGCACTGCTAAAGAAAATACAAAATAGCGAGCGCGAACGAAAAGACATGGAAGGGGTACGAAAAATAGCCAAAGAGCGCGCTAAAAAAGCCAATATCCATAACAAAAAGCTTCGAGATAGCCGCTACCATTATACGGATGAAAAATATGCTCAAAATAAAGAGACAACAATTTTCATTACAGAAGGGGATTCCGCATCGGGCTCCATGACCAAATCTAGAAATGCCGAAACACAGGCGGTCTTTTCACTCAAAGGAAAGCCCCAGAACTGCTTTGGTATGAAGAAAAAAATTGTCTATGAAAACGAGGAACTCAATCTACTGCAGCATGCACTGGATATAGAAGAAGGAATAGAAAATCTGCGCTACAATAATGTAATTATAGCTACCGATGCAGACCATGATGGTATGCATATTCGTTTATTACTTCTCACATTCTTTTTACAATTCTTTCCAGAACTTGTCATCAACGGGCATGTGAAGGTATTGGAAACACCTATTTTTAGAGTGCGTAATAAAAAGGAAACTATTTATTGCTATTCACAGCAGGAGAAAAAAGATGCAATGAAAAAACTCGGAGCTAAGCCTGAAATCACTCGATTTAAAGGATTAGGCGAAATATCGCCTGATGAGTTCGCCTTATTCATAGGAAAAGACATGCGCCTACTTCCTATCATACTAGATGATAAAATCAAAATACAAGAATTGCTCAAATACTATATGGGTGGAAATGATAAAGAAAGACAACGCTTTATTTTAGACAATCTGATCTACGAAATAGATGAGGTGGAGGAAGAGGTTTTATGATGATTGGTACCTAGTAAAATATCTAACTATTCAGCTTTTGGTATAGAATCTACAGCAGGTATAGACTTTTTTACTTCTAAATAATCAATATAGCAATCTTTTAATTTAAGACCTAATTCGTAGAAGGTAGAGTTTAAAACCTCGTCATGCGGGAAATAGCAATGGGCCTTAATATCTTTAAGTTCATCGATATCTTCAACCTTAGTAACTAATGATATAAAATCTAAGGTATATTTTTGATTACTGGCATCCAGCTTATTGATATCTACCAAGGCGTTGAGCCTTCTCTGTACTTTTTTATTGGAGTAATAGAAAAAAGATATGGGGGACATTACTACTCCTGGGTTGTTTGGATCACTACTAGTGCCTATTCCTGACATTTTTTTATAATCTTTCGCACTTCGGCGAACTGGCTCTAGAAATACAGCCGCCCTGCTGTCATACTTTGGATTATAGAGTACAGATTTCTTAGCTGCCACTTCCGCTTTTATCGTCACAGGCTTCATCCTTCTAGCTTGGTAACTCATTTCTATCAAAAGTTCTTTGTCATCTAGGATATATTGTTGCTGTACTCCCATGCCTAGATATGTAAATTGAATGAGGTCTCCTCTTTCTACTGTGATTTTAAATCGTCCTTCTTCATTCGTGACCGTGCCCATCTGTTTGGTCACATTATAGACTGAGCATCCTATTAGGTAATTGGATGTTTGAGTATTAACTACCTGACCTTTTATACTCCATGACTGACCGTACGCAAAGTTTATAGAAAAGACAAACAAAAGAAAACACTTGAAATAATTCATAAAAAAATGCCCGAGCATAAAACTCGAGCACTAAAATAGTAGATATGACACAAAAAAAATCTTGTAAAAACTAAAAACCTGTTATAAAACTAATTCCGATGGTATTGCGCCAATTCCATGGAGATGTTTTCTCGCCAGTAGTTTTATTATTCACTACGCGCACATCATCATCTTTAAGTACTTGAAAACCGAAATTAAGTGCAATATTTTTGGTCAGTTTGTAGAATAAATCTGTCTGCCAATTGATATCGATATTACCACGACTACTATTGATAGCATCTAGCTGAAGCTGAGGCCTGGTATAGTTGTTAAATAACTGGGCTCTACTTCTGATATTTAAATTTTTGATCAATTCTTTTTCAAATACGATATCCAATCGAGCACCTAATTCAGAACGAATTCTTTGATCTACATCATTTCCAAACCGATTGGCTTCTGCTTTAGTAATAATAGAATCGTTGCTCACAAATGTAAACCTACCCGAAGCTGGTGAAAGAAATACTTTTAAATATGGTTGTGGGGTCCACTCAATACCTGGCGATACATCTAATATACCAGGAGCTAGAAAGTCAGACAACAATTTATCTGATTTAGCTAGGTCATAGGTTTTGATAAATTGAGATAGAAAATTAGCTCCAACACCTACTTTAAGATTCGCTTTTTGAAGATCATACAAGTATTTAGATGACAACTGTAAAATATCAGCATTTTTATTAATATTATCGTTAACACCGCTATCCACATTGATATTTTTAAAGAAACCTAAGGTTCCGTCAAAGCTATTAGACCATGAATGTCTCTTGTTTTGATAATTAGCCTCCAAATGAGACTGTCCACCTATATTTAAGGTGCTATTTCCGCCATAAGATGCCGTCCAGTTAGACCCTAGTAGGTTTTGGCCAATATTGACCGTAGCATTTCCCTTATATGTCCAATGCTTAACTATTGGAGCTGGAAGTTGTTTATTTAAATCTGCTATTTGGGATTCGATAGCTGATTTTTGTTTATTCAATTCATCGATTTTGGTTTTAATCACCTCAGGACTAATCTGTGCAGACATATAAGTAGATAAGACTACTCCCCAAAATATTACTATTTTTTTCATTAAGATAATTTTTAGCAGTCAAAGATAATTTTTTTTGAATACTTTGGACCTTGAATTAAAGCATCACAATACAAGGTTGAGTAAAATAGTTATTTTAGGCCCAGCGCATCCATTGAGAGGTGGATTGGCTACATATAACGAAAGGCTCTGTAATGCCTTTCTATCAAAAGGACATCAAGCCTCTATTTATACTTTTAGTTTGCAGTATCCTAGCTTTCTATTTCCTGGAAAGTCACAATTCTCAGATGAACCCGCACCAAGCAATCTCGACATTAAAGTAGCCATAAATTCTATCAACCCATTAAATTGGCTCAAAATAGGCTGGGACCTTAAAAATTTAAAACCCGATATTATAATAGTTCGATATTGGCTGCCGTTTATGGGGCCTTGCCTCGGCACTATTTTGAGATTAGTAAAATTAAACAAGCATACGAAAATTGTATGTATAGCTGACAACATAATACCTCATGAAAAAAGAATTGGAGATAGTTTGTTTACAAGCTATTTTATCCAACCAATAGATGGTTTCATCACCATGAGTGAAAAGGTATTGGCGGATTTAGATTTATTTTCAACGAAAAATAAAAAGAAAAAATCTATTCCCCATCCTCTCTATGATAATTTTGGAGACACCATGAGTAAGAATGAAGCGAAAGAACATTTGAATTTAAATAAAGATGATTCCTACCTTTTGTTCTTCGGATTTATTAGAAAATATAAAGGCCTAGATCTTCTTCTTCATGGCATGAAAATGATTCAAAACCCAAGTTTGAAAATAATTGTAGCAGGTGAGTTTTATGAAGATGCTCAACCATATCTAAAGCTAATAGATGAGCTAAAGCTTACGGATCGAGTCATACTCAAAACGAATTTTATAACAGATAGTGAAGTGAAATATTATTTCTGTGCGAGTGATCTTGTAGTTCAACCCTATAAATCAGCAACACAGAGTGGAGTGACTCCACTGGCATATCATTTTGAGATACCTATGGTGGTGACTAATGTAGGAGGACTCACTGCTATGGTGCCGGATGGTGAAGTAGGTCTGATAGCAGAGCCTAATGAATTCTCTATTGCCAATAAAATAAATGAGTATTTTGACAGAAAGCTAGAAGAATCCTTCAAAAAAAATCTCAAGAGGGAGAAACTAAAATATAGCTGGGATATAATGACCATGGCTATTATAGACATTGCAAAAAAATAAAACACCATTTCTCCATGTCATCTCTCCCTAAGCCTTCTTCTTTTTCTCAGTATTGGAATTTACGAAAAGATATCGTATTTCTCAACCATGGTTCATTTGGCGCCAATCCTAAATTTATAACCGAAAAACAAAAAGAGTATATAGATTTACTGGAAAGTGAGCCTGTAGATTTCTCTGTTCGCCAATGGTATCCATTGTATTATGCCAATAAAAAAGCTCTGGCTGAATTCATAGGAACGAGTGAACACAATATCTATATGGTGCCAAACACCACCATCGGCATAAATCATATTTTGCATAATATAAATGAAACTAAAAAGCAATGGCTCACTACTAATCATGGGTATGGAGCCTGTCTGCATGCATTTCATAAGATTGGGGAGCGCAAAGGAAATGAAATCATCAAAGTAAATATCCCCTTTCCACTTCATGATGAAAGTCAAATATTAGAAGTGATACAGGATGGCATTGGTCCTCGCACATCCATAGCGATGATAGATTATATTTCTTCGGCTACAGGCATTATATTCCCTATCAAAAAAATCATAGAATTATTGCAAAGCAAAGGTATACGAGTGATAGTAGACGCCGCTCATGCTCCAGGCATGGTCGATTTTGTTTTAGATGAATTGGGTGCAGATTATTTTGTCGCCAATTGCCATAAATGGATATGCTCGCCCAAAGGGTCTGCATTTGTATATGTGCATCCAAAAAACCAGAAAGAATTCAAGCCTGTCTTTTATAGTTTTTACAACGACTGGGATACAGATCATGAAGCACATTGGTCCAATCAATTTATCTGGGAAGGTACCAAAGATTATAGTGCATATTTATGTATAAAGGATGCTCTAGAATATCTACCATCATTGGTAAGCGGCGGTTGGGACGAAATAAAAAAACGAAACAAATCACTCGCATTGGAAGGTGCTACTTTATTAGCTGAAAAACTAGAAGTAGATTTGCCCGTACCAAAATCTATGCTAGGAAATATAGTCACTATACCCCTCTGGGATGATAAAATCCCATCGACTAATTTTAATTACTATACAGAAGTGAAGAATATTCTCTATGATCAGTATAAGATAGAAGTGCCTTGTTTCTTTTTTCCACAAGCACCAAAGCAGTATTTTAGAATTTCAGCACAGCTTTATAATTCTATAGAACAATATGCCTATTTAGCAGATAGTTTATTGAAAACAAGAGACAAAAACTAGATTAAAACGCCTGTTCCACTCCCACTAGCCATCTAAACTGAAATTGTTCCAGCTCACCAAATGCAGGATGTGAAAGATAGAATGGCATATCGAATCGGAAAGTCATTGGCCCTAATCCTAGATACTTGATTCCTTTTTTCCATGTTAATGCCGTTCCGAAACCTGCATCAGCTAATATTGGTGCTTTATTTATGGAAAAACTAGGCATATCAAAATTAGAGAGACTGCCAACATCGCCGAATACATAAAAATTTATCCCGATTGTACGAGCTAATTGGCGGAACTTAATAGGAGAAATATTTTCAAAGTTCAATTGAGTATTCAATGAAAAGCCAGAATTTTGATTAAAGATTTGATATTGATTTAAGCCTGTTCCTAATATATTTCGAAATGAATAGCCTCTTAAATTAATACCTCCGCCATAATGCAAATGAGAGAACTCCTGCGATAAAGACGACAAACTGCCTTTAGTAAATACATCTGGGAATGGTGAAACACTCCGCATAAACTTATTCTCAAGCATTTCTTCACCGCTAGCACCTCCAGCATTTAAGAGTACCTCCGTAGGAATAAATGTAGTCTGGTGTGCTCCTAGTCTTCCAAAAAATCTCCATTTAAAAAGTAATTTATCCAGTTTAATAGTTTCCTTATGCTCAGCTTCGAGATAACTATAATTCGCAACGGACAAGATAGAAGAACGAAGTTTAACTCTTGTGGTTTGTTCCACATTTTGATCTAAACTTTTGTTATTTAACCACTCTAGCCATAGACTTGTATTAGCCATCAAAGCCTGATTCCACTGAATGGAAGTCATGTAATTATAATAGTCTTGATCTCCTCTATATCGCAGCATAGACTTACCTCCTATTGTTAGATAATTAGAATTTTCAAACGATTTTCTCCATCGAAGAGAAGTTAAAGCAATCCCATCGATATGCCTTGCCTCCAAGCGCACATCACTGTTTTTGATAAACTTATGGGTAGGAGATTGATAGCTAAATCGAAAAGATACTAAATCATTCACTGCATTACGACTATTGATATTAACCGCATCGCGGACACTCCACTTTCCTATCCTTGTGTTGATCCATACATCGAGCTCTGTATTATGAAAGTTCCGATTCAAACTGCCTTCAAAATGAGCTCCTGCTTTTATTCCATCAAAATTATTATACCAAAAATCAGGTCGCCATAACACTGTATAATTCTGTCTATCGCGAGGTGGAGAATTTTTTCTATCAAAAAATAAATTCCATGCACACGCAGTTGTATTGTTCAATTCATTGATATCCGCTAATCTCCCACTCGTGTCTATTCTCGCATACTTAGGCGGCTCTGGTAGATTAATTTTTGTGGTATATATCGTCTTCAATTTATTGTCCCAGCCTATCCAGCGCGGCAGTTTGGTGGCTTCTGTCTCTTTTTCAAACCATGTATTGGGCACATAAAAATTATACCGCTTACCACTCTCGCCTACTACAGTAATGTCTAATGGTGACTGCATTTCCGCTTTTCGCTTTAGCTTTAGCAGATATTGTCCACTATCAGCTTTTTTTAAAGGGAAAATCTTATAATCTATCACCTTAGAAGTTTCTATCCATTGGTCAAAAAACCAATTCAAATCTACCTTAGTGTATTCTATGATTGAATTTCTAAAATCTTCTACATATGGATGTCTGAATGACCATTGGTTGAAATAATGCTTCATAGCTCGCTGAAAGAGACTATCCCCTAAAACATACTGCAAATTGTAAAGCATAGTTGCCGTTTTATTATATACACTTCGATAACCGCCGCCTTGTCCCAATGCGCCGTTGAAGCCATCACTATGCACATTGATTTCAGTTTTATCACGGTTCATCGCATCGAGCATATAGCTGTCATAGCAGCGGGCATTGCGGGTAGCGGCTGGCATGAAATACTTAGGCTGCTTTCCAGAAGTGAACATATTTTTTCCATCAATTGCTTCTAATGCCCATACAGTCAAAAACTGCGTAAATCCCTCATCCAATAATGCTCTATAGGTTTCATTATTATTCACCATCCCATAGAACCAATTATGCCCTATTTCATGAGCCAATAATCCTCGATATCCAGGATCTGAACCACCGTCCATAGTGAGCATAGGATATTCCATTCCATCCTGACAATCTGCTACCACCATTTTAGGATAAGCGAATTGACCGAAATCTTTGCTATACACATTGATAACTTTAGCTGAAAAATCGCAGGCATTTTTCCATCCACTACAGTGAGGTTCTAAAACAAGGGCAACAGTGCTAAATCCTTTGTAATTTTTTTCATCTAAACGATAATGTGGGCCTGCCACCCAAGCAAAATCATGCACATTCTCGGCAAAATATTTCCAAACCTTTCGCTCTCCCTTTTTCATAGGAATATTATAGGTAACTATGGTATCCCAAGGATGATTCCAATAATTGGAGATATCTAGCTTCTTTCTTAACGTATCTGGGAGCACCTCTGATCTATTTTGTAGAAGTCCAGTAGCTTCTACCACGTAGTTCGCTGGAAAATCAAGATGTACTCTATAATTCCCGAAATCTCCATAAAATTCTCTATTTAAATGCTGATCGGTACACCATCCAAATTTTCTATCATAAACTGCTAAGCGCGGATACCAATGAGCTCCATTGAAATGCTTTAATCCTTGGTAGATATAGGACTTCATCCTACGTCGTGTATCACCTCCTTTACTGTAGTAGGTTTTAAAACCGATTTCAATCTTTATATTTGTATTGGGTTGCATTGGTTTTTTGAGCCAAGCTTTCATAATGGAACCATCGATTTCTGTCTTGACGATTTCTCCATCTACTTTTAATGAAAGTATCTCATTTCCTTTTCCAGCCTCTTCCCATTTGCCAAATCGTACTTTATTGCCATTCGCTTCTTGCAGATCAGAGAGATAGGATTCTTTTATAAATGCATTTTGATATAGATTGAAAAATAATTCATTGAGCGCATGCGGCGAATTATTCGTATAAATTATTTCTACTTTTCCAGAGATAATCTCTTCTTTCTCGTCTAATTTAGCATTGATTGTATAATCCACATCCTGCTGCCAATATTCACTCTTAGAGCCTAGTTTATTTTTCCAGAAATAGGGGTTGGTGGGAGATTGGAAGGTTTGAGATACCAAGCCACTGCATAGAAGAAGGAGAGAAATAGTTAATTTCATTGAATGAATTTTATGCTAATATCCATAAAAATGACTTCATAGTCCTATTTAAGTTAATGAAATTAAAGATAAATCTCTATTAATCTAACAAAGTTCTTTTTTTCTTACAAAAAACAAATACTATTCGGCCGCATCTTTGCGTTAAATTTTCGAACACTTAAAACTCCAAAGTATGAAAAAGCAAATCAAATTAAACGTCGTCATCATTTTATCACTTTTCGCTATTTTAGGTTGCTATAAGGAAGATGTGCAAGCAATCAGCTCTTCAAAGAAACAATCCACCTTGACTGATTTATTTAAAAACATAGGCCCACCTATGCAAAGTTTTTCTATTCCTGCGGGTCAATTGAAAACAATTGTGGGAGAAAAAGGAACGAATATAACTTTCTACCCTAATTCTTTCAAAAAGAAAGATGGGACCATTTTAACTTCGGGATCTGTAACGGTAGTTCTTCAAGAAATGCTCACTGGACCAGAAATGCTATTAGCAGGCAAGACAACGACATCAAATGGCAAAATTCTAATCTCTGGAGGCCAATTCTTTATTAATGCAACTTTTAATAATGCTCAGCTACTTATTAATCAAGATGCAAAACCATTGGCAAAGATTCCTACTTCTCAGAACTCAACGGAAATGAATCTCTTTAGAGGAAATATAAAGGCCAGTGATACTATTCAAGGAGATACCATAATCAACTGGGAAATTGTCAAGGATACAGTAAGACAGGACTTAGATACAATTTACCTAGATTATAATTATAGCTTTGGATTTGAATCATTCGGATACTTCAACTGTGATAGATATTATGACTCAACTTCACCAAGAACTGAAATCAAAGTAAAAACACCTCAAGGATTTGACCATATCAATACACAGATATATGTCTATTTCAAATCAATTAATTCGGTAATCAAATTGGAAGGATTTGACAAGACTAATCAAACATTTTTCATCAATCATGCAACTGCGCCAATAGGATTAAACGTCACAATAGTTATAGTTTCCAAAAAAGACAACAAACACTATCTAGAAGTCAAACCTAATATTACTTTAACAGCAGACTATACAACTTCTGCTAATCCCGCAGAATCAACAGAAGCAGCCATCAAAGCAGCCATTAAAGCACTTTGAATTTTCAAACACATGTTTTTTTCTAAAAAGGGAAGTCCAAGTGACTTCCTTTTTTTATATTTACAAAAATTAGAAAAATGAATTTTCTCAAAAAAATAAGCCTAACCCATTGGATATTTATTTCTATGGTCTTAGGAATCATAATAGGAATAGCTTTTCCTGAGTTTTCGCAGAAACTCCAACTCATTTCTAAAATATTTCTTCGACTAATTAAAACGATCGTAGCTCCTTTAATATTTGCAACTATTGTTTTAGGTATAGCGCATCATTCCAAATTAAAAGACATTGGAAAATTAGGCTTAAAATCTATTATTTATTTTGAAGTCGTGACGACTTTGGCTTTGTTTATCGGACTCGGAGCCATCAACCTAACCCAAGCAGGAAAAGGAATACATATGCAAGCCGAAGCAAAGGCAATAGAAAAAGTAGAAGAAACCAAACAGATAAAACCAAAATCATTCGAAGAATATATTTTGGATGTATTTCCTGAAAATATTACAAAAGCGATAACCGAAGGTAAGGTTCTTCAAATAGTCATTTTTAGTATATTATTTGGGCTAGGAGTTTCTCTAGCACCTACTGGAGCAAAAAATACTATGATAACCTTCGCCGATGGGCTGGCTGAAACTATGTTTAAAGTAACCAATATTATTATGTATTTCGCACCATTAGCGGTCGGAGCTGCTATGGCCTATGCCGTGGGTCACATGGGCGTATCCGTTTTGCTGCCGCTACTCAAACTCGTGGGAACACTTTATGGGGCCTTGGCAGCTTTGATTCTTTTTGCCTTAGTGCCTATCGGACTTTATTTCAAAATTAACTTGAAAAAACTATGGCATCATATCAAAGAACCTGTATCGATAGCTTTTGCTACGACGAGTTCAGATGCGGCTCTGCCTAAACTTTTCAAAGCATTGGAAGATTTCGGCTGCAGTAGAAAAATTGTTTCCTTCGTCTTACCGATGGGTTATAGTTTCAACCTAGATGGTACAACACTTTATCTCTCTCTTGCCACTGTATTTGTAGCGCAAGCATCGGGAATAGAACTGACGCTTGGACAACAACTCTCCATGCTATTTATCCTCATGCTCACCAGCAAAGGTGTAGCAGCGGTGCCTAGAGCTTCCCTTGTTATCTTAATAGCGACTGCCTCTGACCTCAATCTACCCATCGCCCCTATTTATCTGATATTCGGGGTGGATGAACTCATGGATATGGCACGCACTTCTACCAATGTGATAGGAAATAGCTTGGCTACCTGTGTTATAGCTAAAAGCGAAGGGGAGCTAAAAGAATGACGAATAAATGAATGTCGTATAGGATTATATTAAATCTTATGAAATTAGTTTTCGACAATCCAGGTTAAAATCAAATCTTCTATTTTCTTATAGAAAACCTCATGGTTGTTTTGATTAGGAAAATTGGAGATCGAATATGGTAAAGAAATTGCAGTCGAACTCAAAATACCTATTTGCTCTTTAAAAGAATATAGAGCCTTACTGTGATAATACTTATAGATAGTTTCTTTTGCACTCCATATTTTTGTAATTTCCTCTAGATCTGATCCCTGCTCATAGTCGAATGGATGAAGAAATTTAGTTTTTAATTTTAGGATTTTAGCTTGAATGACCTCTATATCAATAGCTACCTCCTTGGTTTCAGAACAGATCACAGCTACATAATCCTTGGAGTGGGATATGGAAAATTTCAAATGTGAATTTGTAAAATAAGGCTTTCCTAAATCTGACTTTTCTAGATACAATTGATTGTGTTGCTTGGACAACTTTTTAACCCAATATCGAGAAGCTAGCCACTGTCTTCTTTTCTGAGGGTTAACTATATTGTTATATTCCTTATGATCAAATGAAGTAAAATCTATTCCATTTAAATAGAAGCTATCTTCCTCTTTCATTTGATAGACAATAAGCGAAACATCTGCATCACAAAACTCTAAAACTAGAGGCATAACCTATCCTTCAAAATTTAAAGTAAAGACCAAGGTGCGAGGATATAAACCGCGAATGGCAGAGTTATTTAAATCACTTTGATTGCCGTCGAGCATATTGATAAGGCTATGCGAATATTTCAATTCTGGAGAGAAAATAAAATAAGGAAAGAAATACTGAATACCTATACCATACTCCGCCGATAGACCATTTTTTTTAAGGCTAATTCTATTTGGCTCATTAACCGTTCTATTTTGAGGGTCTATATTGTAGTCATATTTAAGACCAGCTATGACAAACACGCGCAAGTCATTAACAGGCTCAGACTTAAAACGCACGCAAACTGGAAGAGTGATATACGTCGTTTTGATCCGATTATCTACAATACCGTCTCTCGTATTATACTGTATATTTTTTTCAGCAAAGGTCATATTCGGAATGAATCGAAGATCGAAATATCGATTAAACTGCCAATTCCCAATAAGCCCAAGATTAAAGCCTGGCGAGGATTTATCTTCGACACTCAAGATACTATCATTTAATGCAGAATGAGATTGTCTATCAATACTGAAGTTAGAACTATTAAAACCTAAAGAAATACCCCAGTATAGCGCCTTATTACCTTTTTCATAAAAATTCAACTGCCCACTTAAAAGTGAAAAATGAAAAGTGAAAAGTGAAAAACAAAAAAACCATTTCATTATTTTCTTGCGATGTATAGCGCACACATACCAAACGTGAGTGGAAGGTGTTTAGTATCTGTAAAGCCTGCTTTTTCTAGCAATTTACAAAAATTTGCACCCTCAGGAAAGGCTGAAACAGAATCCGGTAGGTAGCTATATGCCGAGGCGTCTTTTGAAAACAATTTACCTACTAGCGGAGTAATGTACTGAAAATGAATAGAAAACAATAGCTTAAAGATAGGATTAGTTGGAAATGAAGGCTCCAAAATAGCAATCATCCCTCCTGGTTTCAGCACTCTCACTAATTCACTCAGACCCTTATCCAAATTTTGAAAATTTCGCACTCCGAACCCAACAGTGATAGCATCGAAATGATTTTCCATGTAAGCTAAATTTTCACTATCCCCCTTAACCCAATTTATGACACTTTCTTTATCTTTTGTCTTTGATTTCACTATACCTACATTAAGCATATTTTGCGATAAATCCACCGCAATAATCTTGGTAGGATTTAAAGCCAATGCCTCAAAAGCGAAGTCTCCTGTGCCAGATGCCATATCCAATATGCTTTTTGGACCAATCATGGCTAGCTCTCTAATAGCACGCTTTCGCCATGTAATGTCTATCCCTGCACTCAATAGGTGATTCAAGAAATCATATCGATGAGCTATATTATCAAACATAGTCTCTATTTGTTCGCTTTTTTGCTCATTCTGATTATAAGGCAATACCTTTTCAACCTTTAAGTTCATAATCTGCAAAAGTAATTGTTAATTACTCATTCATAATCATTAAATAGAAATGATTAATTTTGAGGCATGAATATCACATCTAGGCAGTTTATTGGCTCTTTTAACACCTTGGGGGAGCTTCCAATGACGGATATTCCTGAGTTTTGCTTTATTGGAAGGTCCAATGTGGGAAAATCCTCTTTAATAAACTATATCACAGGGAAAAAAGATTTAGCTAAGGTCTCCTCCACTCCTGGAAAAACGCAATCGCTCAACTATTTTCTTCTCAATAAACTATGGCATCTGGTAGATTTACCTGGATATGGCTATGCCAAGCGGAGCAAGTCACTAAGAACCAGTTGGGAGAAAACGATGTATCAATATTTTGAATCGAGAGAGACTTTAGTGAATATATTTTTACTTATAGATAGCCGTATTAAACCTATGAAAAGCGATTTAGAAATGATTGATTGGTTAGGTGAACGAGGAATACCCTTTGCAATAGTATATACCAAAGCTGATACCCGTGAGCTCAAGCTATGCAGAATCAATATTGAATTGTTTGAAAAAACGCTTTCAGAAAATTGGGAAGAATTGCCTAAACGATTTCTCACCTCTAGCGAGGAGAGAAAAGGCAAGGAAGAGATTTTAGAGTATATAAATGAAATAATAATTTCTTATTAATTAATGAAAATTCAAGAACATAATCACTAACAATAAAAACTTTTAACCTCTCACCTTCCATGTCCATCGCTCAAAAACTTCTAGATATAAAAGCCATCAAACTTTCTCCATCCAAGCCATTTATTTGGGCTAGTGGAGCCGAATCGCCTATCTACTGTGACAACCGAATGACGCTTTCGTATCCTGCCGTGCGCAATGCTATCTGTGAAGGATTTGTAGCTCAGATCAAGGAGAACTATCCGCAGGCAGAAGCCATAGCTGGCGTAGCAACAGGGGGAATAGCGCATGGTATGCTAGTGGCAGATAGATTGGAGTTGCCATTCGTGTATGTGCGTGATAAGCCCAAAGGGCATGGCAGAGAAAATACAGTAGAGGGGCATCTAGATAAAAATAGCAATGTAGTAGTGATAGAAGACCTCATTTCTACAGGAGGCAGTAGTCTCAAAGCAGTAGAATCTTTGCGAGAGTATGGTGTGAATGTATTAGGTCTCTTAGCTATATTCACTTACGATTTTCAAAAAGCTGCAGATGCATTTGATACTGCTGCATGTGCTTATCATACGCTAACTGGATTCAAAGAATTAATCACTCTGATTGAATCGAATAAAAGTTATTCAAAAGATGAGATTGAATTTATGAAAAACTGGTATCAAAAAGGAATATAATACAATATGAGCGATAAATACCTGAAGCGTGGCGTTTCAGCCAAAAAAGAAGATGTCCACAAGGCAATATCCAATATAAGCCAAGGACTCTATACTAACATATTTTGCAAAGTTTTTCCTGATGCCCTCGGCGGCGATGCTGACTGGGTTAACCTAATGAGCAGCGATGGCAGTGGTACCAAATCGATCATAGCCTACCTTTACTGGAAAGAAACAGGCGATTCATCTGTATTCAGGGGAATAGGCCAAGATGCCTTGGTCATGAATCTTGATGACATGGCTTGCGTAGGTGCTATTGATAAATTTCTATTCACCTCTATTATCAATCGAAATAAGCACCGAATTCCAGGAGAAATCATAAAAGAAATAATAGATGGAACTCAGGAGTATATAGAAAAACTAAATTCCTATGGACTTGAAATCATCTATACAGGAGGAGAAACTGCCGATGTAGGAGACGTGGTAAGAACAATATCAGTAGATGCCAGTATGGTAGCTCGTATGAAGAAATCGGACATTATTCAGACTGGTAATATTAAAGCTGGGCAAATCATAGTAGGATTAGCTAGTTATGGAAATTGCGTCTACGAAAACGGATACAATAGCGGCATGGGAAGTAATGGATTGACATCCGCTCGACATGATTTATTGTCTTCCCACTATATATCATATCCTGAGTCGATAGAATCATTGGTTGATACTTCTGTCCAATATACAGGCAATCATAAGTTGACAGACAAAGTATATCAAGATATAACTTTGGGAAAATTAATTTTATCTCCAACGATGAGTTACACACCCATTTTAAAGAGAATTTTTAATGAAATTGGAAGAGAAAAACTAGATTCGATAGTGCACTGCACAGGTGGAGGAGCCTCTAAGGTTTTACACTTTGTAGATAAAGTGAAAATCGTCAAGGATCATTATCTACCGATTCCGTTTTTATTTGATTTTATTCAGAAGGAAAGTCAAACCGATTGGAAGGAGATGTTTCAAGTATTCAATATGGGCACTCGATTAGAAATCTATATAGAAAATGAATTGATAGCAAACGAAATCATAGCTATATCAAAATCATTTGGTATAGATGCTCAAATAATGGGCAGAGTGGAGGAATCCAATATAACAGAAGTGTTAGTTCACCATAATAATGCAGAATATACTTATAGAAAATAATGCTTGTTTCTGAATTAGAATTTTATCCCCCATATTATGAGGAAGCTTACAAAAAACTTCCATCTAATTTTCCACTTTTACAGCTTCTAAGTGATAGAATCAAGTTTATTGAATTTTATCGAGAAATTCCAGACTCTCAATGGACATACAGCTATGCTGAAGGCAAATGGAGTATTAAAAAATTGGTGAGGCATATTCTAGATGCTGAACTTATTTTCTGCTATAGAGCCTTATCTGCTGTGCGAGGAGAACAAAAACCCCTTATGGGTTGGGATCCAGATGCCTATGCAGAAACTATAGATGAATCTAGGCTTTTAAAAGACAGACTTATCAAATCACTTGAATTACAGATGAAGATGACACTAGATTTATTTACTTCTTTTTCTGATGAAGACTTAAAAAAAATAGCCAATGCTAATGGGTTCGATACAGAAGTTGCTGCCATGGGCTTTTCTATCATTGCTCATGAAATGCACCACAGAGCTGTCATCTCTGATAAATACTTATCTAATTAATTTCCAAACCTAATACAAGTATGATAAATCTAACGCGTCCTCTCGCTTTCTTTGATTTAGAGACCACAGGCCTCGATATCACAAAAGAGAGAATAGTAGAAATTTCTATTTTAAAAATATTCCCAGATCAAAGCAGGAAAACACTTTATTATCTAGTAAACCCTACAATACCTATCCCTAAAGAGGTATCTGCTATCCATGGTATTACAGATGATCGTGTCAAAGATGCCCCCAAATTTTCTCAAATAGCTGAAGAAATTGCTGAATTTATCAGAGAAGCGGACCTAGCAGGCTATAATTCGAATAGATTCGATATCCCTATGCTCACAGAAGAGATGCTAAGATGCGGAATAGACCTGAATATAGAGAACAAAAATAACATCGACATTCAAACAATCTTTCATACGAAGGAGAAGAGAGACTTATCTGCTGCTTATCAGTTTTACTGTGAGAAAGAATTAAACAATGCCCATACAGCAGAAGCTGATACAGAGGCTACATACGAGATATTCAAAGCTCAGTTGCTTCGGTATCCTGATATCATAAATGATGTTGCTTATATTTCTAAGACCTACTCTATGAATTCTTCAGGTCACCTGGATAATGCTAAGCGAATATTGAAAAAAGATAATCAATATTACTTGTGCTTCGGCAAATATAAAGATATGCGATTTCAAGATATTTTCGAAAAGGATAAAGGTTATTTCAAATGGATGTACAATGCTGATTTTGGATTGCATACAAAGGCTAAGCTAAAACAAGTATGCAATGAGTTAGGAATTTCCTTAAGTTAATTTCAGGACCTAGATTGCAATTTTCATTTACATTTGTACTATGAATGATACTCTGGTCATAATTCCTACATACAATGAGCAGGATAATATAGTCTCTATGATTGAAAAAGTTTTTTCACTAGAGCAGGGTTTTGACCTATTAATTATCGATGATAATTCGCCAGATGGCACTGCCGATTTAGTAAAGAATCTTCAAAAAAAGTATACAGAAAATTTACATTTAATACAAAGAGAAGGTAAATTAGGCTTAGGGACTGCCTATATCAAAGGCTTTAAATGGGCATTGAATCACTCCTATCAGTACATCTGCGAGTTGGATTGTGATTTTTCACATAACCCAGAGGACTTACCAAGGCTACGAAAGGCATTGATAGACGGCGCCGACGTGGCTGTAGGATCTAGATATATAGCTGGTGGAGGAGTGCATAACTGGCCTAAGCGTAGAATATTGTTATCCAGAGGAGCGTCGATATATGCCAGACTGATTACAGGTATACCAGTTCAGGATACCACTGCAGGTTTTGTATGCTACAAAAAGGAATTTCTAGAAAATCTCAATATGGATAAAATTGTCTTCAAAGGCTATGCATTTCAGATTCAGATGAAATTTGCTGCTTATTTAATGGGATTTAAGATTGTTGAAATACCAATTTGGTTCAAGGATAGAGAAGAAGGTGTATCTAAAATGTCTTCTAATATCATTCAAGAAGCTATTCTTGGGGTACTAAAGCTGCGATGGAATGCTTTCTTTGAAAGCTATAAAAAGTAATTTCGATGCTTAGTTTTTGGGAAAAAGATCAATTAATTGATTTTGATTTTGCTGTAGTAGGAGGCGGTATTCTTGGACTATTTACTGCTTTTGAACTTTCCATTAAATATCCCAAAGCCAGAATAGCTATTTTTGAAAAGTCTATGTATGGACAAGGCGCCACCACGAGAAATGCGGGGTTTGCGTGCTTTGGCAGTATGACAGAGATAGCGAGTGATCGCAGAAAATGGGGAGATGAAAAAACGCTTGAAATTATAGAAAAACGCTGGCGTGGTATTCAGAAAATTAAAAATAAACTTGGGTCAAAGATAGACTACGAGACCTATGGAGGCTATGAATTGATATTTGAAACGAAAGACATAGACTCGCAACTAAATGAAACCAATCGCTTCCTTTTTCCTATTTTTCAGAAGAATGTTTTTTCTATTGCAGTGGATAATCTAAGAAGATTTGGATTTAGCGATGAAGTAAAGCAATTGATATTTAACCCTATAGAAGGGCAATTACATAGTGGAAAGTTAGTATTAGCTCTTCATAAACTACTCCAAAACAAAGGGGTTAGTTTTTTCTCAAACTCAGAAATAACTAACTATCAATCTGGCGAAAAAGTAAACTTTTCCATTAATCATCAGCGAGAATTATCGACAACTAAACTAATATTTTGCACCAATGCTTTAGCTCCAAGTCAAATGAACAAAGTAGTGCCAGCTAGAGGTCAAGTACTAATAACAGAGCCATTGGAACACTTAAAATTTAAAGGCTGCTTTCATTTTGATGAAGGCTTTTATTATTTCAGAAATGTTGGAAATAGAATTTTATTAGGAGGTGGTAGACAGTTAGACATAGCAGGTGAAACAACAATTTCACCAGATTTAAATGAAAAAATTCAGTTGGATTTAAATTCTAAATTACATCAAATCATTAGCCCAGGATATAGTCCCAAAATAGAAATGAGGTGGTCCGGTATAATGTCATTCTCAGAAACTAAGCTACCCGTCACAACTCAAATAAGTAAAAATGTATATTATGCAATGATTTGCAATGGAATGGGAATCTCCCTTAGCCCGATAGCAGCAGAAAAAATAGCGGATATAATATAAAGAAAGGGATAGACTTGAACCTATCCCTCCACTTAAACATAAATTAGTATTAAAACAACTATCTTGCAATAGTCATTTTCTTGTTGACTTGCTCTGATCCATTATCCAAATGGAGTATATAATTTCCGATTGGCAACTCAGAACAGTCAATATCTTTCGTAGTTTCAAATTTATTGATTGTAATTTGTTTTACTTCTTTTCCTAGCAAATCAATAACCTTAATTTGAATATCTGACTTACTAGCCTCCTTTATTTTTAAGGTCATTCGACCATCAGAAGGCACAGGAAATAGCTCAAAATTAGCATTTTTTACATCTGATATGCCGCTACCAGCCTTGCGATTGTAATGGAAGTAGAATGTACCTCCACCTTTGGAAGATACCAAATTATTTATTTGAACATAAGCTACGCTGTTAAGTGTACCCATTTCCTTGTCATTAACTACCTGATAAGGAAAGCTAATAGGTGCTTTAGTTTGGGAAAGAATTAAAGGGCTCGTCATTGATTCTTGTGTAGAGACGACAAAAGACAACTGATCAAGAGGTAAATCAGTAGAGAACTCATTGGTACGTTCTAAAACATTTTTACGTGATTGAATAGTACTAAGGAATAAGCCTTTTTCAGAAGGACCCTCATTGTAGAAAAATCTAACCGAATAAGGCATTTTTACTGTATCCAGTGTATTAATGGTAAACATTCTCAATCCCATGAGGACAACCTTTTTTTCTGGTGCTACAGGCTCCAACTCTTTTATAAATCCATTTGTAAATCTGATATCTGGAGAGAATACTATGTTATTTCCATTCTTTTTTATAGCAAATAAAAGTTCTTGTTTATTACCTTCGTGTGCATAATATGTCCAACCCAAATTGTCCGTGCACTGTTGCATGAGCCCTAGTTTATCACTAATGGCCAATCTTACTGCGTTAGAAGGGTTAATCTGTCTCACCAATACAGTTTTAGAAGGCTCATCGGTACAATAAATATTTCGTACATGAGCTCTATATTCGTCTGGAGAATTAGTTAGAGGGCTAATTGTATAGTTGCTATCAGTAGCTCCTGGTATTATGACTCCATTCTTGTACCACTGATAACCTGTAGCATGTTTACCGCGTACCATCATAGTATGCGATGGAGCACTACAATTTTCATTAGGTAATGGCTGCATGGTAACCTCCTGACGAGGATTTAAAACCACCTTGATTCTTTTAAATAGATCTTTTTCTTGACAATCGCCTTGGACACTTGGATCCTTGGTGATTATTAAATTATAGAATCCTGCTGTCGTTGAATCTGCATTAGCTATGATAAACCTATTATATATAGCGCCTTCAAGTGAATCTTGAATTCCAGTATTACTCACTTTGTACCACTGATATTTATAAACACCTAATGCACTTACCTCCATCAATGCAGGTCCGCCCATACAGGCATTTAGCAAAGTATCCGTTTGCTTTAGTAGGATAGGGCACAACGTAGGCTCAACTAATAACAGTCTACTTCTCAGTGTATCAAGACACGGAAGAGTAGTATTGACTATGACTCTGTATGCACCTGAATCCAATGCAGAAGTAAACGAATAAATCTTAAAACTATCAGTGTTTGCACCTGAAATTGGTATACCATCTTTATACCACTGATAGGCAAATGGTCCATCTCCCCCTACTTTAATGCGCATCACATGTGACATAAGAGACGCATCTCTCAATTTTGCTCCTTTCGGAGTATCTATGATAAAAGCTCTTCTTTTTACATCAAAATTAAACGCATTAGTAATCGTATCTTTACAACCTACAAGGGCCTTTGCTAGAACAGTATAGGCTCCCGTATCTGCGATTGTTACTCCGAGTTTATTGTATGTCATAGACCCGGTTGATAGCACTATATTATTTCTTCTCCATACCATAGTAGCATTCTGAACATTTGCACTCAAGTTTAGGTTACGTCCTTCACATAAGGGAGATAAACTTCCTGAAGGATGTGTTATAATGTTGGGCTTTAAATTTATCGTCACATGGCATGACTGAATGTTGGTAGCTCCAGTTACTTGCTCTTTTATTTCGCATGTATAGGTTCCAGTATCAGCTATGCTAGCTATTGGCAATACAAAGCTAGAACTGTTCATACCTACGACGCTTCCATTTCGCTTCCATACAAAATCTACTATATTATCACTAGTCAAAGAAATATTTAATAGGAGGGAATCTCCCTCGCATTTTGTCACATTGACGGGAAGTGGCGTGATAACGTTTATGGCTGACTCAGCACTAGAAATAATAAGACATAAAATCAGACTAGAAATCGACTTCCTGAACAAATTACCATCAAGTATAGTTTTAATCATCTTGGGATAGAATTTATATAATTGTATTCGCAAAGATATAAAAAAATGCAAATGAAGGATATAAAATTATTCTAATAATAGATTTTTTCTGTAACCGATTAGAATGTTTCTTATCCTATATTCAAATGATTTGAAAAAAAACCACATGAAAAATAATCTAATTCTATCAGTACCAACAGCTAAAATACAAATAGGAAATAAAGCGGCCATTACCTTAGATACAGCTACCACCAATGGTAAAAAGTCATTTCAGATCAGTATAATGACTGAAAATGACACAGTTAATAAAATCATAGATGATATTGCCGAGGAGGTAACGAATGAAATTGAAACTAGTATGGCCGCTCTAGGTAAAGATGCTAAATTTAGATTCTTTGAAGGTTAAGTAGAAACTGAAAAATAAGAAGTGAGTCATTTGCAAACACCCTTAGTATTTAATCCCAATAAGTGCGATACTAGCAGTTTTTTGTATTAAGACGTTTTTACTCCTGTTAGAAAAGAAAATGGCGAGAAGCTCTGCTTTAATTTAAGTTTTGACGTGAGAAAAGACGACATTCTTCTGTTATGTATGATAATTTTTTGCTCTACTATCGTTTATTTTTTCGGTTTTAGCGACCAGTACAAAGTCCGTATTTATATATCTAAGAAATTAGTTTTCAACATTTTAAGCAAATTCATGATAGAACTAACTCTGGCAGTGTTTCTATTAATTATTTTTCTGATAGAAAGAAAAAATATTATTTTAAAAATAAATTTATATATTTGCACTTCCAAAATTTGAAGATTCAGAGATATGGCAAACACAAAAAATGCAAAGAAAGCAGCTAGAAAAGCTGTGAAGAGAAGATTATACAATAGATATCATGCGAAAACTACGCGTAATGCTATTAAGACTATACTAAATTTAGAAGACAATGGTGAGCAGAAAGAAAAGCTAGCCAATGTAATTTCTTTAATTGATAAATTAGCAAAGCGAAATATTATTCATAAGAATAAGGCTGCTAACATCAAGTCTAAGTTGATGAAAAAAATACTGAAAGCTGCCTAAAACTAAAATTATTAACTTATATTAAACATATTGAGCAAGTTCTAAATGAACTTGCTTTTTTTTTGAAAAAAAAATTACATTTGCCGAAAATTCAAAATTAGTTCACCTAATAAATAAGCGATTATGAGTAATAATAATAGAAATAAAGCATGGATTATGTGTGGTCTTGGAGTTATCGGTTGTTTAACTTCCTTGGTAATGTTCCCACAATGGGTATGGATTCCGTTACCATTTGCTCTTACTGGACTAGCGCAGGCTTTTGAAGCTATATAGGCAGATTTATTAAATGAAGATATATACCAAAACAGGTGACGATGGCAGCACTGCTCTATTCGGCGGGAATAGAGTCAAGAAGAGTTATGTTAGAGTGGACACCTATGGGAATATAGATGAGCTCAATGCCTTCTTAGGAATGCTAATAGAAGCGCTCGAAAATGGTGAACTAAAAGAATATCTCTCCAAAATACAGCATATTCTTTTCAATATAGGATCAGTTATAGCGACATTAAATGAGAAATATGTTGCAAAACTTCCTAATCTATTAGTATCTGATATAGAAAGTCTAGAGGCACAAATTGACAAAATGGACGAAACATTGTCGCCTATGACAAATTTTATTCTGCCTAGTGGCGGTGAGACTATTGCCAGAGCCCATGTCTGCCGGACTGTCTGCCGCAGAGCCGAAAGAAGTCTAGTAGCTCTCATGGATACAGAACCGTGTCATGATAGTGTAAATGTGGCTTTACAATTTCTTAATAGACTTAGCGATTATTTTTTCGTTTTATCAAGAAAACTGGCACAATTAAATAACGCAAACGAAGTTATATGGAAAAAGGATATAACACTTTAAACTATTTATCAAAATAATTATCAAACTCAAAAAAAGGAAAAACTATGTATTGGACACTTGAATTAGCTTCTTATTTGGAAGATGCCCCATGGCCCGCTACTAGAGACGAACTCATAGATTATGCTATTCGTTCCGGAGCACCTGTAGCCGTTACTGAGAATCTACAGCAACTAGAGGATGCTGGAGACGAACAATATGAAGGCGTAGAGGATATCTGGCCAGACTATCCTACACAGGACGACTTTTACTTCAATGAAGATGAGTACTAGTCCTAATTAATAAAAGAAGAGGTTGTCTGATATAGGGGCAGCCTTTTGTTTTTTTGCACCCAATATTGATTAGTGCATTTTTAATATTCTAAAAGCATTTCTTAGCCTTCTCAGCTATATCCATCGCGCAGACTGTGGCGCTGGTCCATGTATTTTGAAAGTTGAAGCCCCCCGTGATTCCATCTATATTCGTCACTTCTCCTATGAAGTAGAGATTAGACAATTTCTTTGACATCATTGTATTGCTATCGATATCCTGCGTATTTATGCCTCCTGCTGTGACGAATTCTTCTTTAAACGTAGTCTTACCCTGGATATCATATACACTATGAAATAAAACTTGAACTAATTTATTCACATTCTTTTTAGATAAATCTATCCATTTTTTCTCTAATTCTATCTCCGCCTTATAAAGCACATAGTCCCAGAATCGCTTTGGAAATTTCTCTATTTTACGGTTGACTACCTTAGCCAGACCATTGTTCTTAATAATCATATCTAATTCTTGCCTAATTTGCTCCTCTGTCATTTCGCCCATCCATTGTACCGCTATTTGAAAATTATAGGCCGCTTTGTGTAACTCAAAGGCCGCCCAGGCAGAGAGTTTTAAAATAGCCGGACCACTCAATCCCCAGTGTGTTATAAGAACGTCTCCTATTTCCTTATAATCCTTACCTATTATCTTTATCATTACATTTTTAAGACTCAGACCCATGAGTTCGGTCAATGAAGGCTCTTTGATTTTAAATGTAAACAAGGAGGGAACCGGTGATATGGTTTGAATACCAATACTAGTAAACATACTTAGTTCTCTTTCTTTTTGAGCGCCACCAGTAGCTATGATTGCATAGTCCGCGATGCACTCTTTTTGATTTATTGTGAGTATAAATTCCTGATCTCTTTTGGCTATTTTTTGCAATTCTGAACCGAAGACTACCTTTATATTAAATCGATCCAATTCCCTGAGGAAGCAATCAATGATAGTTTGAGAATCATTCGATAAAGGAAAAACCCTACCATCAGCCTCTGTCTTCAGTTTGACACCTCTCGTCTCCAGCCATAACCACATGTCCGCAGCCGAAAATTTATTAAAATTTTGCTTTAGAATTTTCTGTCCTCGCGGATAATTTTTGGAAAATTGGGCTTGCGATAAATAATGGTGTGTCACATTGCATCTACCACCGCCACTAATCTTGACCTTTTTCAGCAATTCGGATGTTCTTTCATAAATAGTAACATCACAGTCTAAGCGCTCTCTGAGCTGAATGGCACTAAAAACACCTGCTGCACCACCACCTATTATAACTACTCTTTTTTTCAAACTACCACCTACATTCTAATGCCCTGCAAGATAGGAATAAATGCCTAATTTTTTATAATTCGCATTAATTTTTGATTCTATTGTAAATTTGCTTAGTAGATTTTAAAATTGAACAGACTGAGCACACTCCTACAAAAACTAAACAGACGATTCTCTAAAGAATTTTATATTGGCTTTGGGATTTGGACTTTTAGTTTTTTTATGCCTTACATCATTCTTGGCTATGACTCCTATATTCGTATTCACGATACCTTAGAAGGTGAGCTCGTCTGGCTACATATATTGAAAAATTCTGGTTATATGCACAGCCTATCCAATGAGGTGAGATTAAATACCATCATGGATGGATTGCCGCGAAATGTGCTTCCTTCTGGGTTCTCACTTATTGCGAACCTCTGCCATTTCTTTGACATTTTTTATGGGTATATAATAGGTCATTATATTTTTAAGACGATAGGGTTCATTTCCTTCTATTTATTTATCAAGCGTTACATGACGCTTAATTATATCTATGAATCTGGTATCGTTTTTGTTTGTCTTTTATTGACATCCATTCAGTTCTTCACCCCTTTTGGCATTTCTATCATGGGTATGCCTCTGCTAGCTTATGGTTTCGCAAGGCTCTATTATCAGCAAGATTTTGGCATCACCGCACTGATTTTCTTTATATTTCCATTCTGCTCCTCCTTTGTTTGGTCAGGCATAGAGATCATAGTTCTTTTTAACATCTATCTTGGTTATCTATTTATAGTAAAACATGATCATATCAAAAAGTGGATAGCGGCATGGCTTTCGTTTATTCTTGGAACCATCCTTGCTAATTTGCAATTTATCTATGGGATGCTGTTTCTAAGGAATGGATTTCGATCCCATCGAGTTGACTATTATCAATTTCAGGATGTCCCTAATATTAAAGCTAGTCTCACAGAATTTTTCTCCTTCTTCTTTAGCACACATTATCATGTTTCCATATTCGTTTCGACGCTTATCTTTGGAGTTTTTATTTTGAGCTATTATGGCATCAAAAAGAATCCATGGTCCAAGCGTCTTTTCATAGCCATAATTTTTATCGTCCTTTGGCAGGCCTTCTATAATTATATTGAATACTTTAGCCAAAGTATCGTTTTTATAAAATCTTTCCGTTTCAATCGATTTGGTTTTTTATTGCCATTTCTTTGGTTCCTGATTCTATTGATATCGCTAGATACCATAGCTAGATTCAGATTGCTACGAAAAACCATTCCACTCATCTTAGGTACGCAATTTCTTATCCTCTTTCTAGCGAATGATGAAACGCAACATAACTATAAAAAGCTCTGGGGCTTTGAAGATACATTTCCAAGTTATAGAGAATACCTAGCCATAGAACAGTTTCAAGAGATAAAAAAACTTATCCCCAATCACTCTCAAAATAAAGTCGTATCTCTAGGGCTAAGCCCTACTATAGCACAATACCATGACTATGCAACCCTCGATGGTCTATTTTCAGTCTATAATTTGAACTATAAAATTGCCTTTAGAAAAACAATGGAGAAAGAACTGGAGAAAAATCCGCTCATTCGTGAGAAGTTTGATACATGGGGAAATAGGTGCTACCTCTACTCGGATGAACTAGGTGTAGAAAACGTTCAAAATTGTCAAAGTGCACATGACAGAAAGAAAATTTACAACTTGGAGATCAACACGGCTCAGCTTAAAAAACTAGGCGGCCAATACCTTTTTTCCGCGTGTGAAATTAAAAATGAGTCTGCCATAGGATTAAGCCTATTAAAAACGGTGGGCACCGAAAAGGATTTTTGGAAAATATACCTATACAAATTATGACCACCACCAAAGAGAAACTTTTCTTTCTTCTGATTATTCTATTCTGTATTCTCTCACTGGGCCTTACATTCTACACATTTGTCATTTTACCTAAAACCAATATTGCATTAGGGTCGTTTTTTTAATCCTAGTATGTATTTTTGTGCTAGGAAATCCTATTTGAATAATTTTTTTTTAGTATATTTGTAGCTTATAGCGCTAGATATAAAGCATGTTTGAGAAGTTACAAGAAAGTATAGAAGCTTCCCTCAAAACCCTCAAAGGTCAAGGGAAAATCACCGATATAAATGTGGCAGCCACAGCCAAAGAGGTAAGACGTGCCCTAGTAGATGCTGACGTTAGCTATAAAGTAGCCAAAGAATTTACCGACAAAGTCAAGGATGATGCTATCGGAAAAGGAATCCTAACGGCGGTATCGCCTAGTCAGATGTTTGTCAAAATCATGAATGACTCCCTGACCGAGTTAATGGGAGGTAGTCAGCAAGAAATCAATACTTCTGGAACGTTACCTATCATTTTAGTAGCTGGTTTGCAGGGATCGGGTAAGACGACATTTACCCATAAACTCGCTTACCATCTCAAGAATAAGAAAAAAATGAGACCTCTTATGGTAGCCGCAGACGTTTATAGACCTGCAGCTATGGAGCAATTGAAAGCATTGGGTGAGAAAATCAACGTACCGGTCTTTGTAGAAATAGAGAACAAAAACCCATTGGATATAGCACAGAAAGCTATTCAATACGCTAAAACAAATAATTGTAATATCGTTATTGTGGATACTGCGGGCCGATTGGCCATAGATGAGGTCATGATGAAAGAGATAGCCCAGCTTAAAGGAGAACTCAATCCATCTGAAACCCTCTTTGTAGTGGATTCTATGACAGGTCAAGATGCGGTCAATACCGCTAAAGCATTTAATGATACAATTAATTTCGACGGAGTCGTCCTGACAAAGATGGATGGCGATACCCGCGGTGGAGCTGCACTTTCCATTCGCTATGTGGTAGATAAGCCTATCAAATTCATTTCACAAGGCGAAAAAGAAGATTCTCTCGATATATTCTATCCGGATAGAATGGCCAATAGAATTCTGGGAATGGGTGATATCGTATCGCTCGTCGAGAAGGCTCAGGAGGTTTACGACGAGAAAAAAGCGAGAGAATTATCCAAAAAAATAGCTAAGAGTCAATTTGACTTTAATGATTTTCTAGATCAGCTGCACCAGATTAGAAAAATGGGCAATATGAAAGATCTCATGAAAATGATACCTGGTATAGGCAATACCATGAAGGATATCGATATAGATGAAAAACAATTCGTGAAAATAGAGGCTATCATACAATCTATGACACCAAAAGAACGTGGCAACCCTGATATACTAGATATGAAGCGGAAAATGCGAATAGCCAAAGGAAGTGGAAATACAATAGAAAAAGTGAATGCATTCATTAAACAATTCGATCAAATGAGAAAGATGATGAAGCAGATGCAGAATTTCACTCCTGGAAAAAGATAATTTGATGATGGGTTGATATGATGATATTCTGATGAGACGATTTGATGATAAGTGAATTTGAAAATCAGGAATGTGAAATGCTGAATAATTTAAACACTGAACAAAATAGAATTACTGAACTAACTGAATAAATTAACTACTGAACAAACTAAACACTAAACAAACTTATATCTTAAATAAACGAAATATATGGCTGAACGATTAAATTTACCAAGAATGAGCGACACCATGGAAGAGGGTGTCATAGCGAATTTACTTATCAAAGTGGGCGATATTATCAAACCAGGCACAGTTGTAGCTGAGGTGGAGACAGATAAAGCTACGATGGATTTTGAAAGTTTTCAATCTGGTGAGGTGCTCTATGTAGCGGCTAAGTCAGGAGATTCTGTTCCTGTCAATGGATTGTTAGCTATATTAGGTAAGAAAGGGGAAGATTTTCAGAGTCTCCTTAGCGATACACCTCCAGCGATCAGCCGAGAGAAAGAAGACGCCAATTTAGAAGTAAAACAAGAAGATAGCGCCCCTATTATAGGAGCTCCTATAGCAAGTCAAGTTGTATCTGATCAGAGAGTAAAAGCAAGCCCATTAGCAAAAAATATAGCCAAGGAAAAAGGAATTAGCCTAACCAACCTAGTAGGTAGTGGCGAAGATGGTAGAATAGTGAAAAAAGATGTAGAATCCTACCAAGGACACACTGGAGCTGCTCATTCAGCGAATGTACTGCAGAATCTACCAATAGGACAAGAGTCATTCGAAGACCTACCGCTTTCTCAAATGCGCAAAGTCATAGCCAAGCGACTGGCTGAGTCTATGTACTCGGCACCGCATTTCTATTTGACAATTGAGGTCAATATGGATAATGCCATACTAGCCCGAGAGCAGATGAATGGTGTCTCTCCTGTCAAGATTTCATTCAATGATATCGTAATCAAGGCCTGTGCTACTGCACTTAAAAAACACCCTTTTGTGAATGCTTCATGGCTTGGCGATAAAATCCGAATCAATCACCATGTCAATATAGGTATGGCGGTGGCAGTGCCCGATGGTCTTGTAGTACCAGTGATACGAAGTGCAGATTTACTCAGTCTAAGCCAGATAGCTGCTAGTAGCAAGTCTTATGCAGAAAAAGCAAAGAATAAACAAATAATGCCCGATGATATGAAGGGCAATACCTTCTCCATCTCTAATTTAGGAATGATGGGTATAGAAGAATTTACTGCGATCATTAATACCCCAGATGCATGTATTCTGGCAGTAGGAGCTATGAAAGAAATAGCTGGTGTAAAAAATGGCCAAATAGTTCCGACCTCCGTCATGAAACTCACCCTAAGCTGCGACCACAGAGTAGTAGATGGTGCAGTAGGTTCTGCATTCCTTGCCGATGTCAAAAAATACATAGAGAATCCTGTGAATATGCTGGTCTAGGTAGATAAAGCTATTTACCTTCTATCTAATAATAGATACTCTGATTGAATAAACTAATCAATTTTTTCACGTTTAAAAAACTGGATTGGTATGTATTACAGCAATATGTAGGCCCTTTTATTATCACGTTTTTGTTAGCATGGTTTGTACTCATCATGCAATTTTTATGGGTCTATATCGACGACCTCATAGGTAAGGGCATTGATACGGAGAATTTATTGCGATTTATCTGGTACACCTCCTCTACCCTTATACCCAGTGCACTGCCGCTGGCTATTCTGCTTAGTAGTATCATGACCATGGGTAAACTTGGAGAGAATTCAGAACTCACCTCGGCCAAGTCCAGTGGTATTTCTCTATTTCGATTTTTCAAGAGTACGATCATATTTTCAATGTTTGTCTCCTTGTTTGCTTTTTATTACTCTAATTACATTTTCACCAAAACCAAAGCAGTGGCTCTCACTATGCTGGGAGATATACGCAATCTGAAACCCACGTTGCTTATCAAGCCTAAACAGTTTTATAATGGAATCGGGGGCATGAGTATACTAATAGATAGTAAAGATGAAAAAACAGGTACGCTATATGGCCTTAAGATATATGATCATACCAAGGGAAATGGAAATCAAAGCATTCTGATGGCTCGCTCTGCCAGAATGATACAAAGTGATAATGGAAAGGTGTTAATTTTCAGAATGGATACAGGTGCTATGTACAAAGAAGTTGCTAGTAATTCATTTGACGATATCAAATACTCGCACTATGTTTGGAAATTTTCCAACTATGACAAACGATTCGATCTGACCCAATTCAAGCTCGCAGAAAACTTTAATAAAAACCCTGATGAAGCTCGATTTTCGATGAATATTTCACAGCTAAATTATTCCATAGATTCTCTAAAAATACAGTTAAAATCGAAAAGACTTGGTTTTGATACCCAGTTTATTAGGCAGAATCCTGTATTTTTATTAGCCACGAGTGCGCAAAACGCCATTTCACTTAACGACAGTCTAGCCCGATTAAATGCAGATGAAAATGCGCGCTTCAAAGTCATCCTTAGTAATAAAATACGTCAAGTAAAAAATAGTTTATTCACACACAATTCAGACTACGGGTACATTCGCTCCAACCGTCAACTATTGCAAGTAGAGTGGCATCGGAAATTTACCCTTGCAATCTCTTGTTTGGTACTTTTCTTTGTAGGAGCGCCTCTAGGAGCTATTATCAAAAAAGGTGGTATAGGGCTACCCATGTTTATCTCCGTTATTCTATTTATCATTTATTATATGCTGACCAAGATATCGGGCGAATTTGCTCAACAGGAAAAGACTACCCCCTTTTTAGGTATGTGGTTTAGTACGATTGTATTTCTTCCTTTCGGTATATTTCTTACCTACAAGGCAATGAATGATAGCCAGGTGATGAATGTCGAAGGATTTGCTAACTGGGTAGTAGAAAAATTTTCTAGAAAGCATGTTAAGTCCAAATAGAAAGTATTTTTTTCTACTAGTCGGTCTATATTGTATCGTTATGCAAGGGTTTATCCTAGCAACAGAGAAAGGGTTTGAATCGCTCTATTTCTGTTACAATCGAAAGACCTATCTCACCGAATTTTTCAAGCTAGCAACTTATCTAGGAGAATGGATAAGCTTGGCGGCTATCTCTATCTATCTGCTAATCACCAATCGCAGTGCTTTCTTCAGCGCTCTGCTGGCCTTTGTGCCTTTGGATTTATTAATGCTCTCATTAAAAAGGATACTAGACTATCCACGTCCTTTATCATATTTTAAACAGGGAGAAATTACACCCATTCCCGACTTTATACCACTATATGCACACAGTATGCCTTCTGGGCACACCTTTACTGCTTTTTTTTGTATGACCTTTGTCCTCTTCTTTTTTAATCTAAATAGAAAATGGCAACTTGTTTTATTCATGCTCGCTATCTTAGTAGGAATCTCTCGAATCTACCTGATGTGTCATTTCAAAGAAGATGTTTTTATTGGTAGTATTTTAGGTATTATTGCGGGAATATTATCCGTGTTTATTTACGAAAAAGGGCTCCAAAAGATATGAATTTCGAAGCAATCAATGAACTGATAAAGGAAGATCTTCAAGCACTGCATGCCCGAATGAAGCGCGAGCTCAAAAGTGATATTCCACTGCTCAATCTTATAACTGACTACCTACTCAAAACGAAAGGGAAACAACTGCGACCCATGCTCGTTTTCTTATCTGCCAGACTTCAAGCACCTTCTAACGACGCCACTATCGTAGCCGCTACTATGATAGAACTCCTTCATACCGCCACTCTAGTCCATGACGATGTGGTAGATGAAGCAGAGACTCGGAGGGGATTTCTCTCTATCAATACCAAATGGAAAAACAAAGCTGCAGTCTTACTAGGAGATTTCATGCTATCCCGAGGACTCCTCATCTCACTTGAGAATAATCAATATGAGCTGTTGCAAATCATGTCTAATGCCGTGAAGGAAATGAGCGAAGGCGAACTCTTACAGATAGAAAAAGCGATGAAGCTCGATATTACCGAAGAGGTCTATTATGAGATAATCTCTAAAAAGACAGCCTCTCTCATTAAAACTGCTTGTCTAGCTGGTTCGCATTCCGTATCTACTGATGCTTCTAAAAATCAACTGCTCGCAGACATAGGCTACAAAATAGGAATGGCATTTCAGATAAAAGATGACCTGCTAGATCTAGGGAAAGATGAAATAGGCAAGCCCCTTGCGATCGATATCAAGGAACAAAAAATGACCCTTCCCCTTATTTACACATTTAAAAAGCTATCATGGATGGCTAAAACCAAGCTTATGTTCTTGATTCGATTTAGGAACAAAAACGCCTCATCAATTCAAAATATTATTAGCATTGTAGAAAAAAATGGTGGACTACAATATGCCGAGGAGCTTATGCTCACCTATGCAAGCGAAGCTAAAGCACTTTTAAATCAATTTGAAGACACTATCTACAGACAAGCGTTTTTAGCATTAATAGATTTTACTGTTCATAGAAAAAAATAAATAACTTATTTACTAGACCGCATGGATAATTAATTATACAAAACCAGTTAATTCTATCCCGCACATGCCGAACATAAAGAAAAATCATGGTCGGTGTAATTTATGTAATATGTTAGAATTAGGTTTAATATAAATTACTAGCCTTTGAAAATAAGGTTTCCAAATTCGCGGAAATGACGTTTGTGGTTACGACTGCTATCGACCTCAATCCACGCCATTCAGTGCTTGACACGGAATCTAATGTAAATAAAAGGTATAATTAAGGATTAGTACATTAACTTATTACTTCCTCTTCCCCATACCTAGAGATCTATACATGATTTTCAGCATCAAGAGCGCAGCTACACCTGGCGTACCAAAATTGCTAATGATGAGTAAATTTCGAAGATAACTAAATAGATCATACATCTCCTCAAAGCTCAGGAATACAGGTGTGGCATTTTCTGGCATGATATCTTTCAGTTCCATATTCTCAACTAGGGCAACTATTTTCTGACCTTCTGACCATATGACAAAGCCCGCCAAAAATAAGGCACAGAGAATAAAAAGGCGTAAATAGGTAGGCTTAAAAATAAGAACTTGATCGTAAAAAACAAACCACCGAGCAAGCTGTATCAATAAAACAAACGAGAAGATTCCTAAAGGTAAAAAACGAAATGGAATCACATGATGGATAGGATACCAAACGACCCATGCTATCAGCAAACTTAATATCCAAACTATGATTTCTCTTATTATTTGTTTAGTCATAGTACAAAACTAAGGGAGATTTAATATACAGTAGTCATATTTTATACCTCGAGAGCAATCATTTAACCTACTTGATATAAAAACAACACTCTCTTTTTAAGATTTTCACTATCTTTCGATTTAAAAATAACCTATGTTACTCATAGCGGAAAGCGGTAGTTCTAAGACGCAGTGGAGAATAGTGAATAAAGAAATGAGCATAGCTGCAGAAACCAGAGGTATTAATCCATTCTTTGTTTCGGAGGCTTTTGTTCTAGAGGAATTGAATGACTCCAAATTAATTCAGTATAAAAAGGAAATAGAGAAAATCATTTTTTACGGCTCTGGCTGCTCTAATGCGGACAGAAATAATTTTCTAAAAACAATATTTCAAGGTTACTTCACCGAAGCAAAAGAAATCATAGTAGATCATGATATGCTGGCCGCCTGTATAGCCCTATTTGGCTATGAAAAAGGGATAGCCTGCATAATAGGTACAGGATCTAATAGCTGCGTCTATGATGGAAAGCAAATAACCCAGAATATACCCGCCCTAGGCTATGTGCTGGGCGATGAGGCTTCTGGAGCCTATCTAGGTAAAGAATTATTGAAACACTATATCTATAAGACGCTGCCTCCTGAAATACAAAATTATATCTGGGAAACCTATCGACTAGATAAGGAAGATATCTTTGAAGCCGTGTATAAGCAGCCACTACCGAATCGATATCTCGCTAGTTTTGCACCAATAGCTAGTCAGTATAGACAGAATGGATTTATTCAGGAATTATTGTATAGAGGGCTGAATGATTTTGTGCAATATCACATAGCTTGCTATCCCGAAGCTAAACAATATCCGATAGGATTTGTTGGATCAATAGCCGCCGTTTTTCAGGAAGAATTGTCTAACGCACTAAAATCCCACGATCTTTATATTTATAAGGTGGATAAAAGTCCAATAGATGCGCTGGTTACATTCTATACATCCTAAGTAAGATATAAATTTTGTCCGAAAAAATTAACTAGGCAATACTGCATTGGAATGGAGTTCTCTTTTATAGACAGAATCCCATGAGAAAACTGCCTCTTTTTTACATACATAATCAATAAGTGGCATAAATAGACCTGCAACAGCTAATGCATAAAAATGACCATATTGAACCCCTAAACCATAGACAAAAATCTGAGTACTCAGCACGATAATAAATACCCAAGACATACGACCTATTCTGCTATTTGGATTTGACAGAGGATCTGCGATAAGCAAAAAGACATAAATAAGATACCATACCTCCTGCGCATAAAGCAGCGCAGAATCCATACCAATACTAGAAACAAAACCTCTAGCCAATAAGCTGAAAAAAATAAAAGCAACAATGACATCTAACTTTCGACGATTGGTACGATATAGAATAGCTAAGCTACCTAAAACAAAAAACCCAATCAATATATGATCTGCACGATGATTGGTGATAAAAGCCTGATTAGTAAAAAGCATCATAAATACTAAACCGAAATTTGCTGGGTTGAATAAATGCTTACCTCTAAACTGGAAGATATATTTCGAAGCTACCGCAAAAAAGGAGATCATTCCACAGATGAAGATAAATTCAGTGCGAATGAGTAGACCCATAAGCATAGTGGTAATGACTGTGCTTATAAGTGCATTGACTGGAATCTTGAAAGCCAGGCAAAAAAGCACTTGGGTTAATAATCCAAATAAAAATATAGCGATTAGTTTTTGATAATCAAATTCCCATGCTAAAAACTGCCAACCGTAGAGATAGACAAAGATAAGGAGGATAATGAGCAAAAAACGATTATCAATCCGCATGAATGATTTTAAATTTTAGTTTTGTAAAAATAGAAAGAACTTATTTTCCAGTAATGAATAGTTATAGTTTGTATCTAGTTCCCTCTATTTTCCCTGATTTCAAAGTGCCAAAATGACCGATTTTGCGATTAGTAAAGTGAGGAATTACGCAGCCGAAAGTTTCCTGAGGTAAATTACTCGAGATCATTTCTCCAGATAACCTATTTTTACGATGTATATGTCTGCTCCACGAATAGAACGACTAGAGAAATTAGTACAAGCCATCCAAACAGAGTTTCAGCACGACAAAGCTATCTATGAGGATACGCTGAAAAAACTATCCGTTAAGGAACTTGTAGCCAAAGGACTGGTTTGGTATCCGCTCAGAATCAATGAAACTGGTTATACTGTAGGCGAATATCCCTTTCTTACGATAGAAATAGCGGAGGACAAACTAGTGCCTCATCAATTTAAGAGTGGCTCTATAATTCGTCTTTTTCAGAATCTAGATGGCAATATTCATTCGAACTCTGTCAGAGCAAGCATCTACCTCATCTCCAGCTATCAGATGAAGATAATATTAGAAGACGACTACTTTCCAGACTGGTATCAGGATGGCAAAATAGGAGTAGCTGCAGATTTTGATGAAAAATCGTATAAAGAAATGTGCCGTGCATTAGCTGAAGTAGAAAAAGCGAGTCCTCCCCATCCTATAGCCGCATTGCGAGATAAATTTTATGGATTGAAAACTACAACACCTATTCAGTCCATCTCTTTTATCCCCAAGAATACAAGCCTAAATCCTAGCCAAATCTTTGCTATAGAAAACATTTTAGGTACTGAGGATTTTCTTATCATTCATGGCCCTCCAGGTACTGGAAAAACAACTACGCTGGTGGAAGGCATCTATCAATTAACTAAAAAAGAATCCCAAATCCTAGTCTGTTCTCCTAGCAATAGTGCCACAGACTTGCTAGTAGAGAAGCTAGCTGGAATAGGATTAAAGACACTTCGCGTCGGTAATATTTCTAGGGTGAACGAAGATATACTTTCCCAAACTCTGGATGCTAAAATTGATGCTTCTCTAGAAATGGTAGAAATCAAAAAGCTAAGAAAAAAAGCGGACGAGTATCGGAAAATGGCGAATAAATACAAACGTCAATTCGGACCAGACGAGCGCGAGCAGCGCAGACTCCTCCTGCACGAGGCGAAAGAAATCCATAAACATATCCGATGGATTGAAGACTATCTGGTAAAAAAAATATTAGAAGAGTCCCAGGTGATTTGCACTACACTAGTAGGGTGTCAACAGCATTACCTGAAAGACCTCAAGTTTAAAACACTCGTAATAGATGAGGTATCTCAAGCTCTCGAGCCTGCCACATGGATTCCAATTCTTAAAGCTGAAAAAGTAATCCTAGCAGGAGACCCTTTTCAGCTGCCTCCCACTATAAAAAGTCAGGAAGCTGAAAGACAAGGACTAGCGACTACACTCATGGATATAGGGTTTCAGATAAAGAATAGAGTATTTCTGCTAGACACGCAGTACCGCATGAAGGAAGAAATCATAGGCTTTAGCAATTTAGTATTCTATGAAAATAAACTGAAAGCAGCCGCGAATACAGAAGAACATTATTTTCAAATTCAAGATAAACGCTACCCTTCGCTAGTTTTTATAGACACTGCAGGATGCGGATTTAATGAGAAGAGAAATGAACATTCAGAAAGTCTTTACAATCCAGAAGAGACCAAACTTTTATTTGATTATCTCAGTCAGAGATTGCTCGAATTGAAATATCAATATGACCATATCAGCGTAGGGGTCATAGCGCCTTATAAAGAGCAGGTGGAGTATATGAAATCTTATGATAGAGAATTTTCTCAACTCAAGTTGAGCTATGACATTGATATATCTACCATAGATTCATTCCAAGGTCAGGAACGAGATATTATTTGCATAAGCCTAGTACGATCGAATGACGAGGGGAATATTGGTTTTCTGAAAGACTATAGACGCATAAATGTGGCCCTCACCCGTGCTAGAAAAATGCTTATAGTCATAGGAGATAGCGCTACGCTGTCGCAAGACAATTTCTATAACCAATGGCTAGACTACTGCCATGCGCATAATGCATATAAAAGCGCCTGGGAGTTTATGGAAGAATTATAAAAAACAATTATTTTATACCTAAGCTCCAAGCTATCCAGACCAACAACTAATTACGCTCCTTTTATATCCCATGAATCTCGCAAACCATTGCCCAGTGAATAAAAAGAAAAAACAGCTAGGGTGATAGCTAAACCAGGGAAAATGGCTAAATAAGAAACATCGGTGCCTAAGTAGCTATAGTATTCTCTCAACATAGATCCCCAAGAAGGTGCTGGGGGCTGAACTCCCAGACCCAGATAACTCAATCCTGACTCCATAAGTATAGCTGAAGCAAAATTAGATGCGGTCATCACGATTAATGAAGGTAAAGTATTCGGCAGAATATGACGAAATATAATACGACTATCTGAAAAACCCAAGGATCTGGTGGCTTCTACGAATTGCCTCTCTTTGAACTGAAGGAAAAGACCACGAATCAATCGTGCAGTATCTACCCACATGGTGAGTCCTACGGCCAGAAATACAATATAAATTTGATGTTCATTCGTCCCTTTATAACTGATAAGTAAAACCATGGCCAATAGCACAGTAGGAATAGCCCAGAATACATTCATCCAATACAGGACTACCTGATCTCTCCAACCACCATAATAACCCGCTATGCTGCCAGCAAAGACCCCAATAAGTAAAGAAATAATAACAGCAATGAAGCCCACTTGTAATGAAATTCGAGCACCATGTATTAATCTACATAATACGTCTCTTCCCAGACTATCTGCTCCTAGATAAAACACTGTTTTTCGAATACTCATTTCTGAATCCAAGACACTTAACTTCCAATCAGAAGAATTATATTTCTTATAATTTAGACCATTCTGATTATGATAAAAACTATCTAGAAGAATGAGCTGATCTATATCACTATTATCTTTAGAGAGAACGACTAAATAATAAGTGGTATATCCAGGTTTTTTAAAGCGAAGACTCAAGTTTTGATTATTCGCATCAGGGCTAGTATTGGTTACCAGCTTATGCCCTATAAGACTCAGCAGGATCAGTATGACAATAAAGCCCCCGCCAAATAGGGCTAGTTTATTTTTCATAAATCTTCGTAAGGAGGCTAAATCGGCTTGCATTAAGGAAATTATCTAACTATAATTCTCAATTTTACGTAAAGATATGCTTTATATTCAAAATGATAAAACCTATGCAATTCTATACACCTGTGAATAAAAAAAAACTACTCCAAGTCGAATGGTAAAATTTGAGTTATTTTGCAAAGCCTTAGTGCACTTGATGTGAAACAAATAGGACTATTTTTATTAACTTTTATCGCCACTCAAGGCTGGTCTGCGGAAACACCGAACAGAGAAACAGAGCTATTGTCAAATATTGAAGCCGAATATTTAAAAGCCACTATAACCTATACTAGTAAAGATTCTCTTTTTTTCAATGACTTTGAGGAGGCACTGGTATCATTGGCCATTACAGACCAATATAAAGATTCGGAGAAACTCATTTATTATGATTATCTCTACCTGCTCATAAAAGATGTGAATCTCAATCTATACGCAGCTAAAAAACTAGAAGAACACGACTACAGGCGAGCCATACGCCTTATGCCTTCCATATTTTACTACAAGCATCAAGGTAGTCTGACTGTCTTCTTAAAGCAAAATTTTCAAGATGCGTTAAAAGCCATACCCTATTTAAATAAAGACCCCGAGGTGAAACAATTTCTCATACAAATGGCTATTGAGAATCCACGGTCATTCTACAGTCAGATAGAGGATTTCGGTCAGATAATCGATCTAGGTCAGATTATGGATTTAATTATCAGTTTAGACCCCATTCCGTGGCTAAGACAATTAGAGAAAAATACATATTTAGCAGATTTAGCATCCAATTCCAGCAGTCAGATTGTGAAAAAAGTGCTTGAAATAAAATCCCGTATGGGTATTAATTCTGAGCTTTACTATCTTCTAGATGACATTATCAAAAATTCATTTAATGACTCACATGAGTGGGAATTCAAATCGAATCAATACATATTAACTAAGAAACTACTGGCTGCCACTATAGATACTACTGCCTATGCGCGTATTTCAGCCATGCAATTTCTCTCTAAAAAAGGAGATTGGGTATTTGATGAATATTTTGACAATGGAGAATCAGTATTAAGTCAATTTAGCACGCAGGAAATTTTCTTACTTATGGTTCTCAAAAATGAGACTGCCAATACTAGTGAACTTACTGCTATTTTAAAGTATCTTTCAAAATTTGATGACGATTTAATTTCTGATGAGTTTTTACAAATACTCCCAGAATCTATTCTCATTAATTTCATCAATAAAATATTCGAGTCAAATCTTGAAAATGATCTGAAAAAAATCTTAACTGAAAATGGTCTAAATCATTGTATACAAGTACTAGATAATTCTAAAACTAGACTACCACATAAAAATGAAGATTGGTTCAAACGAAAATATAATTACGAAAATGAAATAAAGCAGAAAAAGCAAGAATTAACCAAAGCGATTACCAATACCTTTCACCTTAATAAAACACAACTTTCACTTCTATCTTGGGCTAGAAATATCAATAAAATAGATAGCAACCTATTATCAATTATTAAAAGTCCAATAGGTAATCGATTCATAGATTATCTAGCTGCCTATCATCCTCATATTATACTGAAAAATAAAGAAACCCTTAAAAACCTACTTGAATTTCCCAACATACTCAATAAATTAGCCTATTTCTCTCCCAACTCAATAAAAAAATATTTAGGAAACTCTGACAATGTTATTGCGAAAACCATACAAGCATCGACCGAGCCTATTCCTAAAACCATCGTAGGAATATTCAATCAATACCAGTATAATACTAAGGCATATTCACTCATTCATAAAATCTTGAATAGAGAACTCACTATAGACGAAGCCCATAGAATAGGTCAGTCTGAGGTGCCATATCTCAAAACCTTGATGAGTATCACTGTTCAGAAAAATCCTCTAGGCATCCATAGTGTAGAAGAAGAGCAGAATCAGTTATCACTCAAATTTATTAGGTCCATTAATGATAATCCATCGCAGTCGCACCCGAATCTGCGTGAGATAAAGCAATTTAATGCTAAGGAGATTTATTCTCTTATGGTGCTAGGTAAAGAAGAAATATTTCAATTTGCTTTTGACAACTGCTACTCCGTTTTCATCCAAAATTTAGGAGAGACCAGTATGATAGATTTCCTTCCCAAGGTCAATCAATATAAATTTAGAGAATTTTGCACCCTCTTGGCCAATTTTCACAAATTCCCAGACCTATTTTACAGAAATAGCACTCCTGAATCTCGACAGCAATTTTTGGAAAAACTAACTAAGATAGACTTCAGCGATATTAATTGCATAGAAGAGGCTGCCGTCTTATGTGAGTTTATCAATAACTGTGACCATTCTGAGATACAAATAGCAGTTCAGAAAATCATCAAAGCTGAATACGATCTTGCGGAGACTAGAAAGGATCAACTAGCTATGGCTGTATATAGTCTATTAGCGAGTAATATTGGGAATAGAGCGCTCGTGCACCAAGATTGGTTCAAGCAAAAAAAGGAAAGCTTTTCTAAATTTTCTCTAAGCTATATAGATGTGGCAGAGTTGAAGAAAAAACACAATAAAATAATAGAAGTCAGTTTTTTTTATAATGATGGAGATGGTGTAGCTTCATTTAATAATTATATTCAAATGTTTAGATCCATGCCCAAATGGTATATCCAAGATTTAGGTAGTTACTACTATATTTCTTCGCTAGAAGGCAATGATTACGATATATTCGCAAATAAGCCGCAGCAGGAAACAGTCGGTCAGCAAGCGATAAGAGATTACCTCGTATATAACAATCTGGAGCCATCCATCATCGTCCACAGAGGGCACAGCTATCATAGTCAGAAAACAATAGATCAGATGGTAGGTAGCCCTAAATTTATTTTTATGGGGAGTTGTGGGGGATATTATAAAATATCTGAGCTACTCGTTCGGTCACCCGACGCTCAAATCTTATCTACTAAGCAAGTAGGTACCATGAGTATCAATGACCCCATGCTTAAATCTATACGTGAAATTCTTCGTACAAATAAAAACCTAGACTGGCCTTTATTCTGGGCCGATCAAGAAATGAAACTAAGAGGCAACAAAGATTTTAAAATGTACATCCCTCCACATAAAAACAATGGCGCACTTTTCGTCAATGCATTTTTTAAAGTGGTGGGGTTATAACCTCGGACAGATTTATCTTCTTAGATACCTAACTAATTCATCCAGAGCTTTTCTTCTATGACTAATAGCGTTTTTCTCTTCGGGACTTAGCTCAGCATTTGTTTTAGTATAGCCGTCAGGGATAAAGATCGGATCATAACCAAATCCATTTTCGCCTCTTGGATTCATTGCTATACATCCTTCCATATTTCCTTCAAACACGTCTTCCCTTTCCTTGTTTTTATATGTAATGATAGATATGAATCTGGCCTTACGATTTTCCGATTCGCCGAGTTCTGACAAAACTTTTTTATAATTAGTGATATCATTTCGTTCCTCTCCAGCATAACGAGCACTATAAGCACTAGGTCTTCCATCTAAAGCATCTACCTCTAATCCGCTATCCTCAGCTATACATGGCAAATTGGTTTTTTCAAAAAAGAAATTGGCTTTATGAATAGAGTTTTCTCTAATAGTATCAAAGGGTTCTGGTATCTCACCTTCAAAATTAATATCTGCAAGTGACAATACTTCATAGCTTGAACCTAATATGCCTCTAACTTCTTGTATTTTTTTCGCATTGGAAGTAGCAAAAATCAATTTCTCCATGTTTCAAGAAGCTAGATAGTCGTATCTTTTATAGTGCCTGCTCCTACGGTTACATTGGTGGCTTCATCTACCAAAATAAAACTGCCGGTATTTCTATTTTTAGAATAGGCATCATAAAATAGGTCCGAAGTACATCGCAGCAAGACCCTACCAATATCATTCATTTCCAAAGAGGTTGAATCTGGCACTCGGCTCAGATTATTAATATCCATTTTATATTGTATAGATTTTACCATAGCCTTGACATCTTTGGTAGTATGTTTTAGGACATATTTCTGCATGGGAGCCAATGGCTTTTCGCTCATCCAGCATATCATAGCTTCTATGTCTTGACTTCTTCTAGGCAGATTCTGTTCACGCACTATCATATCTCCTCTAGAGATATCTATTTCATCTTCTAGTTGTATTGAGATAGATTGCGGAACGAATGCCTCCTTGATTTCTTTTTCACCTTGATAGATAGATTTTATCTTACTCGTAAATCCAGAAGGTAGCACCGTAATAGTATCTCCTTGTCTCAGAATACCTCCCAGCATACGCCCTGAAAATGCTCTGAAATCATGGAATTTGTCTGACTGCGGACGAATCACTCCTTGCACCGCAAATCGAGCATCCACCATGTTATTATCATTGGCAATATGAATATTTTCTAAAAGATACATGAGTGTAGTGCCTTCATACCAAGGCATATTTTCTGATTTATGCACGATATTATCTCCCTTCAAGGCAGAGATAGGAATGAAATGTACATCACGGATAGAGAGTTTAGATGCAAATTCTTTATAAGCGACTTTAATACTTTCGTAAATATTTTCATCCCAGTTTACTAAATCCATTTTATTGATACAGATAGCTAAATGAGGAATCCCCAATAGCGAAGCTATAAGCGAATGACGCTTGGTCTGCTCTATAATTCCTTTTCGAGCATCTACTAATACTATTGCGAGATTAGCAGTAGAGGCGCCAGTCACCATATTACGTGTGTACTGAATATGACCTGGGGTATCTGCTATAATAAATTTTCGCTTGGGTGTAGCGAAATAGCGGTAAGCTACATCTATTGTGATGCCTTGCTCCAATTCTGCTTTCAATCCGTCGGTAAAATAAGCTAGATTTAATTTCTCCTCTCCCTTACGCATACTGATGCGCTCTATAGCATCTATTTGGTCTTGAAAGATAGATTTCGAATCATAGAGCAATCTTCCTATGAGTGTACTTTTCCCATCATCTACACTCCCTGCAGTGGTGAAGCGAAGAAGCTCCATGCTCAAATAACTCTCACTACTAAATTTTTCACTCATACTGAATTCTATAAATTAAATTACTAGCGCTCTATTAAGATATCATTTCCTTTTAGGAATACTAAAAAATAACATATAGAAAATGAGGTAGAGTATTAAGGCCAGTAAAGTGCTCAATATTGTTTTAAACAAAATATAAAATACATTAGCTAGTTCACCTAACTCTATAAAAAAATAAAATAGATGAAATAAAAACAATCCGATGAACAAATAAGTCAAAACAAAATTTTCTCCTTGCACTTTTACACTTATCTCACTCTCCTCTTCTATTGACTTATTATAAATAAATTTCAAAATATATGGTTTTATAAAACAAATAAATACCGAAGCCGCTATTCCAAATCCATAGGTATTGCATAGCAGATCTATCAGAGCACCATAAAAGAAACCAATTAGCATGGCAAATACAGGCTTTATATTTCTTGGTAATAGAAGGAGAAAAACAGGATACATTTTTGGATTAAATAATCCATAAAAATTTAGGCCGCTTCCGATGAAAATTTGCATTACAGTTACAGAAAAGCCAATAATTATTAAATTAATCCACCGTCTGCTCATCAGTTGCTATTTTTTTGAAACTTAGCAATAGTATCTTCCAGCTTCCTAATTTCTGGTCTTTCTATATTTTCTATTAAGTATACATACCTCAAATTAGTGAAATCATTATATAATCTAACCTTTATATTCGCAAAATTACTTTTACTATCTTCTGAATATTCTTCTACTACACCTACTGGCAGCCCGGCTGGGTAATAACTAGAGTATCCACTCGTTTCAATAATTTCTCCTTTCTTTAGTTTGATATGCTTGGGGATTTCCTCCAGCTCAGCAACCATGATATCTCCTCCCTTCCACCTCAATTGACCAATATTAAGTGTAGATTTATTTCTAACACTTACATTATTATCTTTATTGAGAATAGACATGATACTGCAGAAATTTTCAGATACATCAATAACTACCCCTACAGGGCCTTTGCCACTAATTACTGACATATCTTTCTTTATTCCATCCTTACTTCCCTTATTTACTATTAAAAAATTTCTCAATTGGGATACGGTATTACTCACTATCTTACCATGAACTACCCTAGCAGAATTAGGGAGCTGAAAAGGATATAAGCCTAGAATAGAATCATCTATTTTGGCATTCAACCGAGCGCTTGTCATGTATAATTCTTGCCTAAGTTTAGCATTCTCCATAGCTAAGGCTTCATTCTGCAATGGCATATTGATAAAGCTAGTCAAATTAGCTACTTTCTCGTTGATATTAGCTGCCAAATAATTAGATCGACTAATCATTTTTGAATGATGATAATCATTATATCGAGAAATAATATAAAATGCAGCGAGCTGCAATAAAATAAAAACTAAAAATGGAAATACTCTCTGAAAGATGACTATTACATTCCCCATAGAACCTTAGACTGATTTAGCTCTTGAGCACTGCTGCAAAATTTTCCATATTCTTTAGAGCAATATTAGTACCTCTAGCAACAGCTAACAATGGGTCGTCGGCTACATGTACTTTTAACTTCGTTTTCTCACTCAGACGCTTATCCAGTCCTCGGAGCAATGCACCCCCTCCAGTCAGATAAATACCTGTACGGAATATATCTGCTGCTAATTCAGGTGGAGTAGTCTCCAACGCTTTAAGTATGGACTCTTCTATTTTTTGAATAGATTTATCCAAGGCATCCGCTATCTCATGATAAGATATGATGATCTGCTTTGGAATGCCCATAACATTATCTCTTCCTTGCACTGGGTATTCTGGTGGCGGGTTATCTAGGTGGGTTAAAGCCGAACCTACATTTTTCTTGACGGCTTCAGCTGTAGGTTCTCCAATATTTAGATTGTGCTGAGTTTTCATATAATCCATAATATCCTTAGTTAGCTGATCACCTGCCAGGCGAATGGACTGATCACAAACTATTCCAGACAAGGCTATAACAGCAATTTCTGTTGTGCCACCTCCTATATCTACTATCATATTGCCTTCTGCCTCTTTCACATCTATCCCGATACCTATGGCAGCTGCCATGGGTTCGTATATAAGTTTTACTTCCTTACCACCTGCTCGTTCGGCACTCTCTTTCACAGCTCTTAGCTCCACTTCAGTAATACCTGAAGGAATACAAATAACCATTTTATAATTAGGGGGAAGTTGAAGAAAATTACTTTTGGAGATAAGGCCAATCATACCTCTAATCATATTTTCAGCGGCGTGGAAATTAGCGATAACTCCATCTTTCAGAGGCTTTACCACCTCTAGATTTCTATGCTCTTTCCCCTGCATCTGTCTAGCCTTTTCACCTATCGCTATCACTTTATCGGTAATCTTGTCTATGGCGACCATTGAAGGTTGATCTACTACCACTTTATCATTGTGCATGATAATAGTGTTCGCGGTACCTAAATCTATGGCAATCTCTTGTGTAAGGAAACTAAATAATCTCATTGAAACTTAACTGAGTCTAACTTTTTATAAAAGCACAAATTTACAGTAATTCGTCGAATGAACTATTTATTTTTTCAAGTCCTATTTTATGCATTAAATTTATCAATTGAAATTAGTCATGGATTGAGATCTTATTCTCATTTATTTTCACGCTGCATCTAGCGGAATTGGCTTTTTAGCAGGTTTTATATCTGCAGCTTCAATCAAGGAAGGTCGAATTCATATCCTAGCGAGAATCCAATTTAATCACAGCATGGTATTAGAGATTCTTTTTTCAAGTATTGTGACCCTCCTTCCATCTCATTTAGGTCAATTTGTAATGGTTATAGGAGTTTTTAGTCTATATTGTGTTATCAGCGGAAGGCGCTGCCTGATGATTAAAAAGTCAGACTATCAGCCCAAAATAGTTACCTATAATGCCTATATTCTTACCCGCAATTAATTGCTTATGAAATAGTTATCATTTATTTTTCAAGGCCGAATAAACATAAATTTAACTGTATTTAGTAGTCTTAGGTATTCTGGCGGGTATCCGAGACTTAAATTCATTTAAAGATATGTACTAGCTTAAAGCAGATAGATATTAAGCATCATATTAATAATATTTTAGGAGGATTATATAGCTGCTTTGACTACTAATTTTAATAGTTAACTTTGTCCTTCCTTGCTGTTGGAACTGTTTTTCACCCAAGGTCACAGGTAGTATTTTGCCACCTATTATAATATGAAACTTATAAACAAACTATCTCAAACTTAATCTCTATATATTTAATATAAATAGATTGACCTGCGTCAGGTGTAAGAGAATGATAGAAAAAGTTTTGGGCGTTTTTTTTGACTAATTTTACTAAATATTAAACGGTATTAAGACTCCGATTGCAGATTAATTCTTAATTTTGTAGACTAAAAATATATTCATGTCCCTAGGATTTTACAAAGTACCTATAGCTAAAAACGACCCAGTGAGGTCATACGGAAAAAATAGCCCTGAGAGATCAGCTTTGCTCGCAGAAGTTCAGCGACTTAAAAGTCAAACCATAGACATCCCAATGGTTATAGGTGGCAAAGAAGTCACCACGTCAGAGAAAATAAAATTAACACCCCCGCATGAGCATAGTCATATACTAGGCCATGCTTCTAAAGGCACTGCGCAGCATGTGCAGGATGCGATTGATGCCGCATTAACCGCCAAGGAGAAATGGGCCGCTTTGCTATGGGAACAGCGTTTGGCAATATTTATGAAAGCGGGAGATCTACTCAGAACTAAATACAGAAACACTGTATTGGCTGCCACCATGCTAGCTCAGAGTAAAAATGTATTTCAAGCGGAAATAGATGCCGCTTGTGAGTTGATCGATTTCTTGCATTTCAATGTAGAATTCGCTGCTGAAATATATGGAGAGCAACCCTACAGCCCAGATGGCATGTGGAATAGACTTGAATATAGACCCCTCGAAGGATTTGTGTTGGCGGTTACTCCATTTAACTTTACGGCCATTGCAGGCAATTTACCCACGAGTGCAGCTATGATGGGAAATACTGTAGTTTGGAAATGTGCCAATACACAGATTTATTCTGCTCATTTTCTTATGAAGCTTTTTATGGAAGCAGGTATGCCAGATGGTGTCATCAATTTAGTTTTTTCAGGTGGAAAAGACGTCGGGGAGGTTTGTTTTAAACATCCTGATTTCGCAGGCGTTCATTTCACCGGATCTACTAGAGTATTCCAAGGAATGTGGAAAGCTATAGGAGACAATATTCAAACCTATAAAACATACCCACGAGTAGTAGGAGAAACGGGAGGAAAAGATTTCGTTTTCGCACACCCTGAAGCGGATGTACATGCATTTTCTACAGCTTTGACTAGAGGTGCTTTTGAGTACCAAGGCCAAAAATGTAGTGCTGCTTCGAGAGCCTATTGCCCTGCTTCATTATGGGATACAGTAAAAGCTAATCTCACCAGAGATTTGAAAGAAATTAAAATGGGAACTGTTGAAGACCCATCCAATTTTGTCAATGCGGTTATAGATGAAGCCTCATTTGATAATATTATCAATTATATAGAAGCGGCTAAAAAATCAAATGATGCTGAAGTCATTCTAGGCGGTGGTTATGACAAATCGAAAGGTTATTTCATAGAGCCTACTATCATCCTCGCTAAGAAACCTCAATACGCTTCTATGTGTGAAGAAATATTCGGGCCTGTATTGACGATCTATGTATACGAAGATGAAAAGTGGAGAGAAACTTTAAAAATAGCGGATGCCACATCGCCTTATGCTTTAACGGGAGCTATATTTTCACAATGCAGATATGCTATAGAAGAAATGACGGAAGCACTTAAAAATTCTGCTGGAAACTTTTACATCAATGACAAACCGACAGGAGCTGTAGTAGGTCAGCAACCATTCGGTGGCGCTAGAGCTAGCGGTACCAATGATAAAGCAGGTTCCAAACTCAATCTCCTCCGCTGGGTATCTGTCCGAACGATTAAAGAGACGTTTAATCCGCCGCATGATTATAAATATCCGTTTTTGGAAAACTAAATTACGTGCCCCAAAAGTGCAAAGGAAAATTGGAAGTCGCAAATTGCGACCTCCAATTTTTAAAATAACACTAGTTTATGAAACCAAATGAAGTTATTATAAATAAAATCTACTTGATTCGAGGTCAAAAAGTGATGCTCGACCGAGACTTGTCAGAACTTTATCAAGTTGAAACTAAAAGACTTAAAGAACAGGTTAAAAGAAACATAGGACGTTTTCCTGAAGATTTTATGTTTGAATTGACTAAAGAAGAATTTGAGAATTGGAGGTCGCAATTTGCGACCTCCAATTCCGAAAAAATGGGATTGAGATATTTGCCATTTGCTTTTACAGAACAAGGAGTTGCCATGCTATCAAGTGTGCTGAATAGCGAGCGTGCCATTCAAATGAATATTCAAATCATCCGAATATTTACTAAGATGAAAGAAATGGCATTGATGCATAGTGACATTTTACTAAAACTAGAATCTCTAGAAAAACAAGGCTCGAAACATAGTCAAGAAATTCAAGCTATCTTTAAGGCTTTAAAACAACTCGTCCAAACTCCGAAAATAGACGAAGAACGAGTGAGAATAGGATTCAAAAAAGATAAACTTAAAAAATAATGAAAAAAATACACATTATCGCCCTAATCATCATAGCTGTAGCAATAGGTTTCATATTTACCAAGAGTAATGAATACTCGACCTACGCAGATTTCAGCACGGCTATGGAAAATGAAAATTCTGAATATCATATCGTAGGTAGACTCAATAAATCCAAACCACAAATCTATGACCCGATAAAGGATGCCAATATTTTTGAATTTTATATGGTAGATGAAAAAGGGATAGAATCAAAAGTAATCTATAAAGGTACTAAGCCTGACGGTTTTGATCAAACAGAAAAAATAGTCGTAGCTGGAAATTATGATAAAAATCATTTTCATGCTAGTACTATTCTCATGAAATGTCCCAGTAAATACGTAGATGAGACGAAGGATGTCAAAGGTTGATTTGTCAATTTGCTAATTTAATAATAGTATAGGTGAAAATACCTAAGGCTCTAATGACTATTCTATTGCTATATTCCCACTAGATAATGACTCAGGAAAATAACACTATCTACAGACTCACTATGCTTTGGGCCTTCGCCGAAGGGGGATTGGGAGGATTTATGCATTTACTTCATATTCCTATGACAGGATTTATCGTAGGGGGCATTTCTATTATTATCAATGTTTTTATAGCAGCCTATTCAAAAATTAACGCTCGAATCATGCTGAATAGTTTGGGATTAGTTTTGCTTTGCAAATTTGCCCTCAGCCCACAAAGTCCTCTAGGAGCATATGTTGCTGTGTCTTTTCAAGGTCTATTAGCTATTTTCATTTTCAAATTGGCAGGAGTCAATAGAGTATCTATTCTCTTCTATGCTATCCTAGTTATGCTAGAAAATGCTATACAAAAACCTCTTATGGCCTATCTAATTTTTGGAGATGAACTCCTACAAGGTATAGAGCTAGTCGTCAACAAATTTTTTAAAAATTTAGCTCAAACCAAGAATTTTCTTAGTTCTATAACCTTTCTTTATTTCGCCCTTTATGCTGCTTGGGGTGTCGTTATCGCACGATGGTCTTATTATTTTTTACAAAGTATTGAGTCCTATACCTTAGATAAGAAAGCATTAATGTCAATAGAAAAATTGGAAGAACGCCCAGCAAGAAGTTATAGAAAATCAATTCTTCCTATCCTCCTAATTTCTTCCATTTTCTTCTTTGTCTTTTTTTATTTTTCTTCTCACCAGATATCGTGGTCGCTCTATGCTCTTAAAGCCATTGTATGGTTTCTTCTCCTTGGATTTATTTTACCCTTAATCCTACGACTAGGGTTAAAATATTTTTCTAAAGCAGAATCTACCTCCGTAGCCCGCGCACTTAGCTTTATGCCCAGAATCAAACAAAACTTTTTCTATAGTATAGACCTAGTTCGTGATAAAAAAGGGCTAGCCAAAGTCAAACAATTTATCTTTTTTATCGTTTTCTTAAATGTATTCCATTCAGACGATGACATCTAATATATTCATATTATCTGCCCCTATCCAGACAGGGAAAACCACTGCTCTCATGGAGTTTTGGGAGATGGGCATCACGAGTTTTGATGGATTTATCACACCCGATATAGATGAATCTAGAAAGCTCATTTTTCTAGATACAGACGAAGAACTCCCATTTCAGCTAGAGGATAATGCAAAGGAAGATGTGCTCCAAATTGGACGATTCAAGCTAAGTCAATCGACATTCAATGCCGTAAAAAATAAATTACAAAATCTTCACAATACCAGGGCACAACTTATTATTATAGATGAGATAGGACCTCTAGAGATGAATAATTATGGATTTGAACCTGAACTTTCATCCTTTATCCAAAAATTTAAGGAGATGAATTCTTCAAAGTTGCTCATCATGGTTATTCGAAATACCATACTCAATGCCGCTATTGAAAAATACAAATTAGAGGATGCGGCTGTGCTTTCGTTGAATTCATTTATAGATAAATTTTTAGCCGAATGAACGGACTAGTTCTATCTGGAGGACAATCCAGCAGAATGGGAAGTGATAAGGCCTTGATCGACTATCATGGTATACCACAGTATGCTTATGTATATGATTTATTGCTTAGATTTTGCGATGAGGTATTCATATCTTCTAAAGAAAATAAATATCCCCTACCCACTCTTTTTGATAACGCAAAATACGAAAATATGGGTCCAATAGCTGGTCTCCTGACAGCATTCGATTATCAAGAGACGGATTGGCTAGTATTGGCAATAGATTATCCAGAAATCACAGCAAAAGACATCGAGAAATTACTCGCTCCACATTCTAAGTTAGCAGCGGTATACTACCATCCAGAGACTGAATTTTTTGAACCCTTTATCGCCTGCTATCGAAAAGAGTTTAAGCCTCTTCTTCTTACTGAATATGAACTAGGGAACACCTCCATGCAAAAACTACTTCATCGAGCTGATATTCATAAAGTACTGCCTGAAAATTTAGAGTCCATAAAAAGTATCAATAAGTTTAGTGATAAAATATGATGTAAATTCCCGATATTTGATTTATGCCTTCTATCCATAATATTTCAATCACTAAATACGACCATGGTCAATTCCATACAAAGGATGATGTCTTGGCTGTAGAAGAACCTTTAGAAATTAGCTTGCAATATTTTGAAAATGGCGAAAAGAAAAGACAGTCTGTTTCGATCACTATGCGCACACCTGGTTTTGACAGGGAGTTAGCTCTTGGATTTTTATTTACAGAAGGTATCTTGACCAATGCAGCTCAGGTGGAAAAGGTTTTAACGATGGGAGAAAATTATATCACCGTTTTTCTCAAAGAAGAGACTAGAGTGGAACTAGAGAAACTCAAACGAAATTTTTATACTACGAGCAGCTGCGGGGTATGTGGCAAATCATCTATCGATGCTATTCGTACAATAGCTTCAGACTTTATTCCATCCCAAAAGGAGCCAAGAAAGTTATCTGCCGAGATACTCACTTCATTGATAGAAAAAATAAACGCTTATCAATCGAATTTCAGCCAGACAGGAGGCATTCATGCCTCTGCATTATTTGATTTCGATGGGAAATTAATTTCTATCTACGAAGACGTTGGCCGTCATAATGCCTTAGATAAATTGATTGGTCACCATTTCATAGAAGACCCGCTTGATTTCTCACAGCATATTCTTCTGCTCAGTGGGCGGGCTAGTTTCGAACTGATTCAGAAAGCTATCATGGCCAAGATACAGGTCGTCTGCGCTATAGGGGCACCATCTTCTCTAGCAGTAGAACTTGCCGAGGAATTTGACATTACCCTTTTAGGTTTTTTAAAAAATCAATCTTTTAACTTATACCATATTTCTAAAAACAATATACTACCACATGAAAATTAGAATCAAAGGCAATACCATTCGATTGAGATTGGTGAAAACAGAGGTCAAGCAACTCCAAGAGCAGGGTTATGTAGAAGAAAAAACAGAATTTTCATCTGGTGAATTTAGCTATAGGCTCGAGGCCAAAGAGGGAATTCAAGACTTAGAAGCTCAGTTTTCTAACAACAAAATCACTATATACATTCCTAAATCAGAAGCCCTCATCTGGTATGATACGGATCTAATTACCTATAAAAATAATTTTGAAAAACTTCTTCTCCTGATAGAAAAGGACTTCGTATGCCTAGACCACACGGACGAAGATCAGAGCGATAATTATGCGAATCCGAATACGAAGTGTTAGGAGATTCTAAGCTCATAAAATTCATAATTTATCAAAATGTATCAATAAAATTTTTGATAAAAATATCTAGGTTTTAACTCTAGCAATAAAGAATCATTCTTGTAGATGATGTTTAACTGATTATTATGTAGGTCAGATGATGAAATACAAACAACCTGCGGATTCCAATCTTTTGAACCATAATAAACTCTGCTTACAGCTATCAATAAAGAGTCTTTGCAAGGCAAACCTGTATCTAACCAAATACGATAAAGTGAATCTGGCGATAGCCTATATACCGATTTTGGCATATCACTCTTACAATAATCATATAATAGTATTTCTGATTCTGATTTGTTATTAAAGTAATGAGATTCATTATACCCGCCTTCTGCTTTTGAATAAAGCAGAACTAGATAATAAAAAACGCAAAACCCAACTAATAGCAATGCACTGAAAAATAAAGCTAAGTTTCTCATTTTCATTCCTTATTTGAATTCTTTTATTACTTATTACAAATATAATTAAACAGAATTGGAATGATTCAAGACTTCGACTAATATAAAAAAAGCTGCCCAATCGGACAGCCTTAAAACTTTAACTAGCAATAATTTGCTGAATTTATGCATCCAGTGCAGCTGCACCACCCACTATCTCCAATATCTGATTGGTAATAGCAGCTTGTCTAGCCTTATTGTAGTCTATTTCTAGACGCTTAATAAGGTCAGCGGCATTATTCGTAGCGCTATCCATCGCTACCATCCTAGCACCATGCTCCGAGGCATTGGTGTCTAATGCAAATCTATGAAATGTAGTTTTGATAATCTTTGGCAATAATTCCTCTAGAAGTTGGGCTTTATTCGGTTCGAAGAGATAATCTGATTTGCTTACACCTGCCTGAGTTTCTGCTTTAGCTATCGGTAGAAATTCTTCTACCTTAAACTCTTGTACGGCAGCATTTTTAAACTTAGAGTAGATGACTTCTACTTTGTCATAATCTTTACTCAAAAAGGCATTTACTATAAACTGAGCTACCTTACTAGAACCCTCAAAACTAAGCTGTGTAAACAAGGTATAGAACTCATCATTTAAATCATAACCTGTGCGCTTGAAAAAATCATAGGCCTTCTTACCTACAGGTAAAATAGTGATATCTGATTTAGGAAGATTCGAATACTTATTATTCAATAAATTCGTAGCAGCCTTGAGCAGATTGGAATTAAAACCCCCACATAGACCTCTATCAGAAGTAAGTACCACTACTAAAACTCTACTAACAGGTCTTACATCATTGAGTCCTAGAGACAATTCAGATAAATCAGTCGTAGCGAGAATATTATTCATCACCTCTTGCAATTTTTCTGCATAAGGGCGCATCTGCGTGATAGCACTAGTGGCTTTTTTTAACTTAGCCGCCGATACTAGCTTCATCGCCTTCGTTATCTGCTGGGTCGATTTGACCGACTTGATACGTTCTCTTACTTCTTTTAATCCTGCCATTTTTTAAAGTATTATGTAAAATGTACAATGTATTAAGTCTACCTTGTACTTAATACATTATACATAATACTATTATTATCCTTCGTAATTTTTTAATACTGTATTCGCTATCTCTACCAATGCTGGTGCTACCTCATCGATTGCTTTCGTTCGCAAAGAAGCTAAGACATCTGCATGTGATTTTTCCAGTGTATTCAGGAAATCATTTTGAAATGCTCTTACTTTATTGAGAGGGACATTACGCAATAAATTGTTTGAACTTAGATAGATGATTGCTATTTGCTTTTCTACAGAAAGTGGAGAGAATAAATCTTGCTTCAATATTTCCACGTTTCTAGATCCTTTGTCCAATACAGACTTAGTAGCTGCATCTAGGTCAGAACCGAACTTAGAGAAAGCCTCTAGCTCTCTATATTGAGCCTGATCTAGCTTGAGTGTACCAGAAACTTTCTTCATATTTTTAATCTGTGCATTACCACCCACACGAGATACAGATATACCTACGTTGATAGCTGGTCTCACACCAGAGTTAAACAAGTTAGACTCAAGGAATATCTGTCCGTCTGTAATTGAAATTACGTTGGTAGGAATATACGCCGAAACGTCACCTGCCTGTGTCTCAATAATAGGAAGAGCTGTCAATGATCCACCACCTTTGATTCTATTTTTTAGAGATTCAGGTAAGTCATTCATATTCTTAGCTACATTGTCATCTTTTACCACCTTAGCAGCTCGCTCTAATAATCTCGAGTGAAGATAGAATACATCTCCAGGATAAGCTTCTCTTCCCGGAGGTCTTTTCAAAAGGAGAGATACCTCTCTATAAGCTACGGCTTGCTTGGATAGATCATCATATACTATCAAAGCTGGTCTACCTGTATCGCGGAAAAACTCACCGATAGCACATCCTGCGAAAGGTGCGTAAAACTGAAGTGGAGCTGGATCTGCAGCAGACGACATCACCACCGTAGTGTATGACATAGCTCCGTTTTCTTCCAATACTCTCACGATATTAGCTACCGTAGAAGACTTCTGACCACAGGCTACATATATACAATAAACTGGCTCACCTTTATCGAAAAATTCTTTTTGATTCAATATAGTGTCAATAGCCACAGAGGTCTTACCCGTCTGTCTGTCTCCGATTATCAATTCTCTCTGACCTCTTCCGATTGGAATCATGGAGTCGATCGCTTTGATACCTGTTTGAAGTGGCTCATTCACTGGCTGACGGAAGATAACACCTGGCGCTTTTCTCTCCAATGGCATATCTAGTAATTCACCTGTGATAGGTCCTTTCCCATCTACTGGCTGACCTAGCGTATTCACTACTCTACCTACGATGCCCTCTCCCACTTTGATAGAAGCGATTTTACCTGTAGATTTACACTGGTCTCCTTCTTTGATACCCTCTGAAGAGCCCATCAATACGAGACCCACATTGTCCTCCTCTAGGTTGAGAGCTAGAGCTTGAGTTCCATTACCGAATTCTACGAGCTCGCCCGCTTGTACATTATTCAATCCATATACACGTGCAATACCGTCGCCAACTTGAAGTACGGTACCTACATCCTGCAATGTAGAGGATAAATTGACATTGGAGATTTGCTCCTTGAGCAAAGATGAAATCTCATCTGGTCTAACTGCTGTTGACATATTCTTAATTTATTAAATTATTTTTTAATGTTTGTAATTGGGTAGATATGCTATTATCTAATATTTTATTGTCAAATTCTAATACAAAGCCACCAACAAGTTCTGGATTCACGATACTTTCTATTTCATACTTTCTATTGCCTAGAAACTTAGTAGCTATCTGTGATTTCTCCGTATCTGATAAAGCAGTGGCCGTAGTTAACCTCACTTGCGTTAGGTTTTCAGATTGATTGACTAAATGGATAATCGTCTCACAAATAGAGCCTAACTGACCTAATCTACCTTTCTTAATTAATAAATAAAGGAAGTTAAGTGTTTCTGGCTGCAGTTTACCCGCGAAGGTATTTTTTACAATATCAGATTTTGTTTGATTATATACCGTAGGATTAGATATAAGATCTTTAAACTCAATGTGACCTTGAGCCAAAGACTTCAACGTCTGGGCATCTGTCTTAATCGCAGCGGTATTTTTTTTATCTATAGCTAGGCTAAACAAAGCCTTGGCGTATGGAATACTATTTTTTTCTATAGCCATTTCTACTAATTAGAAGATAATGATTCGTTGACTAATTTGGTTACTAAAGACTGTTGAGATGCGCTGTCTGTCAATTTTTCTCTTACTAATTTTTCGGCAATACCTATCGAAATAGTTCCTAACTCTTTCTTTACCTCATTGATAGCGGCTCGCTTCTGATTTTCTATTTCACTCTTAGCTTGCTCTAATAGTCTAGTAGCATCTTCTTTCGATTTGGCCATTTCAGCAGAACGAAAACTATCTGCATCTTTCTTAGCTTCTAAAAGCATAACCTGTCTCTCCTCTCTTGCACTTTTTAAAAGATCATCATTCTGCAATTTCAGTTGTTCGAACTCTTGACGAGCCTTCTGTGCAGACAACAATTCATCTTCAATCTTTTGATTACGAGCCTCGATAGAACTCACAATAGGCTTTACTGCATACTTTCCAGCTATTATCCAAAAAATAACAAATGCCAATAAAGTCCAGAAAGTATATCCAATATCTGGTGTTATTAAACTAATTGGGTCAAATAATAATATCATATTTTTAAATTATTCTTTTTCTTGTTTTTTTCATAAAAAATAAATAGAGGAAGGCAACCCCTTCCCCTAAATACTTTTGAAGTTCTTAGCCTTTTGAAAGGAAAGAGAAGATGATAGCGATAAGCGCTGCACCTTCTACTAGGGCTGCCATGATAATCATAGCTCCTCTAATTTCTCCACTTGCTTCCGGTTGACGAGCGATACCTTCCATAGCTTTTCCTCCGATCATTCCGATTCCGATTCCTGCGCCTAATGCTGAAAGTCCACATCCAATTGCTGCAATAGCTGTCATAATTTTATGGTTTTAAAGGGTTAAAATTTATTTAATTTATATTTGATTTATTAATGATGGTCAGCATGTGCGTGTTCCTCCTGCGCTATTCCTATGAATATGGAAGTTAATAGAGTGAAGACATATGCCTGTAAAAATGCCACAAATAATTCCATCGCATTAACGAATATCAGCAACGGAATAGCTATAACTCCTCCTCCAATGGAGCCTCCAATGCTCTTTCCTACATTTCCTAAAATAAATACCATACTAGCAATACTCAGAATAGCAATATGACCTCCTGTGATATTTCCAAAAAGACGAAGCATCAAAGCAATTGGTTTAATAAAAATACCCATAACTTCTATTGGCGTGAGAATCAACAATAGTGCCTTAGGAACGCCTGGCATTACAAAGATATGCCCCCAATAATCTTTCTTGGCGAACACGTTTATCATTATAAATGCAAGAAAACCTAAAGCGAATGTAAAAGAGATATTCCCTGAAATATTTGCACTTCCTGGGAATATTGGAATTAGCCCCAGTAGATTATTCATCAGAATAAAAAAGAAAATACATACTAAGAATGGTACAAATTTCAAATAATTTTTTCCAATGTTCTCTTTAGCGATATCATGAGCTACGAATTGAATCAATGGTTCCATAAGACTTTGAAATCCTTTTGGTACTTCATTCTCACGATTCGAATATGCTCTACTAACAAGAAAGAAAACGATCAATAACAAAATCAATCCTAGTAACATTCCGAATACATTTTTTGTAATCGAAAAATCAATGATTTGGCTTCCATCTAGAGGATGTATTCTACTTTGCTCCATTTTGTAGCCATGCACATCTACAGTGCCTTCACCGTGATGAGCATGAAATGCAGAAGACATAGTAGTGAACCAATTCTTTTTATCCCTATTGTAAATAATTACAGGAAGAGGCATACTGGTATGACCTAATACATGAAACTCATTCGCATCAGCAATATGATGCATAATAAGACCTACTGGATCGAAAGTTTTGCTATGAACATCATGAGACGTCACTCGTGTATTCGCTTCGGAATGCGATGAAGGCTTAGCCTGCGCAGCTGTATCATCGCTACTTGACGCATTAGGAGCCTCCGATGAAGCTGAAGCAAAAAAACTAAATATTACTGAAAATAAAAAACTAAAAATCAACCTATTAATCATCGAAAATGCTTTTAAAATATTTATCTTACTAAAAAGCGCTGCAAAAGTAAGGAATTTAATCTTAATTTTTGGGATAATTTTGTCTAGGTTTAAACCTAAAATCAAAATTCATATCAAAGATATAAAATTACTTACCCCAAAATTTATATTATATGAAAAAATTAATTTTAGCTTTGACAATTAGTCTGCTTTTGAACGGGGCTATCGCCCAAGATAAACCAGTAAAAAGAGAAGTTTCAACGGAAGAAAAAGCCAAACTTAGGGAGATGAGGAAAGACCTTAATTTATCCGAAGAGCAGAAGGTAAAACTTAAGGAAATACACAAGGAGCATAAAGCGACTAAAGAAGCTAGAAAAACTATGAGCACAGAACAACGCAAGGCAGAGCACCTGGCTACCAAAGCCAAAGTGGATAACATCTTGAACAACGAACAGGGTGCAAAAATGTCTGAAATCAGAAAAAAAAGAAGAGAGTATAGGAAGAACTAAACTCGTTCAATTACTTGATATCAACAAAAAAGGACTGTTTTTCAACAGTCCTTTTTTTATACATCATAAACATTAAAACAAATTAGGCTATCGTCACACCTTTATCAAGGTACACATCTTGAACCGCATTGATTAATTCTATTCCCACTTTCATATCTTTTTGAAAGGCTTTTCTGCCTAGAATCAAACCTTGACCTCCAGCTCTTTTGTTGATGATAGCCGTTTCTATAGCTTCGGCCATATCGGAAGCGCCTTTCGACTCCCCACCTGAATTTATCAAACCAGCCCTGCCCATATAACAGTTGGCCACTTGATATCTGCATAGGTCTATCGGGTTATCTGTTGTCAATTCCGTATAAACTTTTTCATGGGTTTTTCCATGTTTGGTAGCTTTATAGCCTCCATTATTCACGGGCAATTTCTGCTTAATAATATCAGCTTGAATAGTCACTCCTAGATGATTCGCTTGACCACTAAGATCTGCGGATGCGTGATAATCCATACCATCCACTTTGAATGCATTATTTCGAGTGTAGCACCAAAGTACAGTAGCCATTCCTAGTTGATGGGCATATTCGAAAGCCTCTGCCACTGCTACTAACTGCTTTCTGCTTTCCTCACTACCGAAATAGATGGTAGCACCTACGGCTACTGCACCCATTTCCCAGGCACTTTTTATGGTACCAAACATAACTTGGTCAAAGGTATTGGGGTAACTAAGAAATTCGTTATGATTTATTTTAACTATAAATGGTATTTTATGAGCATATTTTCTAGCTACAGAGCCTAAGACGCCATAAGTAGAAGCCACGGCATTGCATCCTGCCTCCATCGCCAATTTGACAATATTCTCACTATCAAAATAGATAGGATTGGGTGCAAAAGATGCTCCAGCACTATGCTCTATACCCTGATCTACAGGTAAAATGCTCATATATCCACTATTTGCCAATCTTCCATGTCCATATAATTGCTGTAAGCTTCTCAATGTCGGTATATTGCGATTACTCTGCGCCCATATTTGAGATACAAAATCCTCATTAGGCATGTGAATCAAGGACTTATTGATAGCGGGGGTGGAGTAATTTAATAGCAGGTTGGCTTTTTCATCACCTATTATAGAAGCGTAATTCTGACTCATCTCTCTGATTTTAGGAGCAAAATTAATGAAATTGATATTTATACATGAAATAAATGTGGAAAGCCCTCAAACAAAATGAATTATAACCTTTATAACTTGCCCCACATTATTACAGACAAAATTCGTATTATACGATTCTCTTTAAAATTTCGTTGTTATTTTTGAAGTCTAATTTTTTATATGCGTAGCTACCATTTAGTATTTTTAATCTTTGTAAGTATCTGCGTTTCTTGTAAAGAAAATGCATATATCGATATAAGTGAAGACATTCGGAAAAATATTGGTGCTGATCAGCTCTCTATATCTGAATCCAAAGATTCAATACTCATAGATATTCACTACAATAAAGCTCCTCTAATTGGATTTGATTTCAAATCGTCCACCGCCGCGCTGCTGCTGCTTGATACCACTAAAAGCCAACTAGGTAAAAGAGATCTAAGACTAGCCAAAGTGAGCATCCGTTTTAATCAGCAGGTCTTTGAATATATATATCCATTGTCAGAGCTAAAAATCAATAAAAACGGTATGGAAACCGCCGCTCTTTTTCTTCAAAACTTTCTAAGCAGCCAAAATGAAAAGAATGCTCGTTACGTAGATTTAGACAAAATTTCATTGGAAGATTTATTTAATTTAAATCAGATTAATGAGCAGCTTCAATCTAATCTAAAGTTAACCAGTATTAGCTTTGATGGATTTACACTGCACCAGTCTGAGCCACAGAATATCGAATATAGAGGAAATTTTCAAGGGGAAACAGAAGCTATTCCTTTTGTCTTTCAATATGACAAAACCCTCAAACGAATTTTTTATTTTGGGATTAATGAGTAGCTACTTAATTAGAGTGAACGTTCCTGTCTTTTCCACCTTGACACCATCATTGCCAGTATAGGATACCAGATAAATATAACTTTCCTCAGGAGCCATTTGTCCATTATCCTGTATACCATTCCACCCCAAATTAGGATCTAATGTTTCAAATATTTGTCTCCCCCACCGATTAAATATTTTCATATTGAAGTAGGTGGCATTAAAGAAATATATCTTAGGTTTAAATGTAGGAGTTATACCATTTACTTTGAATGCATTCGGCATCCACAGAACCGTCCGCATATTTACACATTGTGTAGGAGATGACATAAAAAAAATACTATCCAATAGTGGATTTAACGTGTCGAATTTGTAATTTACCAGAAGCTTGTAGCAAAACCTTCCTTCGGTCTGATAATGCTCTTCTATATTATGTTCATATCTTGTTACATTTATATCAGGCTCTGCTATCTTAATAAAGCCACCTCCATTTATGGAAAAGTATAACTCATAGTTCAATCTAGAATATAGTATGCTATCTTGGAAATAAGCTTTAGGCCATTTGATTTCATTTTTATACAATCCTATTTGAGTTAGGGTCATAAAATTGGTTGTCACTTGCCCACCTTCACTTTTATTATTACATAGATCTTCATAGCGCACTCTATAGGCTACTGGTCTTGCGGATTCACCAAAAGAATCTAAGAATGAATAATAGCCTTTTCCTTCTTTTGAAAATTTGACTTTATCCAAAGTTTTTAACGTTGTGCCGTTCCTAGGATCTACTACCAATAGGTCAAAAGACTTAGGTATAGCATCTGGAGAGCAATACCAACGTAAATTCGTCTTAAAATTATCAATATAGCTAGCACTCAATGCCTGCAATAAATCGGGAACTTGGCTCTTTGTCGAGACAAAGCAAAACTGATTTGAAAAAGAACTTACATCAGATAGACTAGGATGGATGGCCTTCACCCGAATACAAAGTGTATCTCCGTATAGAAAATCTTTGTATCGAAATGTGCAGATTGATGAATCGTTCGTCGCTACCTTTTCTTCTGGATTACCATTCTTTTTGACGTATACTTCATACTCTTTAACCTCATCATTCGGTCCCCAGCCTTGATACTTGGTCCAGCTCATTTCTATCTCATCCTCGCATGGGCTGCTCACTAGGCTAAGGAATACAGGTCTATGCCGGAATATCGGTGGAGCTAAACCCTTCTCTCCACATTCACTTACAGAGCCTACTAGATTACCAGTGTATACACCCGTGCTTACATCAAAAGAAGAATCGATATATTCTGCTTTATCTCTACCAATTACAGTATCAATATAGGCTGATCCAAAATTGATTAGCACATACGCCCATATTTTTTTGTGACTAGATTCTGGCAGCCATTTATAGACTGGGAAGTTATTTTCAATTGAAATAGTAAGCAGCCTAGGGTAAGGCATCAAAGTATCCGTCATAGTATCTGAGAAAGCGCTGCTGCCTGGGCAGCTATAGCTCGATGTCATATAATAATAATATGTATTAGTGGCATTAATCCCAGTATGAATATAGCTTGTTGTAGCGATATTTGTAACTGTATTCAGCAGGGTAAAAGGACCTGCTTTGTTAGTGGAATGGAAAATTTTAAAGTCTTGAAAGGTGCCACAAGTCTCATTCGGGTCTTTCCAGGTAATTTCATTAGAAGCCCCACCAGTTATTTTACGAGTCACACAAGTCAATATAGGAGCCTTGTATTGTGCATAAAATTCTGAAAGTGCAAATAAACAAATTAGTGTAATCCCAATATTTTTCAATACACTATGGTTTTAGAATATTTAGAAAAATCAAAAATAGTAGATTCTATAGAAATAGTTGCAGACTTAGGTAAATTTTCGAGCGAATTCACCCATGTGAGATAGTCGAGATAAGAATATCCTAGTTTCTTCATTCGCACAGCATATGTTATCTCTTGAAGAGAACGCTCTCCATTTTTTGACCATTGGCTATAGTATTCTTTCGCTGACTCAGCTATTTTTAGTTTCATATCTTTTTTCAAACGTAAAAATAAGTTAGATATTGCGTCTAAAGCCATAGCAAGATTCTTTTTATCAGTCTCAAATCCTATATAAAAAACAGAGTAGCCTGGGAAATGATTGAGGTGTGAATATACCCCATAAGTCAATCCTAATTCGACTCTTAGTAATTTCATCAGCTCAGACATATAGTATCCCCCAAGGAATATATTAAGCAACTCTAAATTCTGAAAGTCTTGAAATGATTTACGCTCAAAAAGCTGACCTAAACGCACAGAGGCCTGAGCTGTTGCAGTCAATTTTCTCTCTATCATCTGCGGCAGATTCTGCTCAATAGAAATAGACTTGCTCTTTGTTCGATTTGAAAAACGATAGTTTTTCATTTCAATATTTACTAGCTTCAATGCATCGACTGTATTATCTCCTGCAAGGAAAAACTGAGGCTTACATGTTTGTATAAATTCTTTATAAAAATGCTCTATATCTTCTAGATTAATATGGGTATAATCCTTTGGACAACTATAATATCCGAGTGGATGTTGTTTGCCAAGAAGATGCTCAGAGAGCAACTTATCTGCCCAGAAATCTGTTTGCTTCATTTGCTGCTCGATAAAACTCATCGTTTGATCTCTCACCATATGCCATTGTGTTTTTATAAATTTAGCCTGAAAAAGAATTTCAAAGAAAATAGGAATAGCTTGATTTAAAAATTGAACATGACAATACAATTCTGCAGTAAAGTGGGTAGGAGTAGAAAAAATTTCTATTTGAATGCTATACTTATCTAACCATTCATGTAGTCTTTTATTTGTTTTCTTTTGAGTCGATTTCTTCATCATAGCAGCTACTGATTGCACTAGTGCGCGTTTAGACTCTAGGTTTCTACCGATAGGAAATAAGGCTACTAATTTAAACACTTGGCAGCCTGGCTCTGAGATGATTTGCATCTTAAAAATTAGTTTTTACTGCTGTTCTAATCCCATTCGTATATTTAACTAACATGGCATCAGGATGACCTTTTGACCTTATGCTTTTAAGCAGCTCTATAGCTAATAATTTAGAATTGGTTTTACCTATATAATACCGATAAAATCCTTCTTCATACCTTATTTCATAGCCATTTAAGTATGGGAACTTATCTAAATCTACAGGTTTTTTACTAGATAGAGTGAACATTTGAACTAAGAAATACTCTTCAATATTTTTGACTGGAATATTATCTTCATTTCGGTTAGTCTCAGCCTGCGTATAGACGCCTGACTTTGGTACTGGTTTATATTCTGGAGCCTTATAAATTTCAGGTTCTGGATTATAGCTAGATTTATAATTAGGGTTTAAACTCGCCTGAAACAAGCTATCTCGTCTTCGCATACTATCTTGTTTTTTCTTCTTGAGCATCTTTTTCAATTCCGCTATACTGTCTACTACGATGAAACGATCATTATACTTTCTAGTAGAGTCAATGATAAACTTCTCTCTAGCCGTTAGAACTTTAACTCGTTCTCGAGTGTAGATTCTATGATTGGCTTTTACATTTAGAACACCTCTTGGAGATAGCTCGTCTTTCTCACCATATATTTCTGTTGTATCTCGGATGCACTCATTATTGAATTTCATTGCCTTTTTTGGATACATACCCCATATATCTTCATAAGGAATATCGAGTGAACCATGAGAAGGAGGCTTAGAGCCAAATAGACTAACATATTCATCTAATGCGCTATTTTTCACTACTTCATTTATCTTATCTTGTTCTCGCATGAGTGTTTTTCTAATAAAGCTTGTTTGTTCTACATTTTCTACAATTCTATCATTATAATCATAATGAAGTTCTGGAATTTTATCGAAAAATGCAAAACGCATATCCGTCAAAGCTATCTTCATAGCAGAATACTGAATGATATTTAAATTGATGTCTTCGATATATTTTTCTTCGATATTAGAAATAGGAAGTACGGCATATCTATCATTATCCATTAGTGTCCAAATAGGAATAAAGCCCATATCGTGAGTTGTTACCTTCTTTGTTGCTTTGTCTTTTTTCAAAACAACCTCTATCACAGCTGATTTATCTCGAGCTCTTTCATTAGATTCTGCGTTAAAGTAGCCGATATTATCTATATGAAGCTTTAACGTACCATCTGAGTATGCTAACAAATCTGCATTAGTAAAGGCTTCCCCATTTCCTGTTCCTATGATGACATCAATTCCCATATTGAGTAATTCTGCCACCTTTGTTAATTTCAGAGAATCATTTTTCGCCCAATCTATATAGGCTATAACAAACTCTGCCATCATTGTATCTCTTGCTTTCTTTACATCCTTTCGAACAGAATCTATCTCAAAGAAATTTACTTGATGAGAAGGTAAGTCGAGCAAAAGAGAATCGCAGGAATAATTTAAAAAGGCAATACGCATATCTTTTTTCTCCAAGACTAAAGGGAAATTAGACTTTTTATCCGAGGAATCTCTATAAGAGCCTACTCGAAATATATCTGAATAATTCATTTTTTTCAGAGTCATTTGATTCAAATATTCTCGATCCGTCAGAGCATCTGCATTCGACATCATCAATACATTGAAGCCTGTATAATCCAGCTCAGCTAGGAATTCATCAGGCGCACTATTGGGGAAAGTGGACACATTTCCGCGATTAGGAAAAAAGGAGCGTAGGCTGCCTACTACATAATCTGGATAGAAGAATAGTGGCTTGACCTGTCTGAACCAGCTTCGATAGCTATATTTACCTGGGCTAGATTGTCCATATTTTTTTAATAATTGACTTTTATGAATTAGATCTCCGCAGAGCATAATCTTTAAATAATTAGCTGTTGTGTCGGCTATAAGGTCTTTTTCGTATTCAATAGAAGTGTTTCGCACTGAATTTTTTTCAAACTGGGCATATCCACTTTGAACTAAGAGAATGAGTATAAAAAGAATACTACTTCTTAGAAAGAAAATCATGAATACTTTTATTGGAATAGACAAAGACGCCTTTAGTGGGCAGCATAGCATTATGAATCATAGCTTTAGCTAATTGACCCACTGGCATACCTTTGATATTTTTCAGAAAGCCGATCATCATAAAATTAAATAGACGAAGTAAGAATTGAACAACAGATTCTCCCAATCTAAAGTCTGATCTCTTGCCAAGTAAGACATAAGGTCGAAAAATATGAAGGGAGTCAAAACCAATTTTTATGAGCTCTACCTCCAAACTTCCTCTCAATTTTAGATAGGTAAACCATGACGAAACACTGGCGCCAGATGAACTTACATAAAGGAATTTCTTAACCTTATTGTGATGGGCTATTTTTGCTATATTTAGACAATAGTCATATTCTACTTTGTGATAATCGTCTGCTTTTGGTGTTTTAGATTTGGTGGTACCTAGACAATAATAAATGTGGTCACAGACAAATACATTCCAATCCTTATGAATATTGCGAAAATCTATAATTTGAATATCTAGTTTTTCATGTTCCAAATCTAGATATCTTCTCACTACCAGAGACACTTTAGAATAGTTCTCATTCTCTAATAACTGCTTAGTAAGTTCCGCGCCTACTAGACCATTTGCACCTACTACAATAGCGTGTTTATTTCCTACCATATGTATGCGAAAATATAAATTATTTAGCTACCTAGATATCAAAGTAATCCACATTAGTAATTCTTAAGCTTCACTTCAACCAATTCTGGACTCTTTCTGCTCATAGTTAATATCTTATAATGATAAAATTCATCTTCAAACACCTCTCCATTTGCTGGCAGATCTGGACTCAAAGAAGCAATATAGCCTGATAAGGTCTCATAGGTTTCATCCTTAGGAATATCATGAGGTAGATGCTCATTTATATCATCAAGGCTATTCAGTGAATAAATTCTAAAGATAGTCTCATCTACTTTTTCTACAATACTGATTTCTTCATCATGCTCATCCTGGATATCTCCAACCAATTCTTCCAGAATATCCTCCATAGTAATAATTCCTATAGTAGCTCCAAATTCATCAACTACTATACCAAACTCTGTTTTATGCTTTTGAAAAGAGCGAAGCACATCTATAACGCGTTTGTTCTCGTTGATAAACAATACATCTCTCTTAATTTCACTCAGCTTTTTCGATTGTTTTTCTATGAGATTCTTTAATATATCCTTAGAGTGTACCATACCTATAATGTTATCTAAAGAAACATTGTAGACAGGATATCTTGAGTAACCTTGCTCTAAAACAATACGGGAGGCCTCCTCTGTAGTTATCTCAACAGGGATACCTACAACCTTAGAATTATGCACAAATATCTGCTTGACTAGTCTATCATCAAAGTCAAACACATTCTGTATCAATTCGCGCTCGCTATCCTCTATAGCGCCGCCTTCCGCACTTTCCGAAATGATTAATTTCAACTCTTCTTCACTGTGCACTAATTCCTCATGCATTTTCATGCCCATAGTCTTTAAAAACAAATTTGCTAACCCGTTCATAAAAGAAATCAGAGGCAGAAATAAAGTTCTAAAAATCTTCAAAGGAGTGGAAATATAAAGTGTAGTTTTCAAAGGACTGCGAATAGCCATAGACTTAGGAATCAACTCTCCGAAGACGATATGGAGCATGGTGATAATGAAGAAACCAACAGGCAAGGCAAATTTATCAGAAAGGCTCTGCGCTTGAGCGGGCTCTATAAAACTCAAGCTTGATAGTATGCCATGAATCAGCTGCTCCATCGCTTTCTCTCCGACCCAACCTAGTGCTAGTGAGGCCAAAGTAATCCCTAGCTGGGTAGCAGCTAAATAGCCATCTAAATGTTGAACAATAGATTTAGCTATTTTAGATACAAATCCTTCTTTTATAGTCTCTAACTGAGAACTTCTAACTTTAACGATAGCAAACTCTGCTGCTACGAAAAATCCATTTAAAATTACGAGAAAAAGTGTGAGGAATAAATTATTGTAACTCAGGGGTTCAGAATCCATATAGATTTAGAATAGATATATATAGCAAATGTATGCTTTTTTTTATTGATTTGGAAAGAAACATAAAAAGCCACCCATTGCTGAGTGGCTTTAACAAAATTAAGAATCTATCAATTAATTCTCGTTTTTATCCATTTGCTCCTTCAAAGACTGAAGAGCATCTATATCTCCTAGTGTAGATTTATCGGTAGACGAGTTTAATTTTTGAACAGCTTTTTTAGTTTTTAGAGCTTCTGCTTTTTTCTCATCATGCTCTGCAGCTTTTTCCTCTGATTTTTTCTCTTCCCAGACTCTAGTATGCGAAACTAGGATTCTTTTATCGTTTCTATCGAACTCTATGACTTTAAATTCATATTTATGATCGATATCTATGATAGAGCCATCTTCTTTCTTAGCATGTCTCGTAGGGGCAAATGCTTCTAATCCATAAGGAAGAGCTACTTCTGCACCTTTCTCATCTCTTTTAATTACAGTAGCTTCATGAATACTACCTACAGGAAATACATTCTCAAAAGTATCCCATGGATCTTCTTCTATTTGCTTATGTCCTAAGGTAATTTTTCTCGCCTCATTATCTATTTCTAGAATCACTACCTCTATATCTTTACCTACAGAGGTGAATTCGCTAGGATGTCCGTAGCGCTTTGTCCAGCTAAGATCTGAAATATGCACCATACCTCCAATACCTTCTGCTAGCTCTACAAATACTCCGTAAGCCGTAATATTTTTCACAAGACCAGAATGTTTGGATCCTTTCGCAAATTTTTCTGCAATACTACCCCAAGGATCTTCCTGAAGATGCTTGATAGAAAGAGACATTTTACGCTCGTCATTATCTATCGTCATTATTTTAGCACTATGTGTCTCTCCTACTTTGAAGAATTCACGGCTATTTACTGGCTGATTGGACCATGAAATCTCAGATACGTGCACTAGACCTTCTACACCAGGTGTCAATTCTAAGAAAGCACCATAATCTTCTACATTCACTACTCTTCCTTCGATTGTATCTCCAACATTTAGCTTCTCCATCATTTCATCCCAAGGATGCTTAGTGAGTTGCTTCATACCTAAAGATATTCTCTTTTTATCATCATCAAAATCAAGTACAACTACGTTCACTTTATCATTGATAGCTAGTATCTCTGTAGGGTGTTGTATTCTGCCCCATGAAATATCTGTAATATAAAGAAGACCATCTACGCCTCCAAGATCCATGAATGCTCCGAAATCTGTAATATTCTTAACAACACCTTCTAACACTTGTCCTTTCTCTAACTGACCTATGATAGCAGCTCTCTGACCTTCTAAGTCTGCTTCGATAAGCGCCTTATGAGATACTACCGCATTTTTAATAAGTTCGTTGATTTTGACTATTTTTAAATCCATGGTCTTTCCTACATACTGATCGTAATCTGTAATAGGCTTCACATCGATCTGAGATCCTGGTAAGAACGTCTCTAAACCGAATACATCAGCGATAAGTCCTCCTTTTGTCTTAGACTTTATAAGTCCAGTAACAATTTCTTCATTAGCATGAGATGTTTTAATTTGCTCCCAAGCTTTGAATAGTTTCGCATTCTTTCTAGATAATACAAGGTGACCTTTTTTATCTTCTTTTGACATGACATAGACCTCATATTCTTGGCCTATTTCTAGTGTCTCGATATCTCTAAATTCAGATAATGGAACTAATCCGTCTGATTTAAAACCTACATTTAATACTACATCAGAAGACGTAATAGCGGCTACTTTTCCAGAAATAATCTCGTGCTCATTAATGGTATTCAATGAGTTACCGTACATTTCATCGTAATTTTTTCTCGTAGGTTCGTCGTAAGTGGTTACATTTCTCTTACTTATTGACCAATCGAAATCATCGTGTGCAGTGTTATACGCTGCTGTGTTGTTAGTATCTTGCATGGCAAGGGTATTTTTTTAAGGGTTAAAAAATATGGTTAGTACCCATTCTAAAAAAATGGGAGTGCAAAGATAACCATAATTTGCTAAAAATGAATTACCAATATGGAAAAAAGACTTTTTCCAATGAATTGTCCAATATTCCTGCTTGACAGCGCCAAACTGAGCATAAAAATTAGCAATAGAATCAATATTAGAGCCCTCAAAATCAACAATTTCTACAGAATCACCTTCTACCAAAGCATTAATTAAAAAACTCATGGCCTGCCTCTTTTTTCCTTCTTCAGAAGTATAGGGAAATAGCAAATAAGCTTTTTTCGAATATTTAACATACATCAGAATGGCCAAAGCTTGATTAGTATTTATATCAATTGCATAGCAAAATTTTAAATGAGTCCTTTTTAGCTTCCAAAAAACATGGGCGAACTTATCTAACACTAATGATTGGAATAGAGGAAGACTGGCAAGAAAAGTCTCTATAGCAGTATGAGAAAATTCTACATCTAACCTCAGTTCAGAATTGGCACGTTTTAAGTTCTTTTTCAATAAACCGGAATAGTTGTCTTGTATCTCCTGGGCAGTTTTATTAGTTTTATTTAAAATATAATTTTTTCGAATCTCCCAGTTTTCATTGTTTTTATTTTCCGTTACAGCATAATCTAGCTTTAGATTATTTGATTTCAAATATGTAAATGCTTCTTGCCATTCACTTGGAGACAAAGACCTATTGTCAAATTTCTGACAAAATGGGGGCATACAGATATAAGGAATGAATCCCCATTTTTTCTTCTGATAGAAAGGCAGAATTTTTTCATAGTCACCCCATACAAAACCAAACCAATGATCACGACATACCGCATTGAGAAAATGATATTCGTTATAAATATCCATGGCATATCTCTGGACGCAGTCATTCCATTTCTGCGCATCGATATTGGAGCTAGGTAAGACTCTATAATTCATGGTCGGCCAAGATACGGTCTATTTGATTATTTCACAATATTCATTCTAATTCAGCTTATAGATTTTTAATCATGCTTTGCTTTTATAATATTTGACTTATCATAATAGAATTAGGCCACTAAAAAGACTATAAAATTCTAGAACTCCCGTAATATTTTAAATCTTACCTCAGGTTTGGCGCTACTTTAGAAATATTCTCTTTGTCTATAAAAATTAGTTCATCTTCTTAATGAGCTCCACGCTATATTCAAAATGTTCCCTCCACTCCTCATCTGCAATAATGTCATTATGAAATATGGGAATAAACACGCCTCCATAGTTCTTCACTTCTTCTACTAGTTGCAGAAAATGCTCTCTATATTTTTGTTTACCGTGATACTTAAATAGACTATCCATAAGGCATGGCGTGTATATTTTTAAACTCGTTTTTCTATTCTTTTTCAAATCAAACCAATAAAATGGCAAACTAGTACTCGTCCTAAAACCGATATGCGTGCCATAGCCTAGTGAAAAATCATTTTGAATATCGTGCGTCAATAGTAAATCTGGCGTGGTCTCTACATCGAACCGAAGATAATGAAAACGAATAGATTTTATCTGCCGCTGGTGCTGATGAGCGAGCCATGCGAGTTCTTCTGACATAAGCTTTCTCTCCTCTGCATAATAAGAAGGATGTAATCCAATTTTAGACCTGCTGCGAAGTCTATCTATCATAGACAAAAATGCTTCCGAATCACGATGATTAAAATGATCTATATCTGATGGCTGCTGCGGACAGAGAATAAAAAATATAGATGCCAAGTCTCCCATTTTATCTAGCATATATTCTGTCGTATCGTATTTATCCTTTTCAGTAAGAAAAGACATTTCTTTTAGGCTACGTTTGAGCCACTTTCCGAGGGAAACATCTCGGGTGTAAAAAGGATGATCTATATCTACAGATAATAAGGACTTTGGCTTAGATAGTTTCAAATCTAAATCTGAATAATTAGACCGAAGCCATTTGGCCAACCATAATATATAGCGATTGACCATAGCTGTTTCTAAAAATCCATACTGTAATGCTATAGACTGAATGGCAGCGTACCGTCTGTGATTGTCCTTAACGCAGGGCAGATATTCTTCGTATCGAGATATGAGATAAAAAATAGACGCAAAAACATCAAAATGGACTCCTCTTAATTCATCTGCATGGAATATTGGTACAATATCTTCATGAATTATATGCGCGCAGGTCTGATGCTGAATATCCTTTTGCCATAGCAGCGCTGCCGCTGGCAAACAGGGAGTGGATTCTATCTCTTCTCCATAAGCCCATTTAAATTGATTGTCTGCAGAGCAAAAAAAATCTAGATTGGATGTAAACTCATATTCCGTATTCAAGCTCTCTCGCAGCACAAAATCAAAGACGTACTGTGCTCGGATACTTGGTGAGGGAATATATATGAGCATCATTTTACAAAGTTATGATTGCGGAGGTATTTGCGTTTGAGCAGGGAACAAGGTAAATATGCTGTATTTTTCGTATCTTCATATTTTGCCATTAAGACTTCAAATATAGCCGTAACTCCTATTTGGTCAATATATTGGAACTCTTTTTGAAAATATTCATGATCTAAGGACACCACATTTTTATTGAGAAGACTAATCTTTTCATTGATCGCAAGAAAATCTACACTAGGCCGATACATACCTACAACATCTTCCGTTTGGATTAATTTAAAATTTGTCTTCCCTATAAATTCTTGGGCAAAATTCCATTCATTCCTTCTAAATGCAGAAATTTCTATGTATTCTGTATTTAAATAATGCTCCATCGCATTGATACCAAAAATGCGCGAACGAACCTTGGCAGGATAGATATACGATGATTCGGAGAGAGATTGCTTTACTGCTGAAAGAAAAATAAGCTTATCTCTAAGACCCGCATAAATAGGAAAATTCTCAGAATCATCATCGAAGTTCAAATCAAAAATGGTAGTGAATTCCTTGAAATCTTCGTCGTCATCTCCATCAGATATTTCTATCTCCCAGTGATCACTTTCTAGTTTTTTTCGTAGCAGATTGGCTCGATTTTCTTCGCCTATTATCAATATTCTTTCCATGGAGCAGATGTTTAAATTGTGGAGCAGTGAGTGAAATTAAAAAATTTTCTATATCCAGAATGTCTTGATTAGATAAATCTATTTTCTGGCGTACAAGACTATCTTCGTTTATAGGAGTAGGAACATGTTGGTAAATATCCGTATAATAACTTATGACTTCTTTTAAGGTTTTCATGCTGCCATCGTGCATGTAAGGACCAGTGACAGCCACGTTTCGCAATCCCGGCACTTTAAATTTGCCGATATCATTCGGATTTTTTGTTATTAAGTAGCGTCCACTATCATTGTACTTGACTCCATCAAACAAACCGATGTTTCTAAATTCATCTCCCGTAAAATCCGGAGAAAAATGACATTCAAAGCATTTGTTCTTTGGATTTAGAAATAGATTATGACCACGCTTGGCAGAGGCACTTATCGCATTCTCATCGCCTGCCATGTATTTATCAGAGGGGCTCGAAGTCTCTAAGGTACGCTCAAATTCTGCTATTGCATTTAGTATATTTGTCTTGTTGGGCAATTCACCATATACCTTCTGAAAAAAGCTCTGATACAGTTTATCCTGAGCTATCCTCTCAAAAGCAGCATCGACCAAAATATCCATTTCATTGTGATCCTGAATAGGAAAGCTGGCTTGCTCCTCCAATGTTTTGGCACGGCCGTCATAGAAAAAAACTTCTCGGGATGCCAAATTCATCACGCTAGGGCTATTTCTCTTTCCCATTCTGCCATATACACCTATACTCACCGCCGATGTATCTGCAAATGCGAATTCCGGACGATGACAACTAGCGCAGCTCACCTGATTATTTTTAGATAATCTTTTATCGAAAAAAAGCTTTTTTCCTAAATCAGATTTAGTCCCAACTTTGGTAGGAGTTTTGAGAGATAAAAAAATCAAAGTAGTGAAAGTCAAAAGAAATAATCTCATTTTGTTATTTTTTCACCAGATAAAATACGCAGGTAGTTAAAAAATCTCTCAGATGAGGAATAGCTTTAATCCAAGCATATTGAACTTTTGGCTTCCAGCCAAATTTAAACTCGTAAATAGGATTGATAAGAAAATGCCTCTCATTGGCTATACTCAGTCCAGTATCGGCTACTATCTGTTCAAATCTATTGATAGATATTCCTGTTTCTTTCACTTCTACATAGCCATCAGGATGCTCTCCCAGTAGTTTCATCAATCCCTTATAGAGTGGCATAGGGAGCAGATGTGTATACGGTGTTTTTGAAAACAGTTTGCTCTGAGCCACTTGCTGGTGACCTCCAAAGGGCATATTAAACGGCGGAAAACCAAAGAAAATATAACCGCCAGGTTTTAAAAAGTTTTTCAACACCATCATGACCTTTTCTTGATCATGAATATGTTCTATAACATCTTTAAGCACTATAAGATTAAAATATTCCTTATATTGATTTTGAAATTCCAAATCATATACATTTTTGGCAACCAAAGTCATTGTTCTACTATAAACATCTTCTTGATTGAAATCTATCGCTATTTGGAGTCTGGCTTCGTCTAACTCTACCCCTACTCCTATACAGCCTCTTTTGCTAAACGCTTTCAAGACTCCTCCCTCAGCGCAGCCCACCTCTAGAACCTTCATACCAGAAACTATTGGCATAACTTCCTCTATAAATGGCAAAACAGATTTCTCTGCATTGAGCGTCTGCATTTCATAATACCACTTTCTATCTTTGTGAAATTCGTACATTAATCAGTTTTTTCAGTTGAAAGAATAAAGTTCGTTTTTTACTTTTAGTATACAGATTTGGATATTTAGACTCTATGAACTTAAAAACAAGAAAACTACAGTGGAATATTATCGTGTTTCTTCTTTGGCAAGTTGGATACTTTATTTTCCAGCATTTTAAAAGCTTTGATGACTTTCAGTCGAGTCTCCCTAGGAAAGATAACCTCATCGATAAAGCCTCTAGCAGCTGCTTTATAAGGATTAGCAAAGGTATCCATATAGCCTAATTCTTTTTCTCTCCAAGTAGCCTCTTTGTCATTTGAAGCATTTATTTCATTTTTAAATATAATTTCTGCTGCTCCTTTGGCCCCCATGACCGCTATTTCTGCTGTAGGCCAAGCTAAATTCACATCAGCTCCTATGTGCTTGGAATTCATGACATCATAAGCTCCACCATAAGCCTTTCGTGTAATCACTGTAATTTTAGGCACAGTAGCTTCACTAAAAGCAAAAAGCAGTTTAGCTCCATTGGTTATGATTCCTTGCCACTCCTGATCCTTTCCAGGTAAAAATCCAGGTACATCGACCAAGGTCAATAAAGGAATGTTAAATGCGTCGCAAAATCGAACAAATCTTGCCGCTTTTCTACTTGAATTAATATCCAATACACCCGCCATACTAGAAGGCTGATTAGCAACCACACCCACGCTTCTGCCACCTATTCTACTGAACCCACAAATGATATTTTCGGCCCAATCTTTATGTACCTCGAAAAAAGAATTTTCATCGATGATTCCCTCTATGACCTCATGCATATCATAAGGCTGGTTGGGACTAGCAGGTATCAGAGTGTCTAACTTCTCTCTAGTTTCCGAGCCTATACTATAGGAATGAGAATAGGCCGTATCTTCACAATTCTGCGGTAAATAACTCACCAATTTTCGAATCATTTGAAGACACTCGACTTCATTTGGAGCTTTGAAATGGGTCACGCCGCTAATGCTCGAATGGGTATCTGCACCACCTAGCTCCTCACTGGTTATATCTTCATGGGTGACTGTCTTGACTACATTGGGACCCGTGACAAACATATAGCTCGTCTTCTCTACCATAAATATAAAATCAGTAATGGCTGGCGAGTAGACTGCTCCGCCGGCGCAAGGGCCCATGATGGCAGAAATTTGAGGAATCACTCCGCTTGCCTTCGTATTTCTCCAAAAAATATCAGCGTATCCTCCCAATGAACTCACCCCTTCTTGAATACGAGCACCACCGCTATCATTCAGTCCTATTATGGGTGCTCCATTCTGGATAGCTAAATCCATGATTTTACATATCTTCTCTGCATGTGTCTCCGATAGCGAACCACCAAATACCGTAAAATCCTGCGAAAACACATAAACCAAACGTCTATCAATGGTACCATGACCAGTCACCACGCCATCTCCCAGGTATTTATCACTTTGCATATCAAAATCAGTACATCTATGCTCTACAAACATGCCGATTTCTTCAAATGAGTTCTCATCGAGAAGTATTTCCACTCGCTCTCTAGCAGTTAATTTCCCCTTGGCGTGCTGAGAAACTATTCTTTTCTCTCCACCACCCAATTTGGCCTTTTGCCTTAAAGCTTCTAATTTTTCAAATGCGTTCATCTGTCTATATTCGATAAAAGACAAACTTACAATTTTTTAGAAAAATGGAGAGGTTTTGCCACAAATTCACAAATTTTTAATTGGCAAATAATTACGCTAACTCCTTCTAGTAAAAGAAAACAAAGATAAGTCAAAGATTTATTATCGCCCGAACGAGGAATTGAACTCTACAGCTCTCCTACTATCTTCAGATAAATTACAACTATCCCAAGAATTATAGATCCTAATGAAGCAAGAATTCCAATAACAGAGCGCTGAAACGATGAATTAGATTCTCTTAGAGTGTTCTTTAGGGTATCTATTAACTCATAAAATCCATAAATGATAGCAAAAATCCTAAAATAATATGAAGTCACAATTGTATCAATTATGTCACCCATTTTGAATGATTAAGTCTTTTCCATCTGAGTCCCTTTCACGTGACTCGATAGAAAAAGAAAATTTAAAAAATACTACACCCTTCTGCCACCCTTCAATCTCTCTGTAAGAGCTTTGAAAGCATCTGTCTTGCCATCACGAAGCAAACCTGCCTGCTCAGGCCACGTTTCAGGCACATGCACTCGGAAGCGAGGACCAGCTTTATCTAAAATTTCTTTCAATTGACTTACCTTATGATTTGCCAATTGATCATACGAAAATATTCCATTCTCATTTAAGAGTCTCTCTAATGCAGGACCTATACCTTCAATTACTTTTAGATCATCATGCTCTTCGCTACTTTTTTTTGTAGAGACCTTTGCTGTTACTTTTTCTACCTTTATCTCTGACGATTTAAGTGAAGCTAATGATGAGATTTCACCCAATGCAGTCGTTTTTTGTTTCAGGTTAGAATTGCCATTACCTTTTAACTGACTTTCTAATGTTAATCCATTTGATTGATTCTCGGATAACCCTACCAATCTATCTATTTCGTCTCGAAGCCTTTCTATTTGATCTGATAAATCAGACGAATCATTTACATTGAGATTTGAATTGACTTCCCCTTTTTGTTCTATAATAAATTCCTTCTTTCGAAATCCAATAAAATGACGCACTAAAAATCCTATGACTGCTGCACCTGCAAGCATGAGTAGTATTTCCCATGTAGCATCCGTGCTATCATATTTTTTAAATAGATTCTCTCCAAATACATTTAGAATTAAAAATAAAAATATCATAAATAAAAATTTGTTTAGTTATTGAATTTTGACTTCTACGCGTCGATTTAATGCGCGGTTTTCTTCGGTAGAATTATTAACCTTGGGACTGCTTGAACCCCTACCTTCACAAGCTATATTTGTAGCCGGCATGCCAAACTTTATCAATTGATCTTTGACTGTGTTTGCTCGTAATAGAGATAGTGATTTATTGGCGTCTTCATCGCCTAAATTATCCGTATGACCAATCACATATATTTTACTATCTTTCGAGACAGATACTAATGAACTTAGATAATTACTCAAAGCTTCACTCTTGATTTCATTAGTCGAATTAGATGGGAAGTAGATTTCCGTAATACCATGATGACTCACTAGCTGTATATCTGGGCTAGTCATATCTATACTAGCAGAAACATCCGTTGTGTGCATCACCGATAGAGTATCTTGAAACTTGGCATTTTTAAGCAATCCAAATATTTGTACTTGATTGGAATCTAGTCCTCTATTAATGAGCAATTCTTTAAAAATCTGAGCGCGCGCTATTCCCAAATTTTCATAAAAAGTTGAATTAACTTCTTCTGGAGCATAATAACCCACTAAGTCGATTTTATTGAACTTGGCAATATTACTAAGTGAATCAGCGTAATGATCGAAATCACCTAAGACGTAACTATCTGAGTTCTTATAAAACTGAATAGGATTTCCACGAAGAATAGCATCCTGAGTCTCACTTTCTGGACATAAATTTTTAATCCCACATACATAATTTTTCCAGCAAAGTATGACGTAAATTATAAAGAAAGCTAATACCAAAATACTCTTTAAATTCATTCTTTTAATTTAATCTCCAGCAAATGTAAATAAAATATAAAAATAAGTCTCAGAATTAAATCTAAAGCCTTATATTTGTGTAGATAACATGCAATAAATACAAAACTAGATTCGTGAGGATATCCATAGCATTATTCTACGCCATTCTATATCCACTTCTAGGGTATGGACATAGCAATGGATCCAACAAGTTAATTTATATAGAGAATAAAGGCCAATGGCATGAGAACGTACTATATAAAACCTCTATAAAAAATGGTGCTATCTACTTAGAGAATAATAAAATCACAGTCAATGTGACGGAGAATAAAAGTCATAAATTTGATAGCAGCTATGACTACAGTAAACCTTGTCAAGGACATGCATATCAGATAGAGTTTCTAAACAGCCTGTCGCAGCCTCAGGTAAGTGCTGAAAAAAAATTCGACGAATATTTCAATTTTTTTCTAAGTGAAAATCCAGCTCAATGGAAAGGTGGATGTCATGGATACGAAGATATTCGCTATAGAAATTTATATCCTAATATTGATTTAGTTATTAGTTCTAAGTATTTTCAACCTAAATACACCTTCTATCTCAAAGCTGGAGCTAAGGTAAGTGATATAAAGATGAAGTTTAATGGATTGTCTAATATTTATCTCAAGCCAAATGGAGATCTAGTTTCTAGCACAGTGCTTGGGGATGTAGTCGATGAGAAACCAATTACTTTTTTGCATCAAGAAGGTCAAATAACAGACATCAACAGCAATTTCTCACTTGAAAATAATATCTTAAGTTTCAAAGTGGATCTAAATGAGATCAAGGGGAGTCAGATATTAGAAATTGACCCACAGATCATATTTAGCAGCTATAGTGGGTCTACAGGAGATAATTTTGGAGCTTCTGCCACTTATGATTTCTCAGGTCATCTCTATGGCACAGGGCTTGTCTTCGCAGCTGGATATCCGACTACTACTGGCGCTTATCAGACCACCTTTGGAGGTCAATCGGATATAGGCATCACTAAATTTAGTCCTACGGGAAATGCTAGAATTTATTCCACCTATATAGGAGGCTCTAGCTATGACGTACCTCATAGCTTGGTGGTAGATCAGAACAATAGACTCATTATGCTGGCCACCACGAGTTCTTCCAATTACCCAACAACAACGAGTGCATTTAGAACTAGCTTTTCAGGTGGTCCTGGATTAACTGGGATTGCATCGCTGAATGGACTAGGAATTGCATATCCCAATGGAGCCGATATTGTCATCACCAAATTTAATCCAACCGGCACCGGTCTAGTTGGTTCCACTTTTTTTGGCGGTTCTGGCACCGATGGTGTAGGTATTAGCACTGATTTAGTAAAAAATTATGGAGATGGAATACGAGGTGAAATTGAGACCGATACATTTGGAAATATCTATTTAGCATCGCTATCTAATTCTACAAATTTACCTACAGTAGTAGGCGGATATAAGACTACTAATTCGGGCGGATACGATGGTATTCTCGCTAAGTTTAATACCAATTTAACCAGTCTTCTATCCTTCACTTACTTAGGGGGATCAGGAGACGATGCCACCTATGATTTATGTTTTGACAATTCGGGAAATATTATAGCAGCAGGTGGTACGGCTTCTAGCAATATCGGTGCTACCGCTGGCGTAGTCAATACGACATATAGTGGCAACACGGATGGGATGGTGGTATCCTTAAATAACAATCTCTCTACATTGCGATTTGCGAGCTATTATGGGACTAGCGATTACGACCAAATATATTTTGTAGAGCGCGACCAATCGAGCCAGATTAATCTGCTAGGTCAAACGACACATAGTAGCACTAATTACTACTTATTCAATGCTGGGTATTCTATCCCTCATACAGGGCAGTTTGTATCTATACTCAATTCTACAGCTACAGCCAAAGTGCGTTCTACTATGTTCGGACGTGGAAATCAAAATCCAGATATATCACCTACAGCTTTCCTAGTAGATTATTGTGATAAAATATTCATCACTGGCTGGGGCAGCAATCTGGGCTCGTTTAACACATTCTCCCTCTCCACAGCAGGTTTACCAGTCACATCCAATGCATTTCAATCTACTACATTGGGTAATGGTTTTTACATGATGATACTAGAAGGAAACTTAAGTGCCCTCTATTATGGGTCTTTCTTTGGAGGAACCACGACTCTCTCGCAAGAGCACGTGGATGGTGGAACGAGTAGATTTGACAAAAATGGCATAGTCTATCATGCAGTATGTGCAGGATGCGGTGGTCAACAGAATTTCCCCATCTATCCCAATGCTGCCTCCGTGGTAGGACCTTCAAATAATAGTTCAAACTGTAATCTAGGCGTCATAAAATTTGATTTTGGCCTTCCTGTAAAAGCAGAATTTACCTATTCGCCAGCTTGTGCGCCGGCTAATATCAAAATGAACAATTTTAGTCATACCGTGAGTACGAATACACAATATAACTGGATTTTTAGTAATGGGGTGACCTCTACTCTTAGAGAACCTGCGGTCACATTTACCAATCCTGGCATCTATTCTGCCATGCTCATCATACGAGATTCTACCTCCTGCAATAAAGTAGACACACTTGTGAAAAATATTGTGATTTTAGGGACTACAGCAGATACCTTGTCAGATAAAACGATATGTAAAGGCAGCTCTGCCAGAATAGGATTCACTAACATAGTCGATACCGGAATGACATTTACATGGACTCCAACTACTAGCCTAGACGATCCTACAATTTTATCCCCTTATGCCTCCCCTGCGGTCAATACCCAATATCGACTTATTATTCAAAAAACAGGATGTACAGATACCTTTTACCAGAGAGTACTTATAGATACCCCTAAAGCACTTACTATATCGGGAGACAATGTTGCTTGTATTGGCTCTTCTACTACATTTACCTGTCCCAAATACTCATTAGGCACCTATGACTGGTTACCTAAAAATATGCTCGTTCAATCTACTAGAGATTCTGCGACCTATCTATTTACAGCGCTGCCGACAGATATAACTGTAAACTACGTAAGCGAATATGGTTGTATCACTACAACTAAGAAAACGATTATAGGTGGAATACCTACGCTAAATGCTGAAGCAGATACTATAGCCTGCAAAGGAGATATCATTACCCTACTAGTCAAATCAAATTTTATAGGTGGAACACTAAGCTTCAGTCCTGCTATCAATGTATTATATCAGAATTTAGATACGGTGCGTTTTCAATTTGACACCACAATGACCCTCATTGTCACCAAGACGATTTCGGCTTCATGTATAGCTAAGGATACCCTTTCTTTTAAATTATTAAAAGACAAACTAAATTGGCAAATAGATAGTATACTATGCTTTAACGAACTTGCCCGAGCTACAGCCAATACGCATACAAATTACACCATAAATTGGCAACCTGCGGCTACATTGACTACTCCGCAGAATACAAGTCCAGCAATATTTAATCTCAGCAATACCTCTAGAAAAATATATATCGAAGCGCAGCACAATCAAAAAAGTTTCTGCCAATTTAAAGATTCTGTATTCGTGAAATTTACTCAAGTATTTGTAAAATTAAACGCAGATACTATTAAATGTAAGGACAGTCTGGTGACTATAAATCATACGAACTCTAGTGGTGCGAATAAACAGTGGACCCCTGCCAATCTATTAATAAGTCAGACAAATCAAACCGCTGTATTTCGAGTACCACAAACGGGCTATTACAAAATGACAGTAACAGATAGCAACTGTGTGGTCAGTGATTCAATCCGTATAGTCATACTCAATGATATGGTAGAACTCACTGGAGATACACTTATCTGCCCGAACGATATAGCTAGAATAAGTGCCACAAGACTTCCTGGCGCTAACTACCAATGGACACCCTTCCCTCCTATCATAGGCAAATCAGATACTTCTCATATCCGAGTCAAGACAGAAAACTCGCAATGGTTCTATGTGCATATTCAGGATACTCAAAAATGCTATGTATTCGATTCCATTTTACTCAAACAAGTTGATAGCACTCAGGTAGCAAAAGCCGATTTTAAGGCTAATACGAATTGCCAAAACTTAAGTATCAACTTCACAAATACCTCCCGAGCAGTGTCCTCTTCGCCTAGTTATAGCTGGAATTTTAATGGTCAGGGTAGCTCGACACAAACCAATCCTAGTTTTAACTTTACTAGCTATGGTTTGCAAAATGTGACCTTAATCATTCAAGATAATGCATCTTGTAATAAATTCGATACTATTACCCAAGCGATTTACATTTTGAATAATAGCTTCACAGCACTACCTACTATTAAAAGTTGCCAAGGAGATTCGGTCAGTATAGGATTGAAAGGAGTTACTGACCCCACAGCCACCATTAGCTGGACTCCCAATACTCAGATGTCTGGCAACAATAGTTTTAACCCTACAGTCAAGGTCAATGCTCAGACTACATTTAGAGCATTCATTACTAAAAATGGATGTACAGATACCCTAGAGCAAACGGTGCTCATAGATGTACCTAAACCTCTTTCCATTAATGGCCCAACCACAGTTTGCAATCTAGCGACTGTGCTCTATACCGCTACTCCTTATTCCGTAGGACAATATAACTGGGAGCCCTTTGCTCATATAGCATACCAGAATAGAGATAGTGCGCGTATTATATTAACCACTAATAGAAAAATAAAAGTCAATTATGTTTCTGACTATAATTGTCTCTCCAGCGATAGCTTATTTGTGCAGATAGCTAATGCCAATATTAGTCTACAAATGGATACTATTGGTTGTAAAGATGAAATCTTAACCTTAAACTATTCTGCAAATATAGCAGGCGGATTCTATTCATTTACCCCGAGCAGCAATATTATTTCCTCCAACGCGAACTCTGCACAATATCGTATAGACACCACTAGAATAATAACGATAGATTATAGAATCAACAATGCCTGTTTCGATACAAAAACCTTAACTATAAAACTGCTAGAAGATGCTGTAAATTGGCAGCCAGACACCATAACCTGTCGTGGATTAAATACCCAAGCGATAGCTAATATAAGTAACCGTTGGAATCTAATCTGGAGCCCTACTGGTTTATTACAAAGTGTTCAAGGAGTCTCCCCTGCTAGTTTTGGACCATTAAATAGGGACAGTTCGATATTTATACAGGCGACTATAATAGATAGACCAACCTGTATTTTCAGAGATACAGCGCGCATACGCTTGTTTGAAAATTTAATCCAAATCTCTGGCCCTAAATCTAACTGTAAAGATAGTTTCGTATCGCTACAAGCCAATCTAATTCCCAACACCACCTACACATGGGGGCCGAATAATGCCTTGTTTAATGCGAACCTAAATACAGCGATTTTTAAAACTGACATTAGCAGAAACTATTTTGTAACTGCTCGATTTAAAAACCTATGTACGGCGGTAGATTCACATTTCGTCTTTGCTGGTAATCCCGATTTAAAACTTTGGGCAGATACCATTGTATGCGCCAATGATACCGTATCGCTCAATGCAACTGCTCTTGCAGGTGCAAGCTATACTTGGTCCAATGGAGCTACGACCCCGTCTACAATAGTTACTGTCACTCAACCGACGATCTACAGACTTAGCGTAATAGATTCAAACAACTGCAGACTAAATGATTCACTCCATATAAAACTATTTGATCCTACTACCCTAAAACTATTTTCAAGAGATTCTATCGTATGTAAGTTCGATACAGTAAAATTATCGGTACCGAATTATGCAAAGGTCACTTACCAATGGGTACCATCGTTACCTATTCTCAGTGGACAAGGAACATCTAGCATCAAGGCATGGATAAATGTAGATACTAAATTTCAAATTTTAGCCACGCTAAGCAGAGGTAGTAGTAGCTGCTTTGTTCTCGATAGCATCCTCATGCGAAAAGACACTCAATTCCTAAAAATTTCAGGAAATCAAATTGTATGCAAAGGAGACACACTGACTCTTACCGCCACCCCAAATAATAGCTTCACTTATCAATGGAATCCATTGAATTGGATAAGTCTCAATAGAAATATAGCCAGGTACCAAATCCTAGACTCAATGCTAATTAGATGTGTAGCTACTAGTAGCACTTTTGGCAAGTGTAAATACCGCGACTCTATCAAAGCCGACCGCAGCCGCTATCTGGATGATCTTCGTGTATCAGCCACTCCTGATAGGATAGAATACGGCTCTACAAGCATACTACAAGCCACAGCCTCCAATATAGTAGGCTATACTTGGTCACCTGCTAAGACCCTAGATAATAGATTTATCCCAACGCCTGAAGCCAAGCCAGACACAACTACTACCTATTATGTCACTGTGCGAGACCCTCTGGGTTGCAGAAGTGGAGATTCTGTAGTAGTCACCGTATTTTACGAAATATGTGATCATCCAGAAGTATATGTACCTACAGGATTCACACCAAATAAAGACGGTAAGAACGATGCGCTCTACGTTATGGGTGACAATATTCAGAAAATGCATTTCATGATATATGATCGATGGGGACAGTTAATTTTTGAAAGCAATAATCAGAAAAAAGGATGGGATGGCACCTACAAAGGAATAGAATTAGAGCCTGGCGTCTTTGCCTACTACCTCTATGTAGAGTGTATTGGCGGAGGCACGAGCAGCCAAAAAGGGAATATTACAATTTTAAAATAGCGGCAAGTGGTCAATGGTCAGTGGTCAGTTTTTCCGAAGACAAATACTCTAAATTTATTGAGATTCTTGATTCTTATAATTTCTATTATTCTAAGTGATAGTTATTGCTACGGACAAGACCTTCATTTCTCACAATACTATCGCACCCCTATTTTTCTTAATCCAGCGAATACCGGCGCAATGGAAGAAGATGTGCGCGTCATGGCTATTGCAAGAAATCAGTGGGCGACTATCCCTGTAAATTACAACTCTATAGGCATAAGCGCCGACATGAATTTTCCTTTTAAACTTACCAAGGATAAATTCGGGGTGGGCATTCAGATACTAGCTGATAGAGCAGGAGATTCTAAGTTTACTACTTTTCAAGCTACTGGCTCAGGAGCTTATCACTTGGTCACTTCAGGTCGAAATTTTATGATACTTTCTATTGGAGCCAATGTAAATTATATTCAGCGAAGCTACAATCCAGAATTGCTCAAATTTCCCGAACAGTTTAACGGAGACTATTTCGATCCTAGTCTACCAGTCACAGAGCAGTTTGATAGGCTCAATCTTGGCTTTTTTGATTTTGGATTAGGCCTGAACTATCAGCAAGTCATACAGGAGCGACATATCTTAGCTATAGGCAGCTCTATGCAGCACCTCTTATCTTCAGAGCAAAATTTTTTAAGAAAATCTACCAATACCCTGCTCCAAAATAGAATCAATCTATATATCAATGGTGAATTTAAACTAGGAAAAGGTTATAGTCTTATTCCTCTCTTTTTCTATCAGCACCAAGATAAAAAATATGAAATAGTACTAGGTGGTGGATTAGGTATAAATCTAGCACCAAAGAGCAATGAACGCAATAAAATTAAACTAGGGCTAGGCTATAGAGCAGGTGATGCTCTCATCCCTTGGGTGCAATACGAAATTAAGCGCTCTTCATTTCAACTCAGCTATGACCTCAATAACTCACCCCTGCAGATCGCGAGCAATAGCTATGGGGGATTAGAACTCTCTTATGGCTTTCTACTTCGTACCCGCGACCAGAGAGAGCGATACTATGATTTCTGCCCATTTATATGGTTCTAAAAGTTAAACTACCTGTATAATACAAAAAATCTTATTTGATTAGTCATAAAATGAGATGGCAAATTATTCAATACCTTTCCCATTTCATAATAAAGTCATTCATATAGTAGCCCTGACCAATATCAAAATCGTCTACATGATCTATTTTAAAGCCCAGCTTGAAATAAAAATTTATGGATTTATAATTACTTCGATTTACGGTTAAAGTAAATGACTGAACCGATGGATATAAACTGCATAGTTGACTAAAAACTTTCGCACCATAGCCCCGACCTTGCATGTCTTGGTCTATATAAAATTTATGAATAAACATATTTTCTTCTCCACTAACTGATATAAATCCAACGGGCTTATCTGCCAAAACCAAAAGATAGAACTGATGCTTCTTTATGATCATCTGCTCCGTAATGCCCTCAGTCGAATAGATTTTCCCAAGCATATAATCTACTTGTTCTTGACCCACTATAGGTACATAGTGATGATTCCATATTTTCAATGCTAGAGAATATATTATCGGAATATCCTGTATATTAGCTTTTATTAGTTCTATCATTTTATAAAATCAATTGGGTTATAATTAGGAACAAAGTTATAGATCGATTACAATTCGAAAGAAGAGGCTAAGGTGTATGCACTCAAACTAGCACAGCCACTATCTAGCAAACAATGGCCTGCTGAAATCAATGTGGCACCCGTGGTCACTACATCATCTACTAGAAGCACATGCTTGCCTTGTATTTTTTCTTTATTTTCTATCATAAATGCCTGATCTAGATTCTGAAATCTATTTTCTCTATTTAGCTTGGTCTGAGAGGCGGTTTGCTTACTGCGTTTCAAAATATCTATCGCAGATGGCATCTCTAATATTTCACTCATTCCTTCTGCAAAAAATGCCGTTTGATTATATCCACGCAACTGCAATTTAGTTTTATGAAGTGGTATCGGGATGATCAGATCGACCTCTCTTTTAAAACTTTCTTCGTTTCCTGCTATTGCTAGCCGACCTATTTCTTTGGCCAGATGCGTATTCCCATTGTACTTTATCTCCCATAAAATCTGCTGTACCATTTGATTTTCATTATAAAAAAGAAATGATCCTGCTGCACCCAACGGGATAAATGTCCTCAACTTATCTAAGACTATATTGCTCTTAGAAAAATTGAAGTAAGTACGAGGTAGCAATCCGTGACATTCTATGCAGAAAACATGATCTGAACTTAAAATGCGCTTGTTACAGTAAGAACAGGTATTTAGAAAAAAGTCCATATTATTTTTTTCGAATGATATAGACGAAAACAAAAAAACTACATGCACCTATAGTATTACTTACAGCATCTTCCCATGAAAAAAATCTGCGGATTGGCAGTATTTTCTGAAGCACTTCCATCGCTAATCCATAGAGACCCAAAACCAATGGTAAAATAAATATACGCCATGAAATACTAGACACTGTATCTAAATGACTATAAAACCCAGCGGCTAGAGCGTATGCCATACTGCCATACATAAGAAAATGGACAATTAAATCTGTCCTAGTAAATCCAACCTTTGGAAAAGTTTCTAACGGCAACAGTGACAAAATAGCCACCAACAGCATCAGTGTAGAGAGCAACCACCATTGGTCTCTAATAAAAGCAGGGAATAAATGGATCTTAACCCACGATAGCTGCGTAATCATCCGCACTAAGAAGGCCTGCTATTTCACTTTCATCTGCTAGTTCTATCTCTACCATCCAGCCTGCGCCATAAGGGTCAGTGTTGACTAATTGAGGGTCAGTCTCAAGCGCACTATTCATACCTAGTATAGTGCCAGTCACAGGCATATAGAGATCAGAAACTGTTTTCACAGCTTCAATCGTTCCGAAAATCTCATTTTGAACTACTTTTTTACCCTGGCTACTAATATCGAGATATACGATATCACCCAATTCTTTTTGTGCGAAATCTGTAATTCCAATTTTTGCTTTACTACCTTCTACAAGTATCCATTCGTGCTCTTTGGTATATTTTAGATTAGCTGGGAAATTCATTTATACTTTATTTTTAGAAATTAAGAAGCAAATTTAACTAGGAATATAGAATTGATGCGAGAAATTATTAACTTCTAGCTTGATTTTTGCCAAGGTATCCTCGTTATCGTGATTTATAAGTGCGGCATCTATCCAATCTACTATTTTTTCCATATCTATTTCTTTCATTTGTCTCGTAGTGATAGCAGGTGTACCTATGCGAATACCTGAAGTAATAAAGGGAGATTTATCATCAAAAGGGACCATATTCTTATTAACCGTGATGTCTACCTTACCCAAAGTAATTTCCGCCTTTTTTCCGGAGATATTTTTATTTCGAAGATCGATGAGTAGAAGGTGATTATCCGTACCTCCGGATACTAAATGATATCCCCGAGATAATAGCGCTTTTACCATTGCTTGGGCATTAGCTAGTACCTGCTTCTGGTAGGTTATAAATTCTGGAGATAAGGCTTCGCCAAAAGCTACAGCCTTGCCGGCAATTACATGCTCTAAAGGTCCACCCTGTGTGCCTGGAAATACGGCCAAGTCAATCAATTCTCCCATAGTGCGAACGACGCCTTTAGGATTCGTAAGTCCCCAAGGGTTATCAAAATCCTTACCTATCATAATGACCCCACCGCGCGGACCGCGGAGGGTCTTATGAGTAGTAGTAGTGACTATATGACAATGAGGAATAGGATCTGACATAAGACGAGCTGCTATCAGCCCAGCCGTATGAGATATATCGGCAAGAAGCAAGGCCCCTACCTCATCTGCAATCGCTCTGAATCTAGGGAAATCATAGTCGCGCGTATATGCAGATGCCCCACAAATAATCATTTTGGGTTTGCATTCTTTAGCCTTAGCATGGACTTTGTCCATATCTATTCTACCTGTCTCCTGCTCCACCCCATAAAACTCTGCATGATAAAGTTTTCCAGAAAAATTGACTGGCGAACCATGAGTCAAATGTCCTCCGTGGGAAAGATCCAATCCTAAAATAACGTCACCTGGCTTGAGGCAAGCTAGCATCACAGCAGCATTCGCCTGTGCCCCTGAATGTGGCTGCACATTGGCATATTCTGCCCCAAAAAGTTTTTTCAATCTATCTATCGCTTCCTGCTCTACCTTGTCCACTATCGCGCAGCCTCCATAGTATCTGCGACCTGGATAGCCCTCTGCGTATTTATTGGTAAGGCATGAACCAATGGCGCGCATGACACTTTCTGAAGTGTAATTCTCACTAGCTATGAGCTCTATCCCTTCACGTTGTCTTATGTATTCTTCTTTTATTAAATCTTCGATTAACTTATCAGGCATTTTTTTTACTTTTCGAGCAAATGTACATTAAAATATTTTTGAGACTTTATCGAATTTATAAGTATGACTTTTGATTAATCAATCCACTAGAAGAATAGAAATAGTAAATTTTTCCCTCATATATTTTACAAAAAAGATAAATAAATCCGAAATTAACTAAAATCTAACTAAAAACAAGAGGACTAAATAGAATTATAGTCTAGGTTTGAACTAAATTATGGATATTTGAGACTTTATTCAAAAATGAACCCCTTGATTAGGCTAAATAAATATTATATCACTCTGCTTTTTGTCCTATGGACAGCGTGTGCCCATCTTTCTGCTCAGGATAACACATTCAATATAGCCGCTATCCGTGTGGAAGGACCCGTAACCACAGATAAGGCTATGATAGTAGCTCTCTCAGGTCTCAGTGTAGGCCAGACGATTAATATCCCTGGACAAGAAGTAACTCAAGCCATCAAACTACTGTGGAAACAAGGTTTGTTTTCCAATATTGATATTCAATCAGAACGCTATCAAGGAAAAAATGTATTCTTATTAATCAAACTAGAAGAAAAACCCAGAATAACCAAATATAAAATTTTAGGTGTCAAAAAAGGAGATATAGATGAGCTAAGACCCAAGCTAGAACTTAGAGCAGGGTCAATACTCAATGATCAGCTTGAAACTAATATTCAGAATATAGTTAGAAACTATTACAAAGAAAAATCCTTTATTTACCCAAAGGTAATCCTTTCTAGAGTTGCAGACTCTTCCATTCCTAATGGGGTAGCTATTCAAATCAAGATAGATAGAGGATTTAAGTATGTAGTTAAGGATATTGTATTTATAGACAATAACAAAGCATCAACCTCCACCCTCAAGAAGGCCATGAAGGAAAATAAAACACAGGCTTCAGCGCAATTAGGCGAACTATTTAAGTTTAAGAAACACCTATCTAACCCGGGGTGGAATTGGTATGACTACCTAGGATCTTTGACTCCGAAAAACATTAAGAATTATATCTCCGAATTCGTGCAACCTAATATATTTACAGGAGCTAAGTATAAACCAGAAGAGTTAAAACAAGCTGATTTCGCCTCTATAAAGGAACAATATGCCACCCTAGGCTATAGAGATGCTAAAATCGTTTGGGACACCGTGGTAGAGGAATCTCAGCAGAAAGTCAAAATTTTCATAAAAGTAGATGAAGGGAAAAAGTATTATATCCGCAATATCACTTGGGTAGGTAATACTAAATATCCTGATTCAATATTAACCCAAATTTTAGATATACGCAAAGGAGATCCTTTCGATCAGAAAAAACTAGACCAACGCTTGCAGCAAAACCCTGAAGGCGGAGACGTATCAGGACTCTACATGGATGATGGCTATTTGTTTTTCAGAATAGATCCACAGGAAGTAGCGATAGTAGGCGATAGTGTAGACTATCTCATGCGTGTCTATGAGGGTAATCAATCTACTATCAATCAAATCAGTATATCGGGGAATGTCAAAACGAATGAGCATGTAATAAGACGTGAGCTCAAACTCCGACCAGGTGATAAATTCGATCGATCGAAACTGATACGCACACAGCGAGAACTAGCGGCTATGGGCTATTTCAATCCAGAAGGCACTCAGATTATACCGAAACCCAAAGAAGATGGTACAGTAGATATAGACCTGATAGTAGAGGAAAAGCCGAATGACCAACTTTCTCTATCTCTAGGATATGCCAATTTCTTTTATGGACAAGTAGGTATGAACTTCACCAATTTCTCTCTGAGAAATATGTTTAACCTCAAGACCTGGAAACCACTGCCATCTGGAGATGGTCAGACGCTAGCTATCAACGTACAGTCATCTGGTGTGCTGAGTCAGATATTCAACGTATCCTTCACAGAGCCATGGCTAGGAGGCAAAAGTCCTACATCACTCACCGTAGCTGGCACGCATAGTAGATTTAACAATCCTATAGGCAATGGAACAAATAGTATATTTATTCGCAATAACCTTTCTGTAGAAGTAGGAAAAAGACTGCGATGGCCAGATGATTATTTCGTAGCCTTCTTCGGAGTGACTATGGAAAACAATATTCTAGAGAATAATAATCAATTCGGTTCAGACTTCTCTACGGGAGTAGTTAACAACCTCTTTGGTCGATTTACTCTATCTAGAAATTCCTTAAATGGCCCCATTGGTCCACAGATCTACCCTACTACGGGATCTAATCTTTCCTTCTCGGTTCAGGCGACCTTGCCATACTCCCAGATATTTAAATCAAGAGATCTGAACTACGAGGATCCTAAACTGACCAATGCTGAGCGATGGAACTGGATAGAATATCACAAATGGAAATTCTCTACCGATATGTATATGCCAATAGCTGGCAATTTGGTCGCTCGCTTTGCATCTAGATTCGGCACCATAGGTTCATTTAATAGTAGATTTGGGATCTCCCCTTTCGAGCGATTTAGAATAGGTGGCGATGGTCTCGTAGCATGGAATCAATTCGGACAAGAAACCTATGCCCTCAGAGGATATGATGATAGAGAAGTGACCATCAATAAAGAAGGTGATTTCTTTCAAGGAGCTACTGTGTTTAATAAATATATCTTCGAACTTCGATACCCTATTATGCTCAATCCGGGCTCCTCTATTTATACCATGCTCTTCGCTGAAGCAGGGAATGGCTGGGAGCGATTCAAAGATTTCGATCCATTCAATGTCAAGAAATCATACGGTATGGGTGTGAGATTCTTCCTACCTATGTTTGGACTACTTGGATTTGACTACGGTCTAGGAGTTGATAAATTCGTCCCTGAAGGCCTTCGAAATGCTAGCATCTTCGACAAATATGGTAAGTTTAGATTTATCCTGAGCTTCGAGCCGCAGTAAGAAGAGTTAATTATTAAATCTCAAACTCCGCCACTACTTTTAATTTCATCTCTTCCAATGATTTAGGATGCTGAAAGCTCAGTTCTTCTGCGTGAAGGTATAATCTATCTGCTCGTATGCCATAGAGATCATCGCCCAATATAGGGGTATTGAGGCCTAGCTGATGTGCCGCGTGAACCCGCAACTGGTGGGTGCGTCCGCTGATAGGATAGAAATGAATGAGGGTCTTATTCTCCCCGCGCTTTATGACTTCATAGCGTGTCTGCGCCGCCCTACCAGCATCATAGCAGACTTTCTGTCGGGGTCTATTTTCATAGTCACCTGCTAGAGGCAAATCGATAAGACCACAATCACTCTCTACTATTCCATCGAGCATAGCTACATATTTTTTGTAAATGGTGCGGTTTAAAAATTGCATTTGAATATGTTTATGTGCTGCTTTATTCTTAGCGAAAAGAATCAGCCCCGATGTAGACATATCGAGTCGATGCACCACCATCAGTTCCTTTAGCACTGGATAATGAGCCTGTATGCGAGTGTAAATAGAATCTCCTATATTCCTGCCGGGCACAGATAGAAAATCATGGGGTTTATTGATCACAATAATATCATCATCGTCATATACAATATCTAGCTGTGCTAGTTTAGTAGGATTGTCTTCTAGTGGATTGGGATCTACATCAAGACCGATAAGCATGTGTGTGAGTATAGGCAGACACTTGGTTTTACAGGCTGGATAGAAATAGCCATGCTTTCTGATTTCAGAGCTTGGCGATTTGCCATACCAGAATTCTGCTAGACAGATAGGCGTGAGCGCATGTGTGTAGGCATAATGCAGGAGCTTAGGAGCAGCGCACTCACCAGCACCAGAGGGGGGCAAATCGCCCTGGCTGATAGGAAATATAGCGTGTAAGCTTTTCGTTTGTTTCTCGGCATTGAGAAAGGTGTAGTTTTCAAATAATTTATGCTGAAGCGCAATAGACATCTCTTTCCGTTGCTTCTTTAGTAGATTTATTTTGGCTTCGTGATGCTCTATTTTAGACCTTAGTTCTTCTATTTTATTCTTCCAGTGAGCAGTGAGATGCTTCAGTTCATAATGCAATTGCGCACTCTCCCTATCGAGCTCTTTCTGAGCAGCATGTCTATCGGCTTCTATTCCGGTAGTTTTGAGAATTAGTCGTTTAGATTCACGAATCTCTTTGGCTTGTTTTTTTTGGGCTTTAAATGCTGCTATTTCTCGATCGCTATCAATGATAGCTTGCTTTAATTCTGCTTGCCATAGTATGTATTCCGGAGCCATTTCTAATTCCTTCACCTGGACATTTAAGAGATGAATTCTTTTTTCTTCAGGCTTATAGAATCCTTCACTAGTGAGCATATCATAGACCGGCGGCACGAACCGATCATAATCATTTTTCATACCGAGTTTACCCGAAAAAGCGCTGATATATCCGAGCTGTCCACTAGAATTTCTGACAACTAATACGCCAAACATTTTACCAATTCCTTTAGACTCCCCGTTCATACCGAAGGGATGTCTATCCTCAATTTCGGTCTGAATATAATTTTGCAATTCACTCGCTGCTGCTATGGCCAATGGCTCCGGAGAGTAATTAAACGGGTAGGTAAATTTCTCTGGTATAGATAGAGAACTGACATCGGCCAAGAAGGGAGTGAAATAGGTCATAAAGCTCTAAACTTTCTTCGTTTATTAAACTCTAATATAATAAATAGCAAACTTAATAAGAACAATGCGCCCATTTGAAGATAATGCAATTGTTTTATCTCAGGTTTATCATAGTTGAACTCTACTCGGCTTATGCCAGGTTCTAAAACAATTTTGGGAAAGAAAGAGTCTGGAATAAATGCTCTTCGCTGACCATTGACAGTGGCCGTCCAGCCAGTGAAATAGTTTTGCAATAGAGTACAGGTATCTCTGACTTTAGAGTTAATATTCGCGCTCATTTGATTCGGTGAAAATCGAGTTAAATCGACCTGCGAAGTTTTATTGGATGTATACACAAATCGATGGCGATCAATACCCAGTTTGGACTTCCATTCATAATATTTTTTTAACTTGTAATTATCATATCCATGTATGGTTGGAGTTTTAATTAGGAAATTTCCATTGTTTAGAAAGCTGTCTATATGTCTATTCGAATAGGAACTGTAATTAATTAATTCTTCGGTAGCTACATAGTCGAAACTTCGATTATACTGAGCATATATTTCCTGAAATCGATATACTGAGAGCTTCCTATTATAAACCAATAATGGCGCTAAAACCTGGGTAGTACCTACCATATCGAGTAAAATACAAAGACATAAAAATATTTTTTTTGTTTCATCTGACACAGACCTTTTGAGTGTATATTGAGTTGCTAAAAGGGCTGTAGCGGGAAAAACAGTCATGATAAGCGAAAACTCTAATAAGCGATGCCAACTAGGTGTATTTATAGCGAAATAGATTAAAATCAATACAAAAAACAACCCATAAAATGGAAGATAATAGCTGAGGATATTTGAAAATTTAGCCCATGCCTTATGCTGCACGATATGATAAAAGCTAGACAAACTTAACATCAGTAACAATAATTCTGGAACAAAACGAAACAATGCACTATATTGAAAATAGTTCATCAAGGGTACATAATGATAAAGCAGAGTCCTAAACCAAGAATAGTATCCGAGACTGCAGGCGAAAAATAAAATAGATATACTGATCAGCGTCCAGAAATATTTGCGTGGCAAATACCGGCAACCATAGATGAATAAAGGTAGAAATAAAGCGCCTAAATAAACACTGCGCATAGATAAGTCCGTATTAAATAGCCCTGAATCTGATATAATAAATCCGGGGTGAATAAGGGTTATAAAACTCCATGGGGAGAATGGGTTTCCATTCGCTAATTCGAGACTAACACCTTCTGTGCGTGTGATCTTATCAAAGGTGAGCGCTAATGAATAGAAATAGCCACTGCATAATATTGCAAAGATAACCCCCGACCCCAATAAGTAGACTATAGAATTATAATTTTTAGTTTTGAAAAGAAGATAAAACCCTAATCCTAGATACAAGTAAAACTGAATAAAACACATGGGTGAATAGCCTCCTAAAAGAGAAAATGCCAAACTAATTCCTAATGGTATCGAAAAGCAACTTTCATTATAAATGATAACTTTATATATGAAAAATAAATTCCAAATGAAAAAACAAAAACTAGTGATAATCCATAAATGCTGCGCATGACCCAGCATAAAGCCTGATAAACCAAGAACGATACTAAACGTGATATTTAAAAAAACATCTTTATGAAATAGGGAGAAAAATTTATACGCCCCTATAGAAGTGCCAAGATAGACTAGAAAAAACTCGATATGTAAACTGAAAAAACTATAACCAATAGTATAAGAAAACAACCATATAGGCGGGTAGTGATAGCGACTCACTAGGTCTCCATAAAATGGCGAACCTAGATGTATATAGGGATTCCAGTATGGGAAAATGCCTTCCTGAATGCACTGAGATATATAATTAGAAAAAATAAAAATTTGACTAGCATTATCAAATTTCAAAGCTTTCGTGAAGAGAATTATTTGACATAATGCAATCAGAAGTATGGATAGAATAGCAACATAGGGATGCTTTTCTATCAGCATGATATTCTTATCGAGGTTAAATTTATTTTTCAATATCAACTATAAACAGCCATGGAATAGAGCAAAAATAAAGCATTCACCTTTTACAAAGGTCTAATTTTAAAAACTACTATATTTGTCTATTATTAAATCATACGAATATGCCCCACTATCATAGACTAGGCTCCGTTCCGCCTAAGCGTCATACACAATTTCGCAAACCAGACGGCAGTCTTTATCAAGAAGAGCTTGTCAGTACAGAAGGTTTTTCTAATAATTATTCATTAGTGTATCACAGCCATCCTCCTACTACTGCTACTAAATATCATGAAGCTTTTTCAGTAGCCCCTCCTATAGTAGAGGTAGAGCATTGTAGACCAAGAGCTTTTATGGGCTATAAACTTGCGCCTGCAGACGATTATCTCAAAGGGAGAAAGCCCCTTATGGTGAATAATGACTGTGAAATAACCGTCTGCGCGCCGACTAAATCCATGACAACGTATTTCTATAAAAACAGTTCAGCAGACGAATGTATTTTCATCCACGAAGGAGAAGGTATATTTAAGTCTGTATACGGGGAGTTGGAATTTAAATATGGAGATTATATCATCGTGCCTCGTGGCACTATCTATCAGCTTCATTTCAATTCAGAGAACAATAGATTGCTCATTATAGAATCTTTTGGCCCTTATGAGTATCCTAAGCGATATTTATCTAAATACGGTCAACTTATGGAGCATTCTCCATACTATGAGAGAGATATCATACCACCTTCAAATCTTAAGACTCACGATGAAAAAGGTGAATTTTTAGTTTACATCAAGAAAAATCAAATGATGTATCCTACCACCTATATGTATCATCCTTTTGGAGCTATAGGATGGGATGGATGTCATTATCCATATATATTCTCTATACATAATTTTGAGCCAATCACTGGTAGACTGCACATGCCACCGCCGATACACCAGACCTGGGATGGCAAAGATTTCGTCATCTGTAGTTTTGTGCCGAGAAAATATGATTATCATCCACTTTCTATCCCTGCACCCTATCATCATGCGAATGTAGATAGCGATGAGGTTCTATACTATGTAGCAGGTGATTTTATGAGTAGAAATCATGTAGAGAAAGGTATGTTTTCCCTTCACCCTATTGGCATTCCACATGGTCCACATCCGGGGGCTATAGAGCGCAGTCTAGGAAAGGAACAAACAGATGAATTGGCCGTCATGATTGACACCTTCCGACCACTCAAACTCACGCAATATGCTCTAGATATAGAATGGACAGAGTATGCATATAGTTGGGTGCATTAGTAAGTAGAAAGTTAAAAGTTGAAAGTTCTTTCTTACTGTTTATAGTCAAATTGACGCAAAGTAAATGTATAAATCTTCAAGTTCTTGCGACTTTTATAAGCAACATTAATTTTTGAAATTATAGTCTTATAAAATATTTTGTATGTCTTAACGTTTTATTCTTAAACAAAAAAATACTATGCTAAAAATAACATTATCAATTGCATTATTTGCAATTCTAGGAACTTTTTCTTGCTCCAAAACTCCCTTCTAGTTCCTCAATTATAGTATATCCAAAATCAGGAGCTTATGGCACAAATATTCTGGATTCAACTAGCTTCTTATATTCATCTGGGAATTATACATTTAGAGCGGATGTGCCAAAGGATCAAAGTTTAAGGGTTAAAATATCAGGCACGGCTTCATGGACTTATGATATTGGAAAAATAGGAAATTGGTATTATACAGATTACAATAATGCCGAAAATAGTCGGGAATTTTTTACCAATCATAATACTATTTATGAGATGGAAATGAATCTATATGGCATACCAGCTAGCTACAGAGATTCACTGAAAATTGAAATTTTTGAAAATAAATCTACGGTAGCAACCCGCACGAAAAAAATTAGGGTCAACTAAAAAAAATGCGCCTTTGTAGGAACCCGCCTCAAGGTGCGTTCCTACCTATTATTTTCTAAATAATACGGCAACATGATTTTTAAATTTTCATAAGCCTTCTCATTATCGTGAAATACAAAAATAGATCCATCACTTGCGGATTTAATCTTTAGCTTGATTTTCTCTAAAGGTTCTATATCCTGCTTCCAATCTTCAGTGAGAACATCCCAAAGCATGATATTAATCTTCTTTCTTTTCAAATAACGATACATAGACCATGTGATTTTTCCATAAGGTGGACGATAAAATGAAGATGAAAATAGTGCTTCAGATTTTTCAAAGTCTTCTATAAATTCCTCATGGGTTTGCCGCCATGCATTGACATGATTATAAGAATGATAACCGACTTCATGTCCTCTCTCCAATATAGCTTGAAAATAAGAGGGATATTGCTCTATATTTTTGCCTATACAGAAAAATCTTGCCTTCATCTGATACATATCTAATAAATCAAGTATCCATAGTGTATTTGGGCTAGGACTGTCATCTATCGTAAGGTACCACAAACCAGAATCGGGAACATAAAACTGAAGATTTGGGAAACCTCTTTGAATCCATTTATAAAGCCATCTCACATGATTCTTTTTTTCATTTTTACATGGGGTATGCCTACCTCTTCGAATTCATCCGAGATAATGTCAAATTTTAATTTTTGATAAAATGGCACAGCAATCTTTCTGGCATGACAATATATTTCAGTTATTCCTTGCTTCTTAAGTTGATCTTCACAGTATAAATATAAATCTCTACCGATTCCCTGACCCTGAAATACCCATGATGTAGCTACTTGTCGCATTTTGGCAGTGTGCCCGAAAAGAACGAACTGACACGAGGCCGCAATTTGATTATCTCTACTAAAAGCAAAAATTGATTCGCTTTCCTCTTTTATAATATCCTCGGCACTATAACGCAATCCTAGTGGTAAACGAAGAACTAGCTCTCGCATTCTCAAAACTTTCCAATAAGCATCTGTATCATAAATAATTGTGGTAAAACTCAAAATATTAATTAAATTTGTATTTATACAAAGTTAATGAGATTCTCATTCCAAATTGAAAATTAGTTTTAAAAAAATGCGTATCGCCATTCTATTATTTTTATTGACATTTGGATTCTATATCCAAGGACAAACACTAGCCATGAAGCTCAAGATGCAAGAGCCAATTAGTGAGTACCCTTTAATAATTGAAGCGAATCCTTCTGATCTAGAATTTTATCTTGAGACGCATAAAGCTATCAAAATTGGTTCTTCAATAGGCAACTTCCACACTATTTATGTAAATTATGCGCAAGTAAAAGAACTCTATATCCAGAAATGGATTAAACGTATCGAAGATGGTAAAATAGAAATTCGTCCACTTTTGGATTCTGCGAGAATATTAAGCAATATAGACTCCATTCACTCCGGACTAGCTCCTTTATCCGCAGATTATAAAGGAAGAAATGTTCTAATAGGCATTATTGATTTCGGTATAGAGTGGAGACACCTTGACTTCAAAAATTCTCCTACTGATTCTCGCATTTTAGGCATTTGGGATCAAAACAAAGATAGTATAGCACCGAATGGCTACACTTATGGTCATTGGTGGAGTAAGTCTTCAATCGATTCTGGATCATGCAAACATCCTGCCAATGGTTTTTTTGGACATGGCACAAGTGTAGCGGGTATAGCCGTTGGGAATGGAAATTCATATTCTCCTAATGTGGGTATAGCTCCACAAGCAAAAATTTTAGCCATCTCCTTAAAAAACAATAATGCATGGCTATCCAACATCTTAGATGGCATCCATTTAATTTTTAAAACGGCCGATAGCCTTAAAATACCAGCAATAGTTAACCTGAGTGTAGGTAGCTATGATGGATCACATGATGGCCGAGATGCTAGTACTCGCATGATAGAGGCAAGTCTGAACAAAAAGGGTAGAACAATAGTGGCTGCAGCTGGTAATGCTGGGCATATCAATCAGCATATACGATTTACTCCAAATAATGACACAACTTTTACGGACTTCACATATAGTGCGGGATTTGCAGGTACATATTTTAATTTTTGGGCAGATACATCTCAGGTGCGGAATCTAACGATTGGTATTCAAGCTGACTCCAATCCTACGTTGTTGCCTTTGTCCCTTCCCTACTTTTTTTCTTTTAAAACTAGATTCTTGGATTCCCTCTTACGTTATGGCTATTACGAAGACTCTATGTTTATCAAAAATGCGCTCGACACTATTTTTGGTCAAGCTTTTTTTTATATTTTAAAACAAGAAAATACGGTTAATTTTCAATGCTATATCAAACCTAAGAAGACTAACTATTTATGGCGATTTACTGCCACAGGTAAAGGCATTTTAGATATGTGGGTACACCCTTCTTTACAATCTACATCTAGTATATACTCAAGCCCTTTGCCCTCACTGGCAGTAAATCCATCGATTCATCAATATAGACTCTCTGATCAAGCTTCCTCCTTGGTATCTGGCTTTCAATGTTCCGATAAAATCATCACAGTAGGTAATTATGTCAATAAATATGGAATTACAGATATCGATAACATATATAGACCTATAGGAGGGAAACAGAATGAAATAGCTAGCAACTCGAGCAAAGGTCCTACGAGAGATGGTCGGATCAAACCTGATATAGTAGCGACAGGTGGACAAGTTATGACAACTATAGATTTTGCGACAGGGGCAGCATATGCTGCGAGTCCTGGAAATAGAAAAAAATTAGGCGCGACGGGGAAATATGCCGTAGCTGGAGGCACTTCAATGGCTAGTCCAGTCGTTGCGGGAGCCTTAGCTCTTTTAATGGAAAAAGACACCAATTACTGGAGCCATCAAATACTATACCTACTTAAAAAGACTGCAAAAAAAGATACTTTCACAACTGTCCTAGACAATAATACCTATGGCTATGGCAAACTAGATGGATTTAAACTTCTTACATATACACCAAGCTATGGATGCAGGGATACTGGAAGTATAAATTATAATCCCAGCACGGATTTTGAAGATAGCGGCTTGTGTGTAAAAAAAATTTATGGATGCATGGATACAGGCAGTATCAACTATAATCCTCTCGCCAATATAAATAATGGTTCTTGCATTAAAAAAGTATATGGATGCACAGATACGGGCAGCATTAACTATAATCCACTCGCCAATGTAAATAATGGTTCTTGCATTAAAAAAGTATATGGATGTACGGATGAATTAGCTAGTAATTATAACCCCGCAGCCAATGTAAATGATGGCTCTTGTCTTTATACTAGTATTATAGCCTCAAGCCAAAGTTTCCCATTGTCGACTATTTACCCGAACCCAACTAAAGATCAACTTTTCGTCGTGCTTCCGAACGGACAACCTAATGCTCATATAGCAATATATAGCCAGTTGGGGAACATAGTTATTGAGAAGACTATTCACAAAAAAGAGAGGCTATCGTTAGTTCATTTATCAAAAGGAACTTACCTTGTTATTGTCTATTATCCTAATCATTTAGAAAAATATAAAATTTTATTGGAATAAAATCTTAAATTTGTTCAAAATTCAAACATATGATTAAAAGCATTCACGGCCTCATCGCCTATTTATTTTTAATTTCAACGCTTGCATTTGTCATTTTTTCTTTGATTAGTTTTTTGAAAAAATCTGATTTCAGGAAAACGAACATGTCTTTAGTTAAATTAGCCTTTATCTCTAGTCACGTGCAATTAGCACTCGGGCTCTTGCTCTGGTGGTCTCAAGGCTATCTATCGCAGCTTAGTCTGGATGCAAAGGCCGTAATGAGTAACAAGGCCCTTAGGCTTTTAGCAGTAGAACATCCTGCTACCAACATTCTTGCTATTGCGTTGATTACTATAGGCTTTATTTCAATTAAAAAATCCGCCTTAGATCAGACGAAACATCTCAAAGGTATTATTTACTTCGGCATTGCACTTTTACTTATTTTGTCTCGTATTCCATATCATTCATGGTTAAATCTATAGATACAAATCTTAGAACTATTTTAGATAATGTACAGCTAGAGTTTATTTTACATAGACTGGCTCATCAGCTGATAGAAATTCATGGCGACTTCAAAGACTCTATTATACTGGGAGTTCAGCCTAGAGGAATTACGCTCTGCAATATTATCCACCAGCTAATTGAATCCAAGTTAAAAACCAAGATCTATCATGGCTCTATTGATATATCGATGCACAGAGATGATATTCATCTTCAAGGCACTAATTTATCTATAGGAAAGACGGAAATTCCTATTTCTCTTGATAATAAAAATATAGTGCTCATAGACGATGTACTCTATACAGGCCGCACGATAAGAGCAGCTTTAGATACCCTTATGGATTATGGTAGGCCCAGAGATATAGAACTCCTCGTTTTGATAGATAGACGTCTGTATAGGCATGTCCCTATTCAGGCTAAATACGTAGGACGCACTATCGATTCTATAGAAGAAGAAAAAGTTAAAGTAATCTTAGAAAAAGATTCTAAAAAAAATAGAGTAGAAATTCTCACACAGGAATAATTGAAATCATGTTTAAGCACAAGCATTTACTCGGAATAGAACAGCTAGATAAGAATGATATCATTCAAATTCTGGATCAAGCACAACAGTTTAAAGAAATAATAAATAGACCTGTCAAAAAAGTGCCTACACTGCGCGATTTCACTATTGCCAATTTATTCTTTGAAAACTCTACGCGTACTAAACTTTCTTTCGAGCTAGCACAGAAAAGACTTTCAGCCGACGTTATCAACTTTTCTAGTTCGAATTCCTCTGTTAAAAAAGGAGAAACCCTTTTGGATACCGTTAATAATATTTTAGCCATGAAAGTGGATATGGTCGTCATTAGACACAGTAGTCCTGGCGTGCCCATTTTCTTATCTAAACATATCAATGCACATATAATCAATGCTGGAGACGGGACACATGAACACCCTACCCAGGCCTTGCTAGATGCTTTCTCTATTCGAGAAAAACATAAAGAATTCAAAGGTCTGAATGTAGCTATAATTGGTGATATTATGCATTCTAGAGTAGCCCTCTCCAATATTTTCTGTTTGAAAAAACTAGGCGCCAATATTAAACTCTGTGGCCCACCTACTTTAATACCAAAATATGTAGAAGAGCTAGGTGTAACCGTGAGTCATAGCTTAGAAGAAACTTTAGCATGGTGTAATGTGGCCAATGTACTACGTATACAAATGGAACGCGCTGACGACGCCTATTTCCCATCTACTAGCGAATATGCAGCTTTCTATGGCTTGAATATGGAACGACTGAATAAGCTCTCAGAAACCATTACGATTCTTCACCCTGGACCCATTAATAGAGGTGTTGAAATTACGACTGATGTAGCTGATTCAAAACACTCTGTCATACTAGATCAGGTAGAAAATGGAGTGGCTGTCCGCATGGCGGTAACTTATCTGCTATTTTCTCAGCGCATGCAGCAGAGAAATTAAGCTATTACCCCTTCTTACGAAGCACAAAATTCTGCCCCAAATAAACTTTTCGCACTTGTTCATCCTGGCTCAACTCCTCGGCAGTGCCTGATTTCAGTACACTACCTTCAAATAAAAGATAGGCGCGCTCTATAATAGAAAGGGTTTCCTGTACATTATGGTCTGTAATTAAGACCCCAATGTTTTTATCCTTAAGTTGAGTGACTATTTTTTGAATATCTTCTACTGCTATAGGATCTATGCCGGCAAAGGGTTCATCTAATAAAATAAAATCTGGGTTAGTGGCCAAGCAGCGAGCAATCTCAGTGCGTCTTCGCTCACCGCCAGAGAGTATATCTCCTTGGCTTTTTCTCACATGAGACAACCTGAATTCAGATATTAGACTTTCTAATTTTTCATTTTGCTCTTTTTTTGATAGTCTAGTCATTTCTAGAACAGCTAATATGTTATCTTCTACGGTCATCTTCCTGAAAATAGAAGGCTCTTGTGGTAGATAACCAATACCCATCTGGGCGCGCTTGTACATGGGTATCTTTGTAATATCCTCCTTGTCGAGGAATACCCTGCCGCTATCAGGCTTTACCAATCCTACCGCTATATAAAAAGAGGTCGTCTTACCAGCACCATTTGG
>JAURJQ010000009.1 GCA_030832185.1 Chitinophagales bacterium | reverse complement strand
CTTTCATATCATTTTCATGCTATGATTTTCCTGAAACGGAGTGCAAAGATAAACTTATTTTTTTTAACTATGCAAGTATTTTACAAAATATTTTTTATACCTCCTGACACCCTTTAATTATCAAAGGGTTAGATGTATAAATAAAGCCCTTTCCTCATGAGGAAAGGGCTTTATTTATAATTTTATTATTGTAAATATTTTCTAGGCTTGCGCACTCAATTTAGGTGCAGCGGCTAATATTTCTGCAGCAGTATTTCCGGCAAATTTTTCAAAATTCTTGTTGAAGGCCTCTGCTAACTTTATTGCTTGAGCATCATAGGCAGATTTATCGGTCCAAGCCTCTCTTGGATTCAATAATTCAGAAGGCACACCATCGCAAGATTTAGGAATTTCTAGACCAAAAACAGGATGTTTGAAATATTCTACTTCATTTAATTTTCCCGTTAAAGCTGCTGTAATCATAGCTCTCGTATATGGAAGTTTCATTCTCGAACCCACGCCATAGACTCCTCCTATCATTCCTGTATTGATCATCCATACATTGGCTCCACTGGCTTGCATTTTCTTACCTAATAGCTCTGCATATCTGCTAGGGTGAAGGGGTAAGAATGGCGCTCCAAAACAGGCTGAAAAGGTTAATTGTGGCTCAGTGACTCCTGCCTCAGTGCCGGCTACTTTGGCCGTAAAGCCTGACATAAAATAGTACATAGCCTGTGCAGAATTCAACCGAGAAATCGGAGGTAAAACACCATAAGCATCATAGGTTAGGAAGAATACATTATTCGGTATATTACCTACAGAAGGTTCTACTGCGTTTTCTATATGATATAATGGATAGGATACTCTCGTATTTTCTGTAATCGTGCAGCTAGCAAAATCTACTTTATTGGTACCAGGATAGAAGTCAATATTTTCTAATATAGCCCCTGGTTTAATAGCCTTATATATATCTGGTTCTTTTTCTTCGGTGAGGTCAATACATTTTGCATAGCAGCCACCTTCAAAGTTAAATACACCGTTATCTGTCCACCCATGCTCATCGTCACCGATCAAACCGCGATTAGGGTCAGCAGAAAGCGTCGTCTTGCCGGTACCTGATAGTCCGAAGAATAGTGCGGTATCACCATCTTTACCTATATTGGCCGAGCAGTGCATAGGGAAAACACCTTTATCTACAGGCAACACGAAGTTCAATACTGTAAATATTCCTTTCTTAATTTCACCAGTGTAGCCTGTACCGCCAATGAGCGCTATTTTTCTCGTGAAATTGAGAACAGCAAAATTGCTCTGACGTGTGCCATCGACCGCAGGTTCAGCTTTAAAGCCTGGAGCACATACTACATGCCAGTCTGCTGCGAAATTGGTTGTATCTTTAGGTCTGATAAACATATTGTAGGCAAACATATTAGACCATGGGTATTCCGTGACCACACGTACATTGAGTTTATAGGCAGGGTCTGCGCAGGCCTCACAATCTCTGGAATATATATCTTTTCCATCTAGATAAGCCACCACTTTATCATATAATTTGTCGAAATTTTCAGAAGAAAACGGAATATTGAAATTCGTATTCGCCCAGTCCACATGATTCTCTGTGATACTATCTTTGACTATAAACTTATCTTTCGGAGATCTTCCTGTGAATTCTCCAGTCATTACCACCAGGGCGCCTGTGTCATTGGTAGTTCCTTGATTCTTGTCTATGGTATGCTGGGTTAATTCTTCTGGTGTCAAGTTCCAGAATAAATTAGCAGGGGAGTTGATTCCTAGATAGCTTAATTGGCTCATTTTTTTATTTTTTTTTGAGAATTAGAGTGCAAAATTACTAAGTTTACAATTAATACAGACGTGAAATTCAATTTAAGGATATTTTTGAGCTGCTGATAGAGGGTTGTATTTATCGATTCAAATATTTGCAACAATCTGAATGTCTTATCCTAAAACATAACCACAAATGACTCCACTATTTCCAACACCATACTATGCCGTTATTTTTACCTCTACTCATCATGCCCTTGATGAAGAATACGAGGGGTTAGATGATTTCTTGATAGACTTGGCAGAGAAAAGTGGGGGCTTCTTAGGTATGGATAGTGCACGCAGTAGTCTGGGAATCAGTGTATCCTACTGGCAGACGGTAGAGGATATTCTCAGATGGAGGCAAAATGCTGATCATAAGCTAGCTATCCAAAAAGGAATCGATAAATGGTATGAACATTATAATGTTCGTATCTGTAAAGTAGAGCGGAATTATGATTTCATGAGGAAGGTTTATTAATGCAGGATCATTTATCCACCTCCGCCCTATTTCACCCTCGGATCTAGCCACCTATAAATAAAATCTAAAGAGAAAGAGATGAAGACAAAATTACAAGCTATCAGCAGGGAAGCTCCAAGAACGAGAGGGGTATCGAATTTCATGAGGGCATTGACCGTGAGGGCGCCGAGACCTTTCATATCAAAGATTATTTCTATAAAATAAGCACCGGCTAGTAGTGAGCCAAACCATCCTGCAATAGAGCTCACCACAGGGTTTAGTGCATTTATCAAGGCATGCTTGTATACCACTATAGGATAGGATAAACCCTTAGCCATCGCCGTGCGGATATAGTCTTCTTTTAATGTATCTAGCATGGCATTGCGTGTCATCTGGGTGATGATAGCCAGTGGTCTCAGGCTGAGAGCTAATACTGGGAGAATGAGATTTTTAATAGAGAGTGAGGCTAGCCCTTGGTCGTCATATTCTATCAGTGAACCTCTGAAGGATAGTCCGGTGTAGCTGCTCAGATAGTATCCAAAAATCAAAGCGAGCAATATCCCTACAAAAAATGATGGTGCAGATATACCTAGTGAGGATATACTTAGAATAACCTGATCGGGCCAGCGCTGGTGATAGATCGCTGCTAAGACGCCTATGGCTATACCAAGAAAAGACGCGAAGAACATGGCTAGCATTGTGAGTAGAAAGGTCGTTTTAAATTTTTCCCATATCAAGAGACTCACTAGTTCTTGATTCTGAAAACTACGTCCTAGATAGGGTAACTTTAACCAAAGGCTTTTCCCGCTAATTGTTATTAGTTTACGACCATGCTGAATGGCGTCCGCATTATGCCAGAGATTGTTTTCATCATCGGCATAGATACTAAGGGGTAAAAGGTCATGGAAATGGAGTGCTAGACGCTTCCATCCAGGCTGATCTAAATGATATTGCTGTTCGATAGCTGCTTTCGTTTCTTGATCTGCATTCTGCCCTATCATAGATAAAACGGAATTCACAGAAACTACCTGCAATAGTAAAAAAAGTATAAGATAAACTCCTAAGAGGACAGAGGTCAGAAAAAAAATACGGCTTTTCATGACACTCTAGGTGTTAATTAAGTATTAGTCAACGAGCATTTCAAGCGCCAACCACTTCTCTTCTGCCGGATTGGTCGAGAAAAAATTGAGTAAGCCTCCACTAATCTCTGCCACGCTGAGTGCCATCGAGTGAAAACTGTCTAGCAATCTATGACTAAAACCCTCGTCTAGCTTGGCTAATATGGGTTTAAGTTCCGCTAATTTATCGGATAGATAGTTCATTTTTTCTTCCTGATTAGTCGGCAAATTGCTGCGCTCTATATTCAAATTTTCTTTGATAAATTCATTCGCTTGACGATAGTAGGTTCTCATGGTATGATGAGCAGTTTTTATTCTAAAAAATGTCACCTTTTCTATCCATTCTAATTCCTTATGATCTACTTCGCCATCAGCTTCCGCTATGAGAAGACCTATGTATAAAGGGGCTTTTACTAATTTGGAAAATTCGTCTGTAGATAAATGAGAAAAACTATTCATATGATTATTTGTAATAGTGATTTTTGTAATGCAAATTTAAACCAAATTAATCATTATAAATGATTAATCGCATTCCCGTACGTACGGGATTGTAATTCAGTCAAATAAAAATTGACTGAATTACAAAATCTATCGTGTCTCGTTCTTTTGAACGAGATCAAAACCGCTTTAGAAAGCCCTTACGTAAGAGCTTTCTAAAGCGTAATTCGGGTTAATGCAATTTTAACGAAAATGCCTACTTTTTGTCATTTATAGGGCAATTCTAGAGTGAAGAATTTTGGTCTATTTGGCTAGCAAACCTAAATCAGTACTAATATCACCTACAGCATTGGCTATGGTGGCTTGACCACCGCCACCACCTTTGATGATAGGGGCGATTTCCTTTACAATAGTCTTAGCATCAGGCTGGCCGTTCTTTAGATAGTTATCACCGCAGATGATAGTTAACTTGAGCTTGCTATCTTCTTTAGTAGTTAGGATAAATGCTTTATCTGGATATTCTACTCTCAGTTTAGCGGCCAATAGTTTCACTACATCGGAAGATAAGTGATCGTAGGAAAGGACATAGCTGAGCTCTTTTTTATATTGAGTGAATTTCTCAAATTCTAGATTCGCAATGACATGTTCATAGCTGGTCAGACTTTTCTTAATCGCTCCATTTTCGGCACCTAGATTCTGAACAGTTTGCGTCAATTTCTGAGGATGCTTGAGTATGGCACTGATTTCATCTAGCATTTGTTCTTTCTGCTTGTAGTAATCCAATACATTGGTTGAGGTAGTGGCTTCAATACGTCTAATCCCGGCTGCTATAGAGGATTCTGAAAGAAGTTTGAAGTATCCTATCTCGCTGGTATTCTTCACGTGAGTTCCACCGCATAGTTCCATAGAGTAGTTTTTATCAAAGGTCACTACGCGCACCTTCTCGCCATATTTCTCTCCGAATAGGGCCGTGACACCTCTATCCATAGCATCTTTAATAGGAATATCATTATCAATGACTCCTTGTATTTCTGCATCTATTTTTTGATTAACTATATCTTCTACCCGTTTGATTTCTTCCTCTGTCATTTTAGCAAAATGGGAGAAGTCAAAACGCAAATAGTTAGGTGTAACCAAAGAGCCTTTCTGCTGGACGTGATCGCCTAGTACCTGTCTCAAAGCTGACTGCAATAGATGGGTAGCCGTATGATTTTTGGCCGTTTTTTTTCTATTTTCTAGATGAATTTCTGCTTGAAATTCTTCTGTTAAATTTTCAAGTAACTTATTTGTAAAATGAACTATTGTATCGTTTTCCTTTAGTGTATTGGAAATGATAATCTGCTCACCTTTTTGATTAGTCAGCAGACCGGTATCTCCTACTTGTCCGCCGCTCTCTGCATAGAATGGTGTTCGGTCCAGGACTATCTGATAGAGGGTTTCTTTTTTTGTTTTTACTTGACGGTAGCGGAGTATTTTTACTGTAGCAGCATAATCTGTATAGCCTACAAACTGCGAATGCGCTGGAGATGGATAGACTTCTACCCAGTCCTCGGTCTCTAATTTGGTAGCCTCTCGGGACCTATTTTTTTGTATTTCCAGCTCAGTTTCAAATCCACTCTCATCTATGTCCATATCCATTTCACGAGCCATGAGACGAGTCAGATCTATTGGGAAACCAAAAGTGTCATATAACTCAAAGGCATCCTTTCCCGATATCATTTTATTGGCACTATGCTGTGCTTTCTCCTGAAATAACTTGACGCCTATACTGAGTGTTTTGAAAAATGATGATTCCTCTTCCCGAATCACATTTTCTATATAAGACTGCTGCGCCAATATCTCTGGAAATATATCCTTAAATTGAACAGAGAGTACTTCAACCAGTTTAAACATAAACGGAGTCTCAAATTCTAAATAGGTATATCCAAATCGAATAGCTCGTCGGAGAATTCTGCGAATCACATAGCCCGCACCTGTATTAGAAGGTATCTGTCCATCAGCGATAGACAATGATATCGCTCGAATATGGTCTACGATTACGCGCATGGCTATATCTTCTCTGCTATCGGTCCGACCGTATTTCTTATTTGATAATGCTTCTACTTTGTCTAGTAAAGGAGTGAAAATATCAGTATCATAGTTCGAATCCTTGCATTGGATGACACGAACCAAACGCTCGAAGCCCATACCGGTGTCGACATGCTTTGCGGGCAGAAATTCAAGAGAACCATCCGATTTACGGTTAAACTCCATAAATACATTGTTCCATATTTCTATAACGTATGGATTATCTGCATTGACTAGACTAGCTCCATCTATTTTAGCTCGCTCAGCATCAGGTCTACTATCAAAATGGATTTCAGTGCATGGCCCGCACGGTCCTACATCGCCCATTTCCCAGAAATTATCTTTTTTATTTCCTAGTAGGATTCTATCTTTAGCTATATATTTTTCCCATATTCCGGCAGCGTCCTCATCTTTGGCCAGATTTTCACTCGCATCACCTTCAAAGATAGTCACATAGAGTCTGTCTGTGGGCAATTGATAGACTTCAGTCAATAATTCCCAAGCCCACTGGATAGCTTCTTCTTTGAAATAATCGCCGAAGGACCAATTTCCCAACATTTCAAACATGGTATGATGATAGGTATCTACGCCTACTTCTTCTAAATCGTTGTGCTTACCAGAAACACGAAGACATTTTTGAGTATCTGCTATACGCCCTACTTCCGCAGGTCTATTACCAAGAAATATATCTTTAAAAGGATTCATTCCTGCATTTATAAACATAAGGGTAGGATCATTTTTAACCACCATAGGAGCAGATGGAACTATCTTATGACCTTTTGAAGCAAAAAACTCTAAAAACTTATTCCTAATCTCGTTGGCATTCATTCTTTTATATTCTGTATCTGTTAATATGATTAAAATCAGCGTAAATTGAGGAAAAATAGCTTTATTTGTAAGCTAAAATCCACTTTTTCTATTCTAAATTGGATAGGCAAAGATATAGAAATAATGGCAAAAAAGAAACCAACCTTAGTTTTTAATCCTGCAAACTTGACCTTTGAGCATAAGAAGGTGAGCTGGCAGTCTAGGCTGACCTATGGTTTAATGATTATGAGTGGCGTTTTAGTCTTTGGATTTATTTCAGTGATGGTCTCACATAAAATATTCCCATCACCCAATGAGCAGAATCTTAATCGACGAATAAAACTACTACAAAAAGAATATAAAACCTTGGATAGACATTTGGAGGTAGTGAGTGAAGACTTAGCTACCCTTCGTAAACGGGATGAAAATATGTATCGAGTGATTTATCAGCGTGATCCTATAGACGATAATATATGGAAAACCACAGAAAAAGGAACTGAAAAATATGATATCTTAACCAAAGAATCAGGCTATGCTGTGATTGGAGAGATACTTAAAAAAATCACCATAGTGCGCAATACGATGAAGCTGCAGGAAAAATCCTATAATGAATTAGCAGACCTCGTGCGCAGAAAAGATGAGATGTTAACATCTATTCCATCCATACAGCCTATATCTAATAAAGATTTGACACGGATAGCTTCTGGTTTTGGATGGAGAATGCATCCGATCTATAGAATACCAAAGAGGCATGAAGGAATAGATTTTACAGCACCTACGGGTACTCCTATCTATGTGTCTGGCGATGGCGTAGTGGTATCATGCAGCTATGAAGGGGGGTATGGAAACTGTATCATCGTCAATCATGGCTATGGCTACAAAACGAGATATGCTCATCTATCGGCCTATGCCGTGAGAGGAGGAGATAGGATCAAGCGAGGTCAGAAAATAGGCTCTGTTGGCAATACCGGTGCCTCTGTAGGACCTCATCTGCATTATGAGGTGGAATACAATGACCAAAAAGTAGATCCAGCTTTGTTTTTCTACAACGATTTGAACAAAAGTCAATTCGAAGAAATTATAAAAATTACCAATGCTAGAGGGAAATCATTTGACTAAATAAATTAAAGAAATCTATGGGAGCACACTCAAAAAACACACGCAATAAAATATCTTACTGGAACTCAATATTCAGTATTACCACTGTTTTATTCTTAACTGGATTTTTAGGTATATTTATATGGATAGCTAAAAATACAAGTGATGTGCTCAAGGAGAGCGTCTATATTCAGGTAGAGCTTGTAGATACGGTCCAGAGTGCCTATGATAAATTTAGAGCCGAATTAGAAAATATACCTGAGGTAAAAAAGGTAAAATTCGTTTCTAAAGATATAGCTGCTGCTAAATTAAAAAAAGATATCAATGAGGATTTTATAAATATCATAGGTTACAATCCTCTTTTCAATTCCTTAGAGGTAAATATAAAATCAGAGATGTTCAAGCCAGAAATCTTAGAATCTACTAAAAAACTTATTTTAAAAAATGCATTGGTTCGTGATGCTACCTACCCTAAGGTGATTTCAAAGACACTCGACAAAAATCTACGAAAAATCTCCCTGATTTTAGGCGCAATTACCTTGTTTTTGTTAATTATCGCTGTCATTTTGATTGATAGTACTATTCGATTAGCCATGTTCTCAGATAGATTTCTTATCAAAAGTATGCAGCTAGTCGGCGCTACACGCTGGTTTATTATTCGACCATATATATGGCGCGCCATTCTGAATGGTATAGTCAGTGCACTAGTAGCTTCGGGTCTTTTAGTCTTTATTTTATATCTTTTTGATAAATATACTCAGCTAATAGAATTGCAAAAAGAATTAAAATATTTGTCCATAATCTTTTTTGGATTAATTTTGCTAGGTGTTATACTTTCATTTATCAGTACATTCTTTGCCGTGAATAAGTATCTCCGAATGAAATTAGACTCATTGTATTAAATTATAAATCATATTGACATGTCAAAAAAAGCGCAAATAAAAACTAATCTAGACATAGATAAAGCGGACTCAAAATATACAGAGACAACTCAAACGTATTCTACTCCTCTATTGTTTGGCAAGAAAAACTACCATCTTATGATATTAGGGCTTGTGGTTATTTTCCTTGGCTATGGTCTGATGATGGGTACCAATAATGATGTAGAAAGTCTCACTGCTACATTTCCAAAAGAAGACGTTTATAGCACCAGACGAATCGTCATAGCGCCTATAGTGATTATCTTAGGCTTCATTATCGAACTGTACGCGATCTTATCTATTAAAAAGACGAGTGAATGACCTATTTCGAAGCGTTCATCATAGCGCTTGTAGAAGGTCTTACTGAATTTCTTCCAGTCTCTTCCACGGGGCATATGATTCTAGCCTCTGCAGCGCTTGGGCTTAAGACCAGTCCATTTCTTAATTTATTCATAATTTCTATACAGTTTGGTGCGATTCTTTCTGTTCTATTTCTTTATTGGAAACGGTTTTTTGTTTCGTTAGAATTTTATTTCAAAATAGCCTATTCGCTAATTCCTACTGTAATCATAGCCTTTCTCCTAAAAAAATATGTAGATCAAGCTCTAGGAAGCGTCCTCATTGTTGGAATCAATTTGCTAATCGGGGGATTTATTATGCTCTACTTAGAATCTTACTTCAAGAAAAAAATAAATGATGACAACAATCTAAAACCTATGAATTATGGCTTCATAGGTTTATTTCAAGCTATTTCTATATTCCCAGGGGTGTCTAGATCAGCCGCTACTATTTATGGCGGTATGTTTCAGGGCATGACTAGAAAAGACGCCGCAGAATTCTCTTTCGTATTAGCTGTGCCCATCATGTTTCTAGCATCTGCTAAGGACTTGTTTGATTTTCTCAAATTGGGGAAGCAATCTATATCCAATCATGAGGTTACAGTTTTAGTTTTTGGCAATATTGTTGCCTTTTTAGTAGCTATATTGGCTATTAAGTTTTTCGTTTCCTATATAGTGAAATATGGGTTTACTGTGTTTGCATATTATCGAATACTAATAGGTATTCTTGTTTTAGTACTTAATAAATATTTCGGATTTACATTGCAAATGATGTAACTAAGACCAATTGTAAGCATATATTATGAATCTAATAAGTGATCTCGAATCTGGAGTAATACTGCCCGTCTATAAGCCGCTCCATTGGACCTCATTTGATGTAGTGAAAAAAATAAAGGGGTTGACTAGAAAGTCGATTCCCAAACTAAAAATAGGCCATGCGGGAACCTTAGATCCCCTAGCCGAAGGTCTTCTAATCATATGTACTCAAAAAATGACCAAGCAGGTAGATGCGATTCATGCGCTACCGAAAACCTATTTAGCTACCATATTTCTGGGAGCAGAGAGACCTTCTTACGACAAAGAAACTGAAGTGTCCGCTACTTATTCTATTGAGCATCTTAGTGAACCTTTTGTCATAGAAACTTTAGCTAGTTTTCTAGGTAATCAGGAGCAAATACCTCCGGTTTACTCTGCTGTAAAACTAGGAGGTAAGCCAGCCTATCTGAAAGCTAGAAAGGGAGTAGAGGTAGAAATTAAAGCTAAAGAAATAGAAATTTATGAAATAAAGGTGCTAGAATATGCACTACCACTTTTAAAAATAGAAGTGACTGCGTCCAAAGGTACTTATATCAGAACGCTGGCTTATGACATTGGTAAGAAACTAAACACAGGGGCCTATTTAGATCATCTGATACGAAGTAAAATTGGAGACTACTCTCTAGGCCAATCTATAGATATGGATACGATTCATTCATCTTTAGCCACGTATTGATGCATGATGAAAATCTATAAAGAATTACCCCAGCTTGCTGAAAGTGTCATTACTATAGGTTCCTTTGATGGACTACATCTAGGACATCAATATTTAATCACTGAAGCACAAAGAATGGCTAGAGCTAAGGACATTCCATTTTATCTTATCAGCTTTGAGCCTCATCCTAGGTTAATTTTGAAGCTGAATGACGATTTTAAGTTACTTCAAACTTGGCAAGAAAAAATAGCTCATCTTGAGCAGCTAGGTGTTCAAAACTTGATAGCACTTCCATTTACAGAGGCCCTTTCACAGAAAAGTGCCGAAGACTTTATCTTAAATGACATCCTCATACCGCTGCAGCCAAAAATAGTCGTTTTAGGTTATGATCATAAATTTGGAAAAGATAGACAAGGATCTAAAGATACGTTTATAGCGCTGAAGGAAAAACTCCATTTAGGTATAGAGATTATTCAATTAGATGAGTATCTCATAAAACGTGCGCATGTTAGTTCTAGTATTATACGAAATCATATCCAGAATGGAAGTATAGACCAGGTGAAAAAATTACTTGGTTATGAATATTCTATCACTGGAAAGGTCATAGAGGGCAAGCAACTCGGCAGAACACTGGGCTATCCTACGGCCAATATATTACCAGATGACCCGAATAAATTAATCCCTAAAAAGGGAGTCTATAGTACCAGTATAGTAGTAAATGGTAAACGCTACAAAGCCGCTACTAGTATAGGATTAAATCCTACAGTAGAGGTACGAAAAGATGAGAGTATTGAGAGTTATATCTTAGGCTTTGAAGGCGATATCTACGGGGAATCAGTGTGTATTGAATTTAAACTCTTTTTGCGGGAAGAGAAGAAATTTGATTCAATAGAAGAATTAATCCATGCTATGGCTGCGGATGTTACCTTAGTAGCCAATTCAGAATAAATGGCTTCTCTATATCTCCATATCCCATTTTGTAAAAAAGCATGTCATTATTGCTCCTTTTATTTCACGCTGAGTCCTGTAAAAAAGGATGCCTATATCTCTGCTATTATCCACGAAATAGAGGAGCGAGCTGGTGAATTAAGTCATCAAAATATAACATCAATCTACCTAGGTGGCGGTACTCCTACTATACTGACCTCGACTGATTTAGAAAAAATCATGCGAAGTATCCTAGATAACTATTCGATATCATCCCAGGCTGAGATATCTATTGAATCTAATCCAGAAAACCTGACTCTAGACTATATTAAGTCGTTGAGAGGGTTCAGTTTCAATAGATTGAGTATAGGCGTACAGTCGTTTGCCGATGCTGATTTAGAAGTAATGAATAGAAATCATACTACACAGCAAGCACTAAAAGCGATAGAAAACGCCCACAAGTTATTTGATAATATATCTATTGATCTCATTTTCGGTCTGCCTTATTCAGGTATGCAGCAGTGGAAAAATAATTTAAAACAAGCCATCGAATTGGATGTAAAGCATATTTCTACCTATAACCTCACTATAGAAGAAAAGACGGCCCTAGCTCGAAAAGTGGGTCGAAATGAACTTCCTATAGAGAGCGACGATACCCTCAATGAAATGTACTTGTATACGATAGAAGAGCTGGAAAATGCAGGATTCATCCATTATGAAATTTCTAATTTCGGAAAAGAAAACTACTGGTCACAGCATAATATCGGCTACTGGATGCAAACGCCTTATTTAGGTTTTGGACCATCCGCGCATAGCTATTTAGGAGAAGAACGGCGATGGAATGTATCGAATCTAAAGCTTTATATTGAGGGTTTGGCGCAGCAGAATGAATATTGGAAACAAGAACATTTGAGCTTAGAAAATAGATACAATGAATACATAATGACCAGACTAAGAACAATATTTGGCATACATATTGACGAAATAAGAACTACCTTTGGTGAAAATTTTGAAATTCAATTTCTAGATCAAGTTAGAAATTTTGAAAATCAAAATCTTATCATACGGGACGACAAGACCTTTAAACTCACTAACTCTGGGAAAATCCTAGCGGATGCTATAGCTAGTGATTTGATGTGCTAAACCTCCCTAAAATCCACCTAAAAATAATAATCAATTAAATATAAATGAACAGAAGTGAAAGATAAAAAAGAACTCACAGAAACAAAAATACTCAAGCTCTTTGGTAAAAATTATGAGAAGAAATTCACCTTTGATAAACTCAAAGAACTTCTCCCAAATAGCACTAGAAAAGAAAAACTTATCCATGCCCTCATGGTTTTAAAAAGACAAAAGAAAATAGTAGAGTTAGAAATGGATGTCTACATGCTCAAACAATGGGATGATGATGTAAAGAAAAAACCACTCACCGAAAAAGCAAAAAACCTAATCCCTGCCAAAGACGCCTCGGATAAATCAACTAAGAAATCAAAAGTTATGAATCACGAGAACACAAATGAAGTAGAAGGTGTATTAGATATTACGGCTACAGGAGCCATGTTTGTAGCTATAGAAGGGTTGGAGCGCGATGCCATCATGCGCAATAAGAATGTGCCCGCATTCTCAGGGGATAGAATACTAGTCAACCTAGATAAGGTAAAAGACGGCAAGCGTCCCGAAGCCAAATTTATAAAGGTCATAGAACGCAAGCTAAAAAGTTTTATAGGTAAATTTTCGGTACATAAATCCAAAGACTTTGATGTCTTTTTTGTAACACCTATTTCTTCCAAAGCACTCTTTGATTTTTATATTTCCTCAAAATATACACACGAAGCTAAAGACGGAGACTATGTAGAAATAGAATTTCTAGAATGGGGCGAAAAAGAGAAGAATCCAAGAGGTAAGGTCATAGAAGTATTGAAAAACTTCAATCCGAATGAACTGACCATGCGCTCTATCCTTCTGGAGCGTGAATTTCACCAAGAATTTCCTGAAAATGTCTTAGAGGAGTTGAAACCCATTCAGTCTAAACTTAGCGCAGAAGACTTAGCCGATAGACTGGATATGCGTTTTACGCTTACATTCACAATTGACCCGAAAACGGCACGGGACTTCGATGACGCTCTTTCGGTAAAAAAACTAGACAATGATCAATATGAAATTGGGGTTCATATAGCGGATGTAGCTCACTATGTAAAAGATGGTACAGAATTAGACAAAGAAGCTCTTCGCCGAGCTACTTCCGTATATCTTCCGGATAGAGTAGCTCCTATGCTACCAGAAAAATTATCTAATGAATTATGCTCTCTTAATCCTAAGGTAGATAGATTAGCATTTTCCATGATTTACCATATAGATGAAGATGGTAAGATACATGATGAATATCTTGCGAAGACCGTAATACATTCCGATAGAAGATTTACCTATGAAGAAGCCCAAGAGGTCATAGAAACTGGAAAAGGAGACCATGCAGACGTTATAAAGCTTTTGCAAGGTATCGCCTCAATTTGGCGCGAAGAACGCTTCCAAAAAGGAGCGATCAACTTTGAAGCTTCAGAAGTACAGTTCGTGCTAGACAAGGATGGTAAACCTCTCGATATAATTCCCAAGGTGCAGAAAGAAGCGAATTGGCTGATAGAGGAATACATGCTCCGTGCCAATACAAGTGTAGCCAGAGCTTTAGATGTCTATACTAAAAAGAAGCTCATTCCTGCAGGCGTATACAGAGATCACGATGTGCCGGATATGGCTAAGTTAGAACAGTTTAGAGACTCTGCACTGAAGCTCGGAGGTCATAAATTAAAGAAAATTGATAAACCGGAGCAGGCATCCAAAATACTAAATGAGTTTCTAGGCTCTATAGTGAATACGCCTGAATCGGATATCCTCAATCAAATGGCCATTAGGTCTATGTCTAAGGCATATTATTCTACCATAAATATAGGTCACTACGGTTTAGGTTATACCCATTATTCTCACTTCACCTCACCTATACGCCGCTATCCAGATCTTATAGCTCATAGGCTTTTAACGAATGTACTTAAAAAGAAAAAACTGAACTATACTGCCGCTCAAATAGAGGAGATTTGTGTGCACTGCTCTGATCAGGAGCGCAAAGCGACTGACTGTGAGCGCGAAGGCATTAAATACAAGCAGGTAGAATATTTGAGTTATCATCTTAAAAAAGAATACCAGGGCATCATCAGCGGTATGAATGGCACTGGTTTCTGGGTAGAACTGAAAGATAATAAATGTGAGGGCTATGTAGAACTTAGTACCAATTTTAAAGAAGTATTCAGCTTCGATATCACTTCCCTAACGCTAAAAGGCAGACAGTCCCATGTCGAATTCCACATGGGTCAGCCCATAACTATATCAGTTGACAAAGTGGATTTAGAAGCTAAGCGAGTTTGGTTCAAGGCGGTGATGTTTTAAGTTTTGTAGATAAAATCCCAAAAAAATCAGAGTTATTTGAATTTTTTGCAACGTATTTTTAATCGCATTATTTTGTGAAATAAAGTCAAATATGAAAATATGTTTTGTAGCTATTATTTGGCTATTTTCAGTTACGTGCTTTAGTCAAGAAAAAAAAATGGCAAGAGAGTTAAGTAATACCGAAAAAAGTATATATACTACCGTATTTTCACCATTTAATAGCTCACATTTAATATTATTCAAAAACGGAAGTTATAAATTTAGCTTTGGCTCATGTCTTCAAAGTGGTGAAGATTCTGGTTTATATGTGGTTACAATGGATACCATTACTCTTTATTCGGTCTATAAAAATGTTCCTATAGATAGAACAGCTGGATACGACCAAATTTATTCCTTAACAGGTGAGCGATTTCTTAAACAAACTGGCAGACTAATTCATATATATAATAATACAGATGTTGAACTAATGAAAGAATGGCTTCTTGAAATATATGAACAGTATAAAACAATTGGTCTTGATTCTTCAGGAAATGGTTTTTTAAAAGTTTATAATAAGGACAATTTTCTTATTGAAGAAGGAGAATACAAAAATTATGCATTGTACAACGGCGAAAGATATGATACATCAAAAAATCAATGGTTTCCGAAGGTCAAATCAATAATATTTGGTGGGATCGAGAAAATAGTTAGAGAAGATAAAGAAATAGAATTAGAGGTAGAATAAATCTAGACTTATAAATACTTACTGCCCTCTTTAATACTCAAGTGGGAAAGTTTACCCTGATTTGTTTCTATAAAACTTCTCACCGAGTCTTGATTTATCTTTGAATACGATCGCAGTGCCCAGCCTATAGCTTTGCGAATGAAAAATTCTTTTTCGTGACATGTGAGAAGAATATGTTTGTATAAAACGCTTTCATCTGTTTTTACTCCATATCCTAATTGATAAATTATTGCTGTTCGGCGTAGCCAAAAATTTTCATCATGAATCCAGCTATTCACTTCATTCCTCTGCTCATTGAAATTTATACAAATAGCTCCAATACAATTCGAGGCTAATAAATCCACGATATCCCACCAGTCTGATTTAACTATTATTTCTTTGATAAATTCTAGGTCCTCGGATTTCAATTTTTTCTTATTTTCTTTCAATACTTGTGATGCCACATACCACATTTCTCTTTCGGGATATTGAATGCACTCTCGCGCAAATTCCACCACCTTACTCTTTTCTAAATTCCCTTCGATTTCTTGAAATTCTTTCCAGTACTTTTCTCTTGTAGCACTAATTAAACCAAAAAATGGGAATCTATAACGCATATACCTAGCTTGATTATGAGCGATAGTTTCGTTACCAAGTCCTTTTAGATATAAATACAAATTAGAAACATAGGATTTCATTTCTTTAATATTTTTCTGAATTGTGCCTCTGTGCCATAAAAGCAATTTAAATCTACTTTATGATCTATTCCTTTTAATTCACCAGTTTCAGAAAATTGCCAAAACTCCCATCGAGCATTATCTTCTAATCCTGGTGAACTATAGTTATACTTGGCTATCCATAGGTTGTAATGTCTGAATTCATTTAAAAGAAATCGATTATAATAATTTTCATAGGTGTAGACTATAGGCCGAATACCGTAATGTTTTTCTATCACTTCTAGCCATTTTCGTATATCGGATAATAAATTTAATTGATTTCGATGGTGAATAAGCTCAATATCTAATACTGGTGGCATATCTCCCTTGTCTAGCTCTACCTGTTCTATGAAGTTTCTAGCTTGAATTTTCCAGTCTACATTCGGTCTGTAAAAGTGGTAGGCTCCTCTTGATATTCCTGCTTCTTTAGCGCCTTGCCAGTTGGTTTTAAATAAATTGTCTACCAGCTCTTTCCCTTCTGTAGCTTTCATAAAGACAAATTTGACTTCATGTGATTTTAACTGATACCAATCTATATTACCTTGATATTTGGAAATATCGATACCATGCACAGCATAGTCTTTCCAGCGTGGAAAGAGAAATGCAGGTCTCAAAGTAGAGAAATAATTAAAAATAAATAAAAGGAAAAAAAAGAGTAACACTAATAAAATTACTCTACCTATTTTAAGCCTAGTGCGTCTTGGTGTCATTCCTATAGTTATATACCTACTAATAAATCAAATGTAAAAAAAATACTTTAGAATGAATGAATTTATGCTGAAGGCGTTTATTATTATTAAAATAGGTTGTCATACCGATAATTGATGATTTTCCGGAAACTTCTGTTGTTGAGTTTGAGATAATACTTAATTTTGTACTCAAACTTTAAATCGATAATAAATCAAAAAACATATACTCTTCATTTCGAGCTGGTATCCATCCAATGTAGACGCCTATAATGGTGATTTCGTACAGAGACATGCAGAGGCGGTTTCGCTTCTAAATAGAGTCTCCGTTCTTCATATGGAAGGGGATCCGCAGCTTAGTTCTTGGAAGTTAGTTATTAATGAGCGAAATCCAAATTTAAAGGAATACATATATTATTTTCCTAAATCATCTTTTAGTTGTCTTAATTTTTTGAAAAAAATATGGGGATTTTATAAAGGAATGAAACTCATTTCTCCGCCCGATTTGATACATGCTAATGTAGTGCACTATCATTTTATATGGCTGCTTTTTCAGCGCCTCCCATATGTCATAGCTGAGCATGCCACCCAGTATCATAGGTTGGATGAGCTTCCTAATGCATGGCTGAAGAAGCTCGTATTCAGACCAATTTTTAGATCGGCCAAAGCTGTTATGCCTGTTAGCCTGCACTTAGGTCAGCGATTAGAGTATTTTTTTGGCAATTTACCTTTACACATAGTCCCGAATGTAGTAGACACCGATAGATTTCAGCCTAGAGAATTGAAGCCAATAGTATTTAATTTTCTTCATATTTCCAATCTTAGTAAGGCTAAAAATATTTTAGGTATACTTGACGCTATTAAGGAATTGAATCAAGGTGGTTTTCAATTCACTTTAACCATAGGCGGCAATGGGTCTAGAGAAATTATTGAAAAATTTCGCAGTCAACATCAGTTAGAAAATGTCATAACAGTGCTGCCACCGCTCTCTCATCATGAGGTAGCAGCCTACATGCAGAGGGCTCATTGCTTTATTCTCTTTAGTGATTTCGAAAATCAACCTTGTGTGCTGGCGGAGGCCTTGGCATGTGGTTTACCTTATATCTCTAGTCGCGTAGGGGGTGTTGAGGAGTTCACCCCTGAATTCTGTATTCTGATTGATAAAGGGAAGACCAGCCAGCTTATCTCAGCTATGACCGATATGCTTCACGCACACCCATTTTTAAAAAGTGAGATTTTAGCAGATTATGCCGCTACTCAATTCTCAACTAGTGCTATTTCACTGAAAATTAATAAAATATATAACGATTGTTGAGAAGCTATTCGTCAGAAATAGATTAATTTTGTATTTTATATTAAGATTCATGGAAGGCATAGGCATAAAAGAAATTCTGACAGTAACTATCACACTATTTACAGTTATTGATATTATCGGTGTGCTACCTTTATTGATAGATATCAGTAAAAATTCTGGAGAGATTCACCCAGAGCGAGCCTCTATTGCTTCGCTTATTATCATGATGCTGGCTCTTTTTCTCGGTGAGATGTTTCTATCATTTCTGGGTGTTACAAAGTCCTCTTTTGCTGTAGCTGGCGGCATCATTCTATTTATATTAGCTATGGAAATGGTCTTAGGTAGAAATATCATAAAACAAGCCAAGGAGCAAAACAAAGCTACGGCATTAGTCCCCGTTGCATTTCCCTTGATCTCTGGTGCGGGCACTATCACTACTATATTAACCTTAAAATCTCAATATAACTATGTCGAAATAGCTATAGCTATTGTTATCAATGTATTAGTTGTATTTTTGGTTCTGAGATATTTGAATTTTTTGAAAGATAAAATTTCAGAGAGCACTATTCTTGTCATGAGAAAAATGTTCGGCGTCATCCTACTGGCTATAGCCGTAGGGATGATTACGAAGAATTTGCAGCTCAATATTCAGTAGACACCATTTTTTTTGTTCCCCCAAAGTTCTGACAGCTTATATCTTGCTGAAATTCCGTGGCTTGGGTTCCTATTGATTCTTTTTCACAAAAAAAACAATTCGATAAAATTAATTAATTTAGTTTTGCACCCGGAGAGATGGCAGAGCGGTCGAATGCGGCGGTCTTGAAAACCGTTGACTGTAATAGGTCCAGGGGTTCGAATCCCTTTCTCTCCGCCTTGAGGCTGGTGTTATCACTAGCCTTTTTTTATTGGTGCAACCTTTCGCCATGTATTCTCGTCTGAAAAGTATAGAATATGAATTTTAAGGAACCAATAAAGTTATCAGAGCTTATCCAGAAATATGGATTAAGACTTATAGAAAATAAGTCCTCAAAGGAAGTGATTGGGTTAAATGAAATAAATAAGGTAAAGGAAGGCGATATGACCTTTGTAGACACCCCTAAATATTTTGATAAGGCCCTAAACAGTTCAGCTTCATTTATTCTAATCAATACAGATTTGGATTGTCCTCAAGGCAAATGCTTAATATATACTGATAACCCCTTCAAAGTATATAATAAAATAGCAAAAGACTATTTTCCGACACTGCATAGCCATGATTTAATTAGTTCAGAGGCCACCATAGGGGATAATACAATTGTTTACCCTGGCGTATCTATTGGTAGAAACGTAAGAATTGGATCCAACTGTATTATTTATCCCAATACGACAATTTATTCGAATACCACAATAGGAAATAATGTCATTATTCAGTCTAATACTGCTATTGGCTCAGAGGCATTTTACTATAATAAACAAGATGGGAAATATCTTAAAATGCATACGATCGGAAATACAATCATCGAAGATGATGTAGAAATAGGTTCAAGCTGCAGCATAGATTCAGGCGTTTCAGGCACCACTCGGATAGGTAAAGGTACAAAATTGGATAATCAAATCCATATAGCACATGGAGTAGTCATAGGACAGAACTGCCTGCTATGCGCTCAAGTGGCTATAGCAGGTAAAACAACTATAGGCGATAACGTTACGATTTATGGTAAAGTTGGTATTTCAAAAGGGCTTCTAATCGGGGACAATGCTATAATTCTAGCATCGTCCAATGTAGATAAAAATTTAGAAGGAAATCAGCGATACTTTGGATCTCCTGCCATAGAGGCTAGACAAGCTATGAAGCAGTATGCTGCCGCAAGAATGCTTCCTAGTATTATAGATAAAATCAAACATCTTATAGGCGATTCACAGCTTATAGAAAAATAAAGTTTATTTTTTTGAATTTTCAGAAAAAGGCTTGTTCTATATAGAACAAGTCTTTTTTGTTTAACTTCGAATTACTATCCTTAATTTCGTGCTCAAATTTATAATATGTCATTTATCTGGAAATCACCTCAATCAATAGAAGAGCTATCTGAAAGAGCCGAAAATACAATGGGTCAGCATTTAGATATGGAGTTTTTAGAATTGGGCGATAATTATCTCAAAATGAAAATGCCTGTGACAGTGAAAACGAAACAGCCCATGGGCTTGCTCCATGGCGGAGCTGCGGCTGCATTGGCTGAAACTATTGGCAGTGTCTCAGCAGTCATGTGTGTAGATAAAGAAAAAGAGAGTATTGTGGGTTTAGAATTAAATATCAATCATTTGAGAGCCATGAAAGATGGTTTTGTAATAGCCACTTGCAAGCCGTTTCACCTGGGTCGTACGACCCATGTTTGGAATATTGAAATAAAAGATGAAAAGGATAGAATGGTTAGTGTCGCTAGACTGACAACTATGGTTATAAAAAAACATTAACCCGAATTGGGCCTTTAAAATTTACAAAGTAATTGAATAATAGAATAGGAATAGGTAATTGATCAATAAAATGTTTAAAGCTAGTTCTAGCGAAGGTCCATATCTGCAGTGCCTGGAGTCATTTATAATAATTAGACAGGTTAATCCTCACTTTACCATAAAAAAATAAAGGCCACCCGTTGCAGGTGACCTCTTCTTTTGAAAATAACCAGCAAATCAATTTCTAGATAGAAAAGATTTAAGTTTTCGTGGTTGCTGCTGCTAAATCAGCTTCGTCTTTAGTATTCTTTGTTTTTATTTTCCATGAATTTAGTTTCAGAAATTACTAAGTCCATAGGTTAGGGTTTTTTAAAGTTTTCATATTTTTGGAGCTTGCTTATAAAATAAATTAAGGTTGATTAGTTTTTCAATACAAAGATGCGATATTAAAATGCGAGATAAAAGAAGAAAAAAATCAGTTTGTTAGATGTTTTTTTATGAAATAATTAAAACTAATAGGGTTTTATTTGATATCTAATATAGAATATTGGTTTTTCATGTGTTATTAACATAGCTGAATATAGATCTATTTAAAAACAAAAAAATCGGCTATCTGGAAGTATAGCCGATTCTTGAAAACATAAATTTAATGAAAAAAATTACTTTTTAATTTTAATAACTTCAGTACTGATATCGTTTTTAATGTAATACATGCCCCGTGACCAAAAGTTTGTAGAGATAATCACTTTTTCTGTCATTCTACCCGAGGCTACTATTTGTCCCATAGTATTAAAAATTTGATAATTAGCCTTGCGAGCTAGTGGGTTCAATATAGTTAACTCTTCTTCCAGCATAGTCGGATATACTGACCAGCCCATATGCTGCACCTGCGCGATAGAGGAAGTAGCTTTTTGTAAATAAATTCTTTTAGACACAGGAGTTATCGGTATTGTATTGTAGTTTTTATCGATGAATGCTACCTCTTTTAGGTAGATATTAAGATGGGTTTGCTCGCCGGGATTTGCGATACCTATCAGTACATCATCTATGACGATATCAATGACGCCTCCTTGAGGATCTATATCTCCATTAGATTGATTACGCTTGCAGTAGGCTATATTGACATGTTCGTTGAAGCTGGTCGTATCCATCAAATATAAGGTCGTAAATTCATCCCAAATATTCGATCTAATATATTTGGTGTAGGGATAAAATTTTAACTGAGAAAATGAGTTTTTGTCATAAATCTGCACGGTATAGCTAAAGCCTATGCCATAAGCATTTATTTTATTTGGAGAGGTAATCACTATAGGAATACTAAGCTTATTATTAACTGCTGAACTAAGTTTAATGGTATCAGATATAGACAGAGATAACTTGACATCATTAGATGCAAAACTTAAAATCGGTAAGTAGTTGCCTTTATCTTTTCCGAAATTTCTTTTTAAATGATTAATGTCCTGCTCATCTACCCAACCATTGCCATCAACGTCCGCATGTTTAGCATTGATACCTCGCAGCTCAAAAAACCAATTATTCACCTTCTTTGGTACGCCAAAAGATATGTTAGTATCTGCAAGGTTTCTAGGAGAACCATATTGCCCGAACATAAGACCAATTGGAAATAAATCCATGTGATTTACTAAATTATCTTTGTTACAATCTCCCGGGTAAACATCCCCAGCCATGGCTTTTCGCTCAAAATACACTGTAGTGGAATCTAATAGCGCGCCTTGTATTGTTTTGTATTGAAAACTTCCACTGAGAAGGCTAGTATTTGTAGATTTAATATTGATATAGTTTGAATCTGAACTAATTTGAAGAGTATATAAATTCGTATCTGATCCTGACTTAAGGACGCTTACAATTTTCAATAAACTTGGATTGACATCGTTGACTTTGACGTATAAATTATAATCTACATTCATATCATCTCTGAATGCAAATGAATCCTTATTGAGCTGAGCACACAAGTCTTTATTAGAACCTAGAAATAGAAGGCAAAAAAATAAAACTTTCCTCATGGCAGTGTTTCTTTTGATTTTCATTTATTTATCTTAAAGGTGGAGGTGCAGAGTATTCAAAATTCTTTAATCTCAAAACCTCGATACAAATATAGAAATAAACTCAGACGAAAACAAAATATTATTTTAACTTTGTTAGACAAATTTTAAAATGAAACAAAGTGTCATTGGCGAAATCTACTCTACCTGGAGTAAAGCGGAACTTAAGAAATTAAATAAATTTATATCGACTAGCCATTGGTCTAGGAGTGAAACAATCGTCCATTGCCACCAGTGTCTCGCAGCATATGCTGCCAAGGATAAATTAGATGACTTGAATAAAGAAGTTTTATTTCAGTCTACCTATCCTCATGATGATTATAACGATAGCAAGCTGAGATTTACCTTAAATAGGCTGCTAGAGGCTATTAAAGAATTTATACTGTTAGAAGAAAATGAAAAGAAAAACATTCATTCTGAGAAAATTTGGATGGACTTTATCCAAAATAAAAAACTAAAAAAAAATATACTTTATAATATAGAAAATGAATTTATCCCCGCCAATTCGCTGGATCGCTACTTATTCAGTTATTATAAAAGTTTTATAGAAGGGAGTTATCAGTTTCAATTTAGTTCTAATGTAGAGGTGAAATTTAATTCTCTCATCTCAATGTCAAAAAGGGCGGCTCAATTTTCTGATTATGTTTTTCTCAGGCAATATTGTTTATTAATCACCTTTAGTAATATTTACAAATCATCTGAACTACAGATAGCCGAAAGTAAGTTTGTGGAAATTAAAGAAAATGCATCTTATATGGTTTTGCCTGAATTTCAGACTTATATAGCGTTAATTGAAATGCTGCATTCAACACAACATGAAGATTATTTCCGATATAAGGATTTAGTCTTTAAAAATTTGGCATTATGGGATAATGAGGATAAAATCAACTTCATTTCATTTTTATTGAATTATTCTACTGCTCAAATAAATAAAGGACATGTGAAGTTTATAGACGAGCAATATGAATTATTTCTCATGTTTGAAGAGCAAAATATTTTTAATATTCCTAATTACATTAATAATACAAAGATTAATAATGTAATACATATTTTTCTTCGGAAGAAAGATTATGAAAGAGCAGAAGATTTTATAAAGAGGTATGTAGAAATGCTTGGAAAGGATACTATCGATTCATGCAGACATTTCAATCTAGCTCGAATTCGCTTTGAAAAGTCTCTTTATAAAGATAGCCTCCGAGAATTATTGCAGGTTGACTTTGGTAGGGATGCTTTTTACTCTATTAATTCGAAGGTACTCTTGCTAAAAAACTATTATGAATTGAGAGAATCTGATGCCTTTGCTTCTCTGATTATTAGTTTTAAAGAGTATATAAAGAAGAACAAGATTGTTTCTGAAATCCATAAAACTAGTATTTTAAACTATCTGAGAATAGTAGATAAAATCTATGCTGTGACAAGCGGTAAGGTGAAAAAACTTGAGGACGAAATCAAGAATCATCCGCAAATAGTAGAAAAAAATTGGCTGCTAGATAAAATAGCCGAGAAAATAAAGTAAATTTTTGGTTAAACTCTAAGTCCAGTCAACCAGTTCTATAAAACTTTGATTCTCTGCAAAAAAACTAGACGAGTTCTGTTTTTTTTCGCTTACTTAACGCTAGAATAGACTCTACGGTAGACACCTTGGGAGATAAAAGGTTAGAATCTAATAGAGATTTACTTTTTTTAAGCGCCCTGTATTCTTCTGCTAAGGCAGGATTTTTTAAAATTTCGTGCTTGAGCTTTGTGTCTGGACAGCAGTCTAGCTCTCCATAGATTGAATGTAATAGTTCGTGGGTATAAGTTTCTTGCATATATATGATTTTTAGTTATTTATGTTTTGCTTTGTATAACGCTACCAATGTATTTTTATTGTGCTTACATTCATTTTTTTTCCATTTACTATAGATATTCCAGCAGAGTATGTGTTTTGTCTTTGTAAATTAACTCGCCTTTGGGTTTCATGAATAACGCAGATTAGGCCATCTTAATTTTATTCTTAACTTTAATTTTAAGATCAAGTGTTATGAAAATAGTAACTTTGCTTCACAAATGATCAAGGAATTAGCATCCATAGATAAACTAGACCTCTTAGCAAAAAAAATAGTTGAAGGCTATTTAATTGGACTTCATCGAAGCCCATTTTATGGTTTTTCTGCAGAATTTAGAGAGCATAAACAATACAATCTAGGGGATAATCTTAAAAATATAGACTATAAAGTCTATGCACGAACAGATAAGCTATTTATCAAAAAATATGATGAAGAGACAAATCTCAGATGTCAGCTAGTGCTAGATGTATCGAATTCAATGTATTTTCCCAAAGGACTTGCTAAGAATAAACTTGAATTCAGCTGTATAGCTATCGCCAGTCTAATACATTTACTTAAAAAACAGCGCGATGCCTTCGGCTTAACTTTATTTTCAGAGAAAATTATTCAGAATATAGAACCAAAGCAGACAGAAAAGAATAAACAACTAATTTATTCTGCTTTAGAGCTTTTTTTAAAGCAAGAAACCAATCCTTCTAGATCTGATATCATAGAGTGTATTCACAGCTTGGCTTTTACTCTTAAGCGAAGATCTTTAGTCATAGTGTTCACCGATTTATTAGATACAGAGGTGGACGAAAATTTTGATTTAAAATTTATGAAAGCACTGCAGCACTTATCCTTTCAGAAGCATGACCTCATAATATTCTATGTAAATCAGAAGCGGACAGAGATAGACTTAGATTATGGTATTCAGCCTACAGAGTTTATAGATCTGGAACATGGCGAAAAAATAAAATTGATCCCTGTAGAGGTTCAAGCTCAATATCAAAAATCGATCTATCGAAAGATAGATGCTATAAAAACTAAGTGTATTCAATATGGAGTGGATTTTGTAGAGGCAGACATAGATAAAGATTATCACCATGTGCTAAGCACTTTTCTGCGTAAACGATCTAAAATACTAAATTGAAATGGTAGCGCCTCTCCTGCATTATAAAATCACAGATAATTTCTCCAAACCAGTATTGATGATAATACATGGCCTATTTGGGAGTTTAGATAATTGGCAAAGCTTGGCTAAAAAATGGTCAGAATCATTCCGTGTTATCTCAGTCGATGTAAGAAATCATGGGAGATCCTTTCACAGCGATGATATGAAATTTGAATCTCTAGTGATTGATTTACATAGAATAATTGGTCATGAAAGTGTAAAGAAATTGCATCTTCTCGGTCATTCTATGGGTGGAAAAATAGCAATGGAATTCGCTGCTATCTATCCAGATCTGATAGATAGTCTCATAATAGTTGACGTATCTCCATATCCATACCCTCCGCATCACACCGAGGTATTTGATATGCTCCAAGCTATAGACCTGAGGTCACTTTCATCTAGGGTAGAAATAGAAAAAGAAGTTAGAAATAGAATAGATAATGAGAGTGTTATCCAGTTTATGATGAAAAATATACGACGCAATGAAAGTACCCTTACCTTTGAATGGAAGTTTAATTTAAGCGTTTTATCCAGAGATTATCTGTATCTCATTCAGCGTCTGCCTTCTCAGGGATTTAATGGTCGTACGCTGTTTATAGGCGGCGAGGAAAGTAAATATATTACTAAGGAAACCTCTTTATATCTCTTTGACCTATACCCCAAGGCAATATTGGAATACGTATCCAATGCTGGGCACTGGGTACATGCAGATAATCCGTCTGAATTTTATGATAAAGTAACTAGTTTTATAAATCAAGATTAAAATGTCTCTGTTTAACTTCAATGTTATAATTAAAAACGAAAATAAAGAAATATGATTCTAAAAAATAATAAGACAAAAATTATAGCTACCTATGGACCAGCATGCGAATCTGATTTGGTTTTTGAATCTATGATAAAACACGGAGTCGATGTGTTTCGCTTCAATTTTTCTCATGGAGATTACGAATTTCATCTCAAGGGTTTTCAAAAGGTCAAGGAATTTAATAAAAAATATGGCACTCACATCGCTATTTTAGCTGATCTACAGGGTCCTAAAATCCGAGTAGGCGATGTAGAAAATGGAAGTCTCATATTAAAAACGGGACATCAAATATTAGTCACTAATGTAAAACAAGTATCTAATCTTGAGAAATTATATGTCAGCTACGATAGGTTAGGGGAGGACGTGAATATAGGGGAAGATATCTTAGTAGATGATGGAAAAATAAGGTTGCAAGTACTTTCTATTATAGATGATCAAACTATTAAAGTTATTGTGTTAGAGGGAGGTGAGCTCAAATCGAAAAAAGGCGTTAATCTCCCGCATACTAAAACCTCTATAGAATCCCTAACGGTTAAGGATAGGGCTGATTTAGAATTTGCGATAAATAATCGAGCAAACTGGATAGCACTGAGTTTCGTAAGAAAAGCAGAAGATGTGCTAGAGGTCAAAAAAGTTTTTGGCGATGCTTGGCTTTACCTTAAAGTGATATCCAAGATTGAAAAACCAGAAGCGATTGAAAATCTGGACAGCATTCTAGAAGTATCGGACGGCATTATGGTCGCTCGCGGAGATTTGGCTGTCGAAGTTCCTCTTGAAAGAGTTCCTTTGCTGCAGAAAGAAATAGTCAAAAAATGCAATAAACTAGGTAAACCAGTAATCGTAGCTACTCAAATGATGGAGAGTATGACTGAACGAAGTTTTCCTACTCGAGCAGAGATCTCTGATGTAGCCAATGCAGTTCTCGATGGTGCTGATGCACTTATGCTGAGTGGTGAGACCTCTGTGGGACTCTACCCTGAGAAGGTTATAGAGACTATGTCTAAAATCATAGACCAAGTAGAAAATAATAGTGATATATACAATATTGAGAGCTATATTAGCAATGAGAATTCGCACGATTATATTCCCGACGCGGTTTGTCATAGTGCTGTGGCATTAGCAGAAGATTTAAAAGCGGAGGCTATTATAGGTATGACAAGGTCTGGCTATACTGGATTCAGGGTATCAAGCTTTAGACCCAAGTCTAAAATCTATATCTTTAGTGATAATAAGCCTCTTCTTTATACTATGAGTCTTATATGGGGCGTCAAAGGATTCTATTACGAAGGATTTGAAGGAACTGACAAAACTATTAAAGATGTCATAGACATTTTGAAGGAGAAAAAATTACTTAAAATAGGGAATATTGTCATAAATACCGCATCAATGCCATTCGACGAAAAATCAAAAACCAATACGGTAAAAGTGACTATCGTCTCATGACGATGAAAGAAATGAAGTAATTCTATATGGGGAAAAAAAATGACTTTAGAAAATAAAAACTTCTATTTTTGCCAACCTTTATAAAAATCAAACAATAAATATTAAACAAATGAGTATGAGTTCAATAATGATTTACATTCCTTTAATTATGGCTATGATAGGTCTTATTTACATGGTGGTTATACGTTCTTGGGTGCTGAAGCAAGATGCTGGTGATGGTAAAATGAAAGAAATTTCTGACTATATATACGAAGGTGCCTTAGCTTTTTTAAATGCAGAGTATAAACTACTCGCAATATTTGTTTTAATAGCTAGTATTGCTTTAGCTGGGATTTCATTTATTGTACCAACCACCCATATTTTAATTGTAGTCGCCTTTATTTTCGGCGCTATTTTTTCTGCTTTGGCTGGTAATATGGGAATGAGAATCGCTACCAAAACGAATGTTAGAACAACTCAAGCAGCTCGTACTTCACTTCCTCAAGCCTTGAAAGTTTCTTTTAGTGGTGGAGTGGTAATGGGATTAGGTGTTGCAGGACTTGCTGTACTTGGCTTGGCTGGATTTTTCATTATTCTATTCCATTACTTTATGAATGGAACCTGGACAAATACGCATGACATGACAGTTTTATTGGAAACCTTGGCTGGATTTTCATTGGGTGCCGAGTCTATAGCCTTATTTGCTAGAGTAGGAGGTGGTATTTATACAAAAGCTGCTGATGTAGGGGCTGACCTAGTAGGCAAGGTGGAAGCAGGTATTCCTGAAGATGATCCTCGTAACCCAGCTACCATAGCGGATAACGTAGGCGATAATGTAGGAGATGTTGCAGGTATGGGCGCTGATTTATTTGGGTCTTATGTAGCTACTGTTTTAGCAGCTATGGTTTTAGGAAATTATGTAATCGAGGACATGGGTGGAAGTATAGCAGACATATACGGAGGTATAGGTCCTATCTTATTGCCTATGGTTATAGCAGGCTTCGGTATTTTATTTTCTATTATAGGAACTTTACTAGTGAAAATTTCAAGCAATGAGGCTAAGGAAGCTCAGGTACAGGGTGCTTTGAATATTGGAAACTGGGTATCTATTCTTTTAACAGCTATTGCTTGTTATTTCTTAGTCAACAAGATGCTTCCTGCTACGATGCAGATGGAATTTTTCGGTGAAGGCATAAAAGAAATTTCATCTATGAGAGTATTCTATGCTACTATTGTAGGATTAATTGTTGGTGGAGTAATTTCCTCTGTAACTGAATACTATACAGGTCTAGGAACTAAGCCAGTCTTAGCTATTGTACAAAAATCTAGTACGGGTGCTGGTACAAATGTTATAGCGGGTTTAGCTACAGGTATGATATCCACTTTCCCTACAATTATTTTATTCGCTGCTGCTATATGGGGCTCCTATGCATTAGCAGGATTCTATGGTGTAGCTCTAGCGGCGTCTGCCATGATGGCGACTACTGCTATGCAGTTAGCTATTGATGCTTTTGGCCCTATTTCAGATAATGCGGGTGGTATCGCCGAGATGAGCGAATTACCAAAAGAAGTGAGAATGAGAACAGATATTTTAGATTCAGTAGGCAACACAACTGCTGCTACCGGCAAAGGATTCGCTATTGCTTCAGCAGCTTTAACTTCATTAGCTTTATTTGCAGCTTATGTCACCTTTACAGGTATCGAAGGTATTAATATCTTTAAAGCACCTGTATTAGCTATGCTGTTTGTCGGCGGCATGATACCGGTTGTATTCTCTGCATTGGCTATGAACTCTGTAGGAAAAGCAGCCATGGATATGGTTTATGAAGTGAGAAGACAATTTAAAGAAATACCTGGAATCATGGAAGGTACAGGTAAGCCTGAATATGGCAAATGTGTAGCGATTTCTACCAAAGCGGCTTTACGAGAAATGATGCTGCCAGGATTAATGACTATTGGTTTCCCTATATTGATAGTTATTCTAGGTAAATTGGTTTATGGAGGAAATAATGCGATCATAGCTGAGATGCTTGGGGGATATATGGCAGGTGTAACTGTATCTGGTGTTTTATGGGCAGTATTCCAGAATAATGCTGGTGGTGCATGGGATAATGCTAAGAAATCATTTGAAGCTGGTGTCATGATAAATGGAGAAATGACCTATAAAGGCTCTGATGCTCACAAAGCTGCTGTAACAGGAGATACAGTAGGAGATCCATTCAAAGATACGTCAGGACCTTCTATGAATATTTTGATTAAATTGACTTCTCTAATAGGTTTGATAATAGCTCCTATGATAGCGACGGAGAGACCAGCAAGTCATGATGAAGTAGTTTTAAAAGTTGTTGAAAAAACATCAAACTTAAATGAAGATCAAGCATCAGCAATGCTCTCTGGCGCAGGAAAAGAATTTATAGACTCTGCTAATGGTATTGAAATGAAATAATTCAATTCATTGGGGATAAAAATTTAAAGGTAGAAAAAGTCACTAGGTTTGATTCTGATACATTGATATTTGAAACTAGCAACGATACTTTAGTTTCCTTTTCTAATTAACAGTTAGGCAACACGGTTAATATGCAAAAAGCTTATCCAACTATAAGGTTAAAATTATTAGCTATACAGATAATACAGGAAATGATGTTGCTAACCCTTAAATTATAGTTAGAGAGAGCTAGTACATAAATGAATTCTTTTGAACCAATGGGCATAGTAGCCAACAAAATGAGAGCGAAGGTGAGGTAAGAACCATCCGGTTAGCCTTTAAATTATATTGAAGAGTTCCGAAAAAAGAATAGCAGTAGAACCTCATTGCGAGTGATAGAAAATTTTATTTTAAATGCTACCACTAGTAGGCTCTTTTCATAAAACCAATTATATGAAACATTATTTTCTTTTCCTTATTTTACTAATAGGAGCCTTAGAGCTAAGCGCTCAATTAAACCGAGATAGACCTTCTATAGGCACGGCGGTTCTTGGTCCAATGATTTCTACGACAAACGATGGTGGACTAGGTATATTGCTTTCCAAAGAAATTTCTTTTTCATTCCAAACTGCACAGCGTTTAAATTTTGAACTGAATGAAAAGTCGTCTATTTCAGCAGGACTTGCCATACAAATATCAACTTGTTTACCAGCTCAGATGATGGCAGATATATCCCCAGATAGAGGGTTGGGTTCTTTTGGATTTATGTTACCTTTTAGTTTAAATTTCAATTATGGTTGTCAAAGTGTTGTCGATAATATTGATAAAATTGGTTTTTTTGGTGGCATAGGTTATGCTTACGCATCATTGCCGAAAAATGTAGATGGGGAATATCAAAATTCGGGTAGTTCTGGTTTGTATCCTAATTTAGGAGTGATTTTTGGATTTTCAGAAAAGTTTAAAATGGGTATAAAAGCATTTTCAATATTGAATCATATTGAAGGTTTGCACCCAGCCTTAGGTCTTAATGTTTTCTTTATTACCAATCCTAAAGATTAATTGATTTAATATGATGACAAATATAAAATACTTATTGGTATGCATTTTTTTTCTATCCTTAAATAGTTCTTGCTTAAAGTTTGATGATGGACCTCAAATAAGCAAAAGAAAGCCTAATTGCTCTGAATTTAAAGCTATTAAAATCCTTCCAATGAATCCAATCCCGTTTGGTGAAGATATTATAATAAAGACGGATTCATTTCCAGATCTTAAATATGATTGTATTGGTCCAAATGGGTTTAACCAATATAATTTAAAAGAAATAGGTATTACAAACCAAGCAACACCCTATCATCAAGGATGGTACTATGTTACTACAAAATATAGCAATTGCCCCTCTATTTACGATAGTATATTTGTAGATGTAACCCTTAAACAAGGAAATCCAAGTTGTAATCCTTCAAATAATACTGCAGCCTATATAAATAATTCAGCACCCATTCCGAATAAAGTATTCACGACTGTTTCAATAGACACTTCAAATGGTTTTGTAATTAAGGCAGCAGGAACTAATGGTCAATTAACATTAACCTTTTCAGAATTTTGGAAAAGAAATAAATTAGAAGCCGGCATATATTATACGTCTAATGATTATCAGTTATTGGATAAAGAAGACATAGACAAAGTATTTATAAAAGATATGAACTTTATGAGCCCATGGTATGCTGCTGAATTTCAAAAACCAATATACGTAAGCTATGTATCAGGGAGATTAACAATAACTCTCTGTGATCTGCTTATAAAAGACCCAGATTTTAATGGTAATCCTATTTATAATTCTCGATTGTCTGCTAAAATTACTTTGCCTTAGTCTTTAAGAATATAATATTCACTTCCTTTGTGGTTACCGCAATTTTAAGTTAACTGTTGGGAATATCTTTTAATAGTCTTCAATTGCGCACAATTATTTAATTTTATATGGTTAGACCTGAACTTTAGGTATTTTTACCACATAAATTATGACCTTAGATGAGTTTTTAGTGATTCGTGAGAGCCTGCCAGAGCAGCCTGGTGTATATCGCTATTTCGATAGTGAGGAAAACTGGCTCTATGTGGGCAAAGCCAAGAACATTAAGAAACGGGTATCGCAGTATTTTTTGGAGAATAAAATCGTAGCTACTCGAATCAAGCTTATGGTTAAGCAAATAGCTCGTATAGATGTGACCATAGTTCCTAATGAAAATGATGCGCTTATCTTGGAGAATAGTCTCATTAAAGAAAATCAGCCAAAATATAATATTCGTTTAAAGGATGATAAGACGTATCCTTTTATAGTAATCAAAAACGAGCGTTTTCCACGTATTTTTTTCACGCGAAAATATTATAAGGATGGCTCTGAATACCTGGGACCCTATACTTCTGTAATTACAGCTAAAGATATTTTTAATACCATCACGACGCTTTTCCCTCTTCGCACCTGCACACTGAGTTTAGCGAAAGAAAGTATAGATAAGAAGAAATTTAGAGCTTGTCTGGAGTATCATATCGGTAATTGCCTAGCTCCCTGCGAGAACAAACAGACCGAAGAAGAATATGCACAAAACATTCGTAAAATTAAGGATATACTGAAGGGTAAATTCAGTCAGGTAAAAGATTATATGAAAGCCCAAATGGATAAAACAGCAGATCAGCTTGAGTTTGAGGCGGCAGAAGAATGGAAGGTTAAGTTAAAAAAGCTGGACGAGTTTGAAACAAAATCCGTCATCTTTAATCCTAAGTGGAATCATATCCTCGCAGTCAATTTATATACTACAGAGGCCAAGTGTATTATCAACTATCTATATATCGAGAATGGAACCATTATCAGTTCTAAAAGTCTAGAGGTAGAGCGTAAACTCGATGAATCGAATGCGGAGGTTTTGGAAACATTTATCACACAGTTTATTCTATCACATGCAGAGATAGAAGAAGTGGTGCTGCCAGAAGAGGTTAGTGAATTACCCAATAAGGTAAGGCAGGTGATTCCCCTGCTAGGTGATAAGAAAAAACTACTTGATATTTCCTACACCAATGCGCGAAGCTTTGCTATGACACTCTTCACGGATCCTAAATTTGATAAAAAACGCAAGGAATTTAATGTATTAAAGGAACTACAAGATAAGTTGAGACTGAATCAGCTTCCTATCCATATAGAATGTTTTGACAACTCAAATATTCAAGGAACGAATCCCGTGAGTGCTTGTGTGGTTTTTAAGAATGGTAAGCCCGCCAAGCGAGATTATAGACATTTTCATATCAAGACAGTAATAGGTCCAGACGATTTCGCCTCGATGAAAGAAATAGTCAACCGCCGTTATAAGCGTATGATAGAAGAGAATGAATCTCTCCCGCAGCTCATAGTCATAGATGGTGGTAAGGGTCAGCTCAGTCATGCGTTAGAGGCCCTTAAAGAGTTGGAATTAGAAACTAAGGTAACTATAGTAGGTGTAGCTAAGAAACTAGAAGAAATCTATTTTAAAGATGACCCAATACCTATGTATATTGATAAGAAAAGTCCGGCACTCAAACTCATTCAGCAAATGCGAGATGAGGCACACCGATTCGGTCTAAGTTTTCATAGACAGATACGTTCTAAATCTATGATCCAATCATCCTTAACAGATATCGACGGCATAGGTAAAACGACTATTACGAAGCTACTCCAGCATTATAAATCCATAGCCAATATGCGGTTGGCCACTTCCGATGAACTCACTGAATTAATCGGGAGAAAGCGTTCCGATATTTTACTCAGCTATTTCGCACGTCTGGATGGTAAAGAATAGTGGTCAAGTGTATTTTGTGAATTTTTAAGGAAACTTAGAAAACTAAATTAGTTTCCTTAGATTTTTTCTTTATAGTTTTGCCGCATCGATGAATAAGGAAATTATTTTAGAATCCGCTAGATACCTCTTTTTTGAGAGAGGGACCAAGTCTGTGAATATGGATGATATAGCTGCTGCATTGGGTATTTCAAAAAAAACTATCTATTCACATTTCTCTAGTAAAGATGAAATCGTAGCCTGTGAAATAGATACTCATATTTCCGATCATGCCTGTGGTGTAGAGCGAGTCAAATCTGTATCGAAAAATGCTATAGATGAATTGCGATTAATTTATCAGATGGATATGGAGTCTCATCAAAAGATGAAGCCCATTTTTGTTTCAGATATACAGAAGTATTATCCAGACTGCTGGAAAAAACTGCAAGACTTTTTTAAAACCTGCGTTCTTAATACTATTGTCGAAAATATGAAGCGAGGTCAGCTCGAAGGCTTATATAGATTGACTATTGATGTTGAATTTATTGCAAGTCAATATTTTCATAGTGTATTCAATATGATTGAATTTTTTGCACAGCAGCGCACACGCTCTTTTGGAGATTTGGAAAAAGAACTCATGTACTATCACCTCAATGGAATTGGAACTTCTAAGGGTATTAAATATCTAGATAAAATAAAATTTGAGAAATAATATGATAAAAGTATTTAAAATTTCTGTCAAGGTCTTAGCGCTCATCTTCGCTTCCAATTTATTGGCTCAGAAGAGGATTTTTACAATAGATGCTGCCATAGAATATGCGCTGCAGCACAACTATAATCATCAAAATAGCCAGCTTGAAAAATCGATTACCTACGAGAAAACACAAGAAGTATTGACTCAAGGATTTCCAAAAATCAATGGTTCTCTCGCCTATCAAAATCAATTCATTGTGCCTACTAGCGTCATACCTGGCGATGCATTCGGAGCTCCAGGGCAGTTAATTCCTGTCAAATTTGGAATCAGCAATTCTATGAATGCCAATGTTGGACTACAGCAATTGCTTTTTGATGGACGCTATTTAGTAGGGGTTCAGGCGAGAACCTCTATTAAAGAATTAGCCAATCTTCAAGTCAAAATGAGCGAACGTGACGTGAAGGTGCTCATATCTAAATCTTATTTTCAAGCGGTCATGGCCCGAAAAAGTTTGCAATCTATCAAAGAAAGTAAAGCTGTTATGGATAAGCTATTTGATCAAACCAATAAAACCTATAAACAAGGACTAATAGAAGAATTAGACGTGGAGAGGCTGCAATATAATGTTAAGACCATAGAGAATACCATCCTGCTGCTAGAGACACAGAATCATTTAGCTCTATCCGCCCTTAAGCTCAATATGGGTTATCCAATGGAAGATAGTTTAAGACTAACAGACGATATAAGTCACCATTTATCTGAAGTATTTCAGCAGACTAACTATGTAGATAACATAGAAAATAGATTGGAATCTAAACTAGCAGAACAAGCTATTCAAGTAAAAAAGTATGATCTTAAACAAATGCGTTATTCTGCTTTACCTAGTTTATTCGGTGCCGCTAATTATGGTTACAATTCATTTAGCGATCGCTTCAATTTCTTTAATAATAAGTGGTATAATTTTGGAAATTTTGGCATTCAAGCGAATATTCCCATCTTCGATGGATTTACTCGAAAAAGCCAAATTAACCAAGCCAAATTGGCCGTAGAAAAGGCGGAAATAGATAAATTGAATCTATTTAATGCTCTCAAGCTGCAGAATATGAATACATTATTAACTATCCGAAATAATATCAATGAGTATAAAAATCAGAAAGATATTCTTAAACTTTCTGAAAAAATAGAGCATAAAACGCAAGTAAAATACAAAGAAGGAATCGGGAGTAGTTTTGAATTTGCCAATGCTCAAAATGAGAGAATACAGCAGTATTTAAGGCTGTTACAGGCCGAATTGAATCTTTTAAATAGTCATATTGAATTGAAGAAAATTCAAGGAAAATTATAAATTAAAATACACCATTATCAAAAATAACAATATGAATAAATTAGTATTAATCCTATTATTAGCCTGTCTTTTTTCTTCATGCGATCAAGGCGACAATGAATTGAAGGAATTGAAATCCAAAAGAGCTGAACTCAATAAAAAAATAGGGGAAATGAATCTGGAATTGGATTCTATAAATTCTAAATTATCTAGAATTCAAAAAATAGATGTGCAAGAAAGTATTATTCCATACACTATTGTGGCACAGCCTTTTCAGCACACTATATCTTTGCAGTCTAATATCTCGACCGAACAAGATGTCATATTATATCCAGAATATGCTGGGTCAATCACGTGGAATGTGAAAGAAGGTCAGCGTGTCTACAAGGGTCAAATATTAGGAAGCATAAACGATGGTGGTATGTCTTCTCAACTGCAGCAAGTAACAATACAAGCCGAGCTTGCCAAAGCTTCGTTTGAAAAGCAAGCACGACTTTGGAAAGAAAATATAGGTTCTGAGATTCAGTATCTGCAGGCTAAAACTACTTATGATGCCTCTTTAAAATCTATTTCGGCTATTCAATCTCAACTATCGAGAACTAAAGTTAAGGCACCATTCTCTGGAACTATTGATAATCTCTTTATGCAATCAGGACAGGCCGTAGCGCCTGGTGTGCCTATAGCTAAACTCGTAAGCCTTGGGAATCTTAAAGTCACGGCAGATGTATCTGAACAGTATATGAGTAGAATCAAAGTAGGCACACTAGCTAATATTGAACTAGCATCGCTCAATAAAAACATACAAGGCCGCGTGGCGCGATTATCTAATTCTATCAATCCGAACAATAGAACTTTTTCTTTGGAAATTCCTATCAGTAATGCAGATAACCAGATTAAACCGAATATGAGTGCCAAAGTCAATTTGATAGATTATCAAAATCTTAATGCTATTACTATTCCGAATAGTTCTATTCAAACGAATGCTGCGGGTGATAAATATGTATATACTATATCCAATATTAATAAAAAGACTGGGAAAGCTACCAAAACCATTCTCAAACTAGGTGAATCTAATTCAGAATATTCTGAGGTGCTTTCGGGTCTTAAAATCGGAGATGTAATTATCAAAGAAGGAAGTAAATCTGTGGTAGATAAGTCTCTAGTAAATTTCTAATGTACTGATTAGTCAATAATATTAGTACTTATCGAAAAAAGGTCTTTAAGAAAATCGGTTAGTTTTAAATTAAAAATAGAAAATAATGAGCTTCATTCCAAAAGAATTCGGAATATCATCCTGGGCAGTCGACAATCGTGTTACGGTTTACATTATTACCTTTGCTATAGTATTGCTAGGGACTATCGCCTATGTTACTATGCCGAGAGAAGACTTTCCAGAGATCATTGAGAATAAAATTTTTATTTCATCAATCTATCCAGGCAACGCAGCAGAAGATGTAGAAAAATTAGTAACAGATCCTCTTGAAAAGAAAATTAAAAATCTATCTGGAGTGACAAAGGTGACTTCGAGTTCCTTTCAGGACTTTTCGCTTATCGTAGCAGAATTTGATGATAAACATACGTTGGAACAAGCAAAGCAGAAAACAAAAGATGAAGTAGATATAGTAAAGTCTGGCAATGACTGGCCAAAAATGGATAATGGAGGGAAGGTAGAACCGACTATTTTTAATATCAATATCGCTGAAGAGGTAGCAATTTTAAATATCAATCTAAAGGGAGATTATCCCGCGCAAACACTAAAAGACTATGCTAAAATCATTAAAGATGATGTAGAAAATATATCAGAAATAAAAAAAGTAGAAATATTAGGCGTAGGAGAAAAGGAGGTGGAAATAGCCTTGGATCTATTCAAAATGGCTGGCGCGGCTGTTAGTTTTGACGATGTACAGCGCGCTGTGCAGGGAGAGAATATGACTATTTCGGGTGGAAATATTGAGAATAGTGGTAAGAAATCTAATATAAGAGTTATTGGAGAATTTGATTCTCCAAATGAACTGAATAATATTGTTGTAAAGTCATTTGGGGGTTCAGTGATGTTGCGTGATATAGCTAATGTGCAGTTTAAAGAAAAAGAACGCTCTACCTTTGCACGTGAATCAGGAGAAGAAGTCGTCATGATCAATGTAAAGAAGCGATCTGGGACAAATATGATTCATGCTATAGAAAAAGTAAAGGAAAAAGTTGCCGAATTAAAGAAGGAAGATATTCCAGGAGATATATCTATAGAATACACTGGAGATCAATCTTCGCGTGTAGAGCATGCCGTAGATGAATTGTCAAATCATATTATATTTGGAATTGTCCTCGTAATGCTTGTACTCATGTTCACCATGGGTCTTAGAAATTCACTTTTTGTAGGATCTGCTATTCCTTTATCTATGTTAATGGCCTTTGCATTTCTCGATGCCTTTGGTGTGACATTGAATACTATGGTCCTATTTGCTCTTGTGATGGGCTTGGGTATGCTGGTCGATGACGGTATTGTGGTAGTAGATAATGTATTTGCGAATATGCAAAAAGGTATGGATAGGATCACCGCATCCAAAATTGGAATTGGTGAAATAGCGTGGCCGGTGATTTCCTCCACGGCTACAACCCTGGCGGCCTTTTTTCCTTTGGGTCTTTGGCCTGGTACTATGGGTAAATTTATGATTTATTTTCCCGCCACACTCTCTGTGGTTCTGGGTGCATCGCTTATTGTCGCTATGATTATCAATGCCTCCATGACAGGTGGATTTATGAAATTGAAAGATGAAAATATTTCTTTTAAAAGCCTTAAAAAATATTCTAAGTTTTTACTGTTAATTGGGTTATTATTTGCCATTCCAGGTTGGATAAAAGATAGTGGAATTCTCAGAGCAATAGGACATTTAAGCTTTTTACTTATTGGATTTTTATGGTTATACCATAAATATATTTACAATGCGACACAATCATTTCAGCATGACAAATTTCCTAGATTTGAAAATTGGTATGCAAGAAAATTAACTTGGATATTTGAAGATAAGCGATATAAGTCCGCCATATTGACTGTGATTTTTGGTTTATTGATATTGCCTATTGCATGGATGATAAAGAGAAAAGATGCCAGTTTTTCGAAACCTCAAATAGCCTTATATTCTATTGTATGGCTGCTCTTACTTTCTTTAATGGTGTTTGGTGTTTTCCCACGTGATATATGGTTTTTCCCAGATAATATACCTAACCAAAATATAGTTTATATTGAGTATCCGCAAGGTACACCTATAGAAAAGACGAATGAGGCCACTAAACAGGTGGAAAAACAAGTCCTATCTATTCTAAACAAATATAAAAAAGGACATGAATCAGAACCTAAATTTTTAGTACAATCGGTGGTTACTCAAGTAGGGGAAGGTGCTGGAAATCCAAAGGTAGACATGGGCAATAGTTCTGAGACGCCATTTAAGGGAAAGGTTACTGTTTTATTCCAAGAGTTTAAGGATCGAAAAGGTGTCAATAGTCAAGAAATATTGAATGATTTACGTGCTAATATTAAGCCCATACCTGGAGCGAAGGTAACGATAGAAAAGGATAATAATGGCCCTCCTGTAGGCTATCCGATAAGTATCGAATTGCAAGGTGAAGACTACGATCAGATGTTAGCAGAAAGTAAAAAGGTAATAGATTTTATTAATTCGAAAAGAATCCCAGGGATAGAGCAATTATCTGTAGATATCAATAAAGATAAACCTGAATTGAAGATGTCAATCGATAGAACGTTGGCGGGAAACTTAATGGCTTCCACTGGTATGGTAGGTTTTAATTTACGTCGTGCTCTTTATGGTCAGGAAATTTCTACTTATAAAGAGGGAGATGATAATTATAAAATCATGATGCGATTGAATGATAATCAAAGAAAAGATGAAAGTTTGATTTTAAATCAACCCATCACATTTCGAAATCAAATGAACGGGCAAATGATCCAAATACCTATGGCTACGCTAGCGCGTTCTGAGCAGACCTATACATTTAATCAAATAAACCATAAAGGTGGGAATCGAATCATGACAGTATATTCCAATCTTTTAGATGGATATAATGCGAATGAAATTATGTCAGAAATTAAGAATGAGTTGAAGGTGTATAAATTACCTGCCAAAATGAATTTTGGTTTTTCCGGTGAACAAGAGGAGCAAGATAAGAATCAAAATTTCCTCAATAGAGCCTTATTATTAGCCTTATTTGGAGTAACCTTGATTATAGTGTTACAATTCAATTCCACCTCCAAGACGTTTATTATCATGGCTACTGTTTTATTGAGTTTCTCTGGTGTTTTCTTTGGACTTACTTTAGCTCAAATGGATTTTGTGATTTTAATGACTATGATGGGTATTATATCTCTGGTTGGTGTGGTCGTAAAAAACGGAATAGTCCTCATGGACTTTTTTATCTTATTACTCGATAAGAAAAAAGCGGAGTTAAATCTAGCTACCCATGAAGATATTCCTGTGGATCAATTTGTAACCTGCATAGTCGAGGCAGGTCGTTCTCGTTTGAGACCAGTTTTATTGACAGCTACTACGGCAGTCTTAGGCTTGATACCGCTAGCGATAGGTCTTAATTTTAATTTTTTCACCTTCCTTACTGATTTGAATCCACATATCTATCTAGGTGGCGATAATGTTATCTTCTGGGGACCTTTGGCTTGGACCATTATTTTTGGTTTAACTTATGCTACGGTTCTTACTTTAGTAATGGTGCCTGTGATGTTTTACTTGGTGAGTAAATGGAAACATAATATCAGGATGAACAAGATAGCGCAAGCGGATTATGAGGTATAGTTAGCATTGAAATTTACGTTTTAGATTTTTATTTATATACTAGTTAATAAAATTTAAAATTAGCCAACAAAATCTATCTTTGGACTGCTTATTAAGTGTTCAGAATGAAGCAGGCATAAAAATATATAGTCTGTTTAATTTATTTTTTCACAAATTTGTCCACAAAACAATACAAAAGAAAGGTATAAATTATGTATTTTTTAATCACTTATTATGTGTTAACTGTTATCGGTATACACACTGGCCTTTATTTCTTCTTCAAGAAAATAGGAATAGAGCCTTGGAAGGCCTTTCTTCCATTTGTTAATAAATTAGAACTCATCAAACTGACGGGTCAGAAAAAGTCATTTATAGTTTGGTTTTTTATCCCAGGAGCGAATGTTATTGCAGCGGTTTCCATATTGTCTGAATTATTAGATGCTCACAGGATTTACGATTTCAAAAGTCATTATCTCGGTATTCTAGGAGGATCCTTCTTTTTTCCTTACATCTTCTGGAAGAGGGAGCTTAGCCCTAAATACTTCGGACCACAAGGAGAGATAGAAGGCGAAAAATTTCGCAAACCAAAGTCCAATCCTCTCCGTGAATGGACAGATACTATTACCTTCGCATTATCTGCCGCTATGCTAATACGCTTCTTCGTATTTGAGGCCTTTACTATTCCTACCTCATCACTTGAGGGAACGCTCTTAGTTGGAGACTTCCTTTTTGTAGATAAATTTAGCTATGGTATGAGAATGCCTAATACCCCTCTGTCTTTCCCTTTAGTACAAAATACCATGCCACTGACTAAAGGCAGTAGTACTATCAACTCATATGTAGATTGGATAAAAATACCTTATATACGTCTTCCTAAACTTACTGATATCAAGCGCAATGACCTCGTAGTATTTAATTTCCCCGAAGGAGATACTGTGACGCAAGAGCATCAGAGTGCTATGCCTTATTTGACGCTAATCAATGGTATAGGAACTCAATTTGCCAATGAGATGAATACTAATATGACAGATGAATATAAGCAATCTCAAGAATATATAGATAATGTGAATCAGTTAGGCAGAGAATATTTAAAATCTGGTAAGGATTTTACATTAACTTCCAGACCGGTTGATAAAAGAGATCATTATGTTAAACGTTGTGTAGCTATACCCGGTGATACCTTGGAAGTAAGAAAAGGAAAATTATTTATAAATAGTAAAGAAGCATATGTGGCGCCGAAGCAGCAGACATCATACTTTGTGCGATATAACCCTTCTAAAATGCAAAGTGGCAATAGGGATGAAATAAAATCTGATTTTGAAAAACTAAGAATTAATACGGAGCAAAGTTTTAATTTTCTGGACGGTTCTAATTTTCTGACAGTGCATACAGACATTAATACATTAGCAGAAATTAAAAAACTTGTTTATGTAGATTCGATTGTCCTTGTTTATAATCCTGCCCCCGATTTGACCAATTTTAATTTTCCACATGATAAGAGATACTATAAGTGGTCTGTAGATGAATACGGACCAATAGTTATACCTAAAAAAGGAAGAACTGTAGCGATTGGAAAAGAGAATCTATCTATGTATGAGCGCATTATACAGATCTATGAAGGTAATAAATTGGTTGTAAAAAATAACGTGATTTACATCAATGATAAACCATCCACAACCTATACGTTTAAAATGGACTATTACTTTATGATGGGAGATAATCGTCATAATTCTCAAGACTCTCGCTCATGGGGTTTTGTGCCAGAAGACCATATTGTAGGTAAACCTTTCATTATCTTTTTTAGCTGGGATGGTATCAATAAAAAAGTGCGCTGGGATAGACTATTAAACTTAGTTTCCAAACATTATACACCTGGTAAATAAAATTTAAAATGGCATTAATTCTCATAGTTGATGATGAAAAAAGTATTCGAAATTCTTTGAAGCAAATTTTAGAATTCGAAGGATATGATGTACATACCGCTGAAAATGGTCAAGAGGGACTTAGTATGATCAAAGATGATGATTATGATTTAGTCATATGTGACATCAAAACGCCAAAGATGGATGGCAAAGAGCTTCTATCCAGAGCTCAATTGCTCGATATACCTCCTAAGTTCATTATGATTTCAGGACATAGTAATGTAGAATCGGCCATCGAATCTGTGGAGATGGGAGCTTTTGATTATATTTCTAAGCCACCTGATATGAATAAGTTGCTTATTACAGTGAAAAACGCAATGGAAAATAAGGTGCTAAATGAAGAAACTAAAGTACTGAAGCGTAGAATAGAACAATCAACTATAATAACTGGAGAAAGTATAAGTATTAAAAAAATAAAAAATACAATAGAAAAAGTAGCTCCAACAGATGCCCGAGTTTTAATTACTGGGGAAAATGGAACGGGCAAAGAATTGGTAGCTCGCTGGATTCATGAAAAAAGTCATAGAAGCAAAGGTCCTTTTGTAGAAGTTAACTGCGCTGCTATACCAAATGAACTTATTGAAAGTGAATTATTTGGGCATGAAAAAGGATCGTTTACCTCAGCGATCAATCAGCGTAAAGGAAAGTTTGAACTAGCGCATGGAGGTACATTATTCCTAGATGAAATAGGGGATATGGACCAAGCTGCCCAGTCAAAAGTTCTACGAGCACTTCAGGAGGCTAAAATCAATCGAATAGGTGGAGATAAAGATATTAATATAGATGTGAGAGTGATAGCGGCTACCAATAAGAAAATTAACCATGAAATATCCGTGGGTAATTTTCGTATGGATTTGTACCACAGGCTAAGTGTTATACTCATTCATGTTCCTACACTTAATGAGCGTAAAGACGATATACCCATGCTAGCAGAGCAGTTTTGTGAAGAGGTATGTTTGAGCCAAGGAATACCTATCAAAACAATCACACCCTATGCTCTAAAAATGCTTCAAGATTATGAATGGACAGGTAATGTAAGAGAATTGCGTAATGTTATAGAGCGGTTAATCATATTGGGTGGAGCAAAAATCACGGAAGAGGACGTTCAAAATTATGCTTATAAGGGTGTTCAATTTTCCAATGCATTAAACTCAGAGGTCTTTGACCAATATCCTAAGTTTCAAGATTTCAAAGAGCATATTGAAAAGCAGTTTATAGAATATAAACTAGCCCAGTTTAACTGGAATGTTAGTAAAACTGCTGATGAAATAGATATTCAGCGCTCACATTTGTACAATAAAATAGAAAAGTTCAATCTTAAGCGAGGGGAAAACTAGTCTTTCAATTTACTTATAATAATATTTTATCTATAAAATTGGAGTTTTATAACATTTATGGTTAAAAGTAAACTAATCATAGACGTTGCCTAACTGCGATAATTATAGCGCGATATGAACTTAACCACATTATTTTTTCGTTTAGTTTCCTATGCCAAATATTATTATAAGGCTCAGTCTGATTTATACATTCACTCCCCATTTATTTTTGAATGGATAAATGCTATTAAGTTGGGGCTAGCAGTCGAAATCACTTCAATTAAAAATTATAGAAATTCCTTAGAGAACGATAATTCAGAATTTAAGTTTATAGATTTTGGAAAAATTAATCTTACAAACATTTCTGCTCGCTATTTAAAAACATCAATTACGGATTTATATGGCAAAGTATTATTGGCCACTTCAGCCTATATTCAAGCGAAAACTTTCATAGAATTAGGTACCTCATTCGGTGTAAGTACAGCATATATATACTCATCAAATTCTATAATCAAAGGAACAACAATAGATGCTAATCCCATAGCAATAGATAAGTCTAAAGAGTTGTTTAATCTATGGTATCCAGCTCATATTGTAAATTTCGTGAATGGGAATTTCGATAAGACTTTACCTATTGTTATAAACGAATTGAGTAGTGTTGACTTCGTATTTATAGATGGAGATCATAAATTAGAATCTACGCTGCACTATATAGAGTTAATTATGCCCGCCTTGGCAGAGAATGCTGCGGTGATTCTAGATGATATTCGATGGAGCCCAGAAATGTATAAGGCATGGCTGCAGGCTAGCCAGCATGCTGACTTCAATTATGTTGTCGATTATGGGCGAATAGGTGTTTTATTCAAAGTAAATAATCATAGTCCAAAACAGTATTTTACCATACATTAGAATTTAGAAAATAAGCCGATATGCTGACAAATAATTTCTTTACCTTTTTAAAAGACTTGAGCAAAAATAATAATAAAGATTGGTTTGATATTCATAGGCAGCGCTATGAGGTAGATGTCAAAAAGCCATTCGAACTTTTCGTGCAGGAATTAGGAAATGCTTTGGGCCATTTCGATGGTGAAATTCAGGGTGATTTTAAGAAAAATATTTTTCGTATCAATAAGGACATAAGATTCTCCAAAGACAAAGCACCTTATAAGAATAATCGCTCAGTAGCCTACTCTCTGAATGGAAAAAAGGATCACGAAGATCCAGGATATTATCTAGAGATGGGTGCTGATAAGAGCTATATAGCTGGTGGAGCATGGTGCCCGTCTCCAGAAAAACTATATAAAATAAGGTCAGAGATTTATTACAATACCGATGAGTTTCATCAAATTTTGAGTGATAAAAAATTTAAAAATACTTTTGGTGATATACAAGGTGAGCGTTCCAAGATATTACCTAAAGACATCAAAAACTGGGCAGCAGATTCGGATTATATCTACAATAAACAATTCTATTTCTGGAGGGAATTTGACAATAAAGAGGTACTGCAAAAAGATTTTATTAAAAAAGCTGCCACTTGCTTCAGCCATGGTTATGAAATTAATCAATTTTTACGCAGAGCTATGCGTGATTAATAAAGATCCATCTTTTTAAAACATATTATATGGAGATGCTAAAGAAAATAGCCAAGATATATGTGTATGGTAATATACATATAGCGCTGATTGCGGCACTCTGTTTTTATTTTTATAATCAACAGGGTTCTCAAGCTATCCTTATCTTTTTAGCTTCTTGGTCTTATTACAATTTTTGTAATATAATTTATGTGACCGACTATCAAAAAGCGATGTATGATGAAAGACTTAAATGGATTTCAGAAAATCTCACAGAGGTGATTTTTGCCACTATTGGCTCTATAGCTCTCGGGGGCTTTTTATGGATAAAAAACATAGAAAACTCTGATACACACCTCGACTATATTACATTGACTTGCCTAGGTCTCTTCGGATTAGACTATTTTTTTATTCGGCATATTCCTTATTTGAAAAATTTAGTCATAGCGCTTGTATGGATTTTAGTCATGCATTTATGGTCTCGCTGGGAACCCAGCCCACTAGATTTATTTCTATTTATTTACCTTTTATTAATCTCCATCTTTTACGATAGAACATCAAGCCAGTTAAAAAAAGCCTTAATTGATTGCTTGATTATTTTGCCTTTTTTGAGTTTACTGTATAGTCCATAAGAACTAATACACTGATGCTTTAAAGCAAGTCTTGACTTTCTTTAAATAAAATTGTTGGATAGAGTTGAGTTAACTTAAAAACTCTTGAGGATAACGAACAACTCAAGCAAATATATAATAGAGAAGGGCAGAGTCACTTTGGTTATTTAAATTCGATTTTGCCCTTATTCACCATAAAGTATTGGAAATATTTTAGCATAACTTCGAGAGTGTATTCTTTTTCGGCTTTGAAGGCTTCGATAATTTTCTCATCTCGGAGTGATTTGAGATTATAGCGTAGATCTTGTTTTGTGATATATATTTTTTTACCAGAATTCTTATTCACCGCTAATATCGTATGGTCTGCCAAATTGGTGCGCATGGAAGAATTGTATGATCCAGAGGCTATTGCAACACCTAAAGCTCCTCCGAGCATGCCATAGGCAAGCATAGAATTATTTTCTTTCGGAAGGAAGAGTATATGGAAACTATCTTGAATAAAACGTTTACTATATCGGGGTCTTTTTCCATAGCTTTTGAGATTATATAAGGTGTCCAGAGCAGTTATGATACAGAACAAATCATTAATTTCCCAGCGTTCAGGCTTATCTAAAAATGCTTGGACATCGAATGAAAATTCGCTGATCATATTAATAGCCAATACCGCAGAATCTGCATTTTTATTTTGGAGAAAGTCTTCCTGAGTCTGAAAATATCTGCATAGGGTTCCTATTGTATTGCTGCTGCCTGGATAGTTGTATATTTCCTGCTGCGCCCATAGGCTGTTGTATGAGCTAAGAAAATATATACATAAAAAGCCGAAGCGATACATCAAGCGGATTTAACTTAACTTATCCATTGCAATGCTTAATGCTACTTTTTGTATACCATTCACTTCACTAGAGGTTCGGAAACAGTCATGTAAGGCATTTTTTATAGTCACAGACACATCTTCGAAGATAGCTTCTTCGGTGAGTGTCACGCCTTCTGGCTGCATTAAATAAGCGAATACACGAGCCATACCGCAGTTGGCAATAAAGTCAGGTATAACACTGCATTTCGTGTCAGTATATTGAGCTATTTCACCATAAAATACTTCGGAATCTGCAAATGGCACATTAGCTCCACAACTTATCACCTCTAGCCCATGAGCGCATAGACTATCGATTTGAGACTTTTGAACTATTTTAGAAGCAGCTGCTGGTATGAAAATCTCGGCCTTGACATGCCATATTTTTTCATTTACCTCGGCAAAGCTCATCATATTGGGGTGAGCTAAGGCATTTCCATTTCTAGATTCTAGTAGTTGCTTGACTTCTTCTACCCCAAAACCAGACTCAGATAGAAGGCCTCCGTCTTTGTCGATAATTCCCACAATTTTAGCACCTTGCTGAGCCAGATAATAGGCCGCAGCTCCTGCTACATTGCCCCATCCTTGAATAACAACACGTTTGCCTTGGAGATTTTGATTTTTGTATATATCGTAGAAATGACGAACAGACTCTGATACACCGTAACCAGTGATTAAGTCAGCCACTAAATAGGTTTTGGAAGGGTTAGGGGAGAGCACTAAAGACTTTACATCAAGTTCTACTCCTTTTTGAAGGTGATGTATCTGTATTTTTTTCTGATCTGCACTAGGCAAATAATGCCCGACTACAATACCTTCTTGCGGATGATGGAGTCCATATTTTTCAGTGATAGGTACTACATCTTTTACTTCATCTACATTCATGTCCCCTCCAGTACCATAATAGTTCTGAAGTATAGGGACGACTCTCTTATACCATTTATTGAGTACAAGCTCTTTTCGTGGGTCTTTTGGGTCAAAGTTGATTCCTGACTTGGCTCCACCTATTTGAGGACCTGCTACGGTAAATTTGATTTCCATAGTTTTAGCTAAGGAAAGGACCTCGTCTTTCGTACATCCTAGTCTCATGCGCGTTCCGCCACCTGCTGCGCCACCACGAAGACTATTGATCACTAGCCATCCTTCTGCGCCTGTTTCTTCATCCTTCCATTCGAATACAATTTCAGGAGCTTTGGTCTTATATTGATTTAATTTATCTAACATTTGACTAATGTTGAATGTTTAATTTTTAACGTTGAATAAAGACGTTGTGCCTTTTTGTAAGTTGTGTTGCCAATAATTCTACTGTAAGTTATTAGCTTTTCGCTATTAATTCACCATGATAGGCATTATAAGCATAAGAATGCTCTCCTTATCATTAGTTTCATTAGGCAGTATGAGACAAGCTCTAGCTGGAGTAGACATTTCAATCATCACTTCTTCTGAATGAATGGTCGAAAGAATTTCGGATAAATATTTTGAGTTAAATCCTATTGTGAAATCTTCTCCGTTATAATTTACCATCAAATTTTCTCTACCTTCACTGGCATAGTCTATATCCGTAGCGGATACAGTGAGCTGACTACCTACTATTTGGAAAACTACCTGATGAGTACTTTGGCTAGTATATGGGGTCAGTCGCTTCAGGGAAGAGAGTAATTCTTCTCTGCTTGCCACTAGTATATTCGGATTATTCGTAGGGATAACAGCATTATAATCTGGATATTGACTTTCTATTAGTCTGCAAATGAGGTATATATTGCCGAAATTAAACGAACAATGATTTTTATTAAAACTAATTTCTACTGCCGAGGTCTCGCCAGATAAGGATGTTTTTAGCTGAGCTAATACCTTTTTAGGTAGTATGAAGTTAAAGGTTCCATCTGAATTTACATCTCTTCGTTTAAATCGAACGAGTTTCTGAGCATCTGTAGCTACAAAGGTTGCTCCATCTTTGTCAAACTGGCAATACAAGCCCGTCATAGCTTTCCTCGACTCATCTGTACCTATAGCAAAGCTAGCTTGTCCTATCGCATGGTTTAGCGTGGTAGAATCAATATTGACAAGCTGTGCATCCTTTATCTGTGCCAATTCTGGAAACTCTTTCGCATTGAAACCAGTTAATTTATAATCACCATTGTTGGTTTTAATGTCTAGAGCATTCTCCGTTTCGTTGATAGACATCAATAGAGGCTGATCAGCTATAAACTTAATAGTGTCCATTAGTTTTTTAGCAGGAACAGCAAGTGATCCGGAATCAGACGACTGAACGGCTATCTCAACTTTCATAGAAATTTCTACGTCGGAGGATATGACGGTGAGTTTGTCTTTTTCGAGTGTGAAGAGAAAATTGTCTAGAATGGTGATAACGTTATTAGACCCTACTACACCATAGATTTTACTTAGGTTGTCTCTTAATAATTGTGAAGATACAGTAAACTTCATTTTTTTAATCTTAATTTTACGCAAAAATAAGTTTTTTAGATTAATGCGCATTCATAATTTACATAATTGAAAATAGTCTATGAATCTTAGGTACATTATTGGTATAGTCATCGTAGCCCTATTTTCCATGGTGGGTCTAATCGCTATACAAATTTATTTCATAAATAGTGCTTACTATCAGCAGCGAGAAAATTTTGATAATAGGATCTATTCGGGTCTCCATGCTGCTTTAAACGAATATGAGAAACAATCCAATATCATTTTTTTTAAAAATAATCCCATAGCTCAGAAAGCTTTTAGTGTGCAGGAAGAGACTAGTGCTATTGAGGAAAGTATGGACGAATTAACTTTCACTTATAAGTTAAAGGACACAAATAGCGCTTTTTTCAAAACGCTAACGTCGGAGCTTAATATACCGAAGTCGAGGATACTCAATATGAAACCTGCTGAATTTGAGCGTCTGAAAAGACATTACACTGAGTTCAATGAAGCTATGCGAAATCGAGGCAATATTCTTCTATTTGAAAATACTTGTGTGGATGAAAAAATATTTATAGACACTTTGCTGAGATTAATAAACAATCAATTAGCTGAGCAGAGCAATATTCATTTAGATTTTAAGATGTGTATTATCGACAATACGACTAAGGCTGTTATTTATTCAGATTTTCCTAAAATAAGTCAAGACTTACTTGAGAAAAGTTATCGGTCAAAGATATTTCCAAATAGTATTTACAATGAGTATGCTCTTTTATTTATTTATTTTCCTAATAAAGAGCGATATATCAATCAGCAAGTGCTCCCTATGCTATTTACATCTTTTTTTCTTATTGCCCTAGTTTTGGCTTCCTTTGTGATTACTCTCTATACCATATATAAACAGAAGAAGTTAGGCGATATGAAGACAGATTTTATCAATAATATGACTCATGAATTGAAAACGCCAGTTGCTACTATTGGCTTGGCCAGCAATATGATACGAAATGAAAAAATATTGACCAATAAAGAAAAAGTTTATCACTATGCTACCGTCATTAAGCAAGAGAATGAAAGACTATTGAATAATATAGAGAAAGTACTCCAAGCTGCCCGATTGAAAAAATCTAGTATCAAGTTGAAAATTTCAGAAATAGATGTCAATGAAATAATAGCAGAGATAGTTAATAGAAATCAAATTAATATAGATGAGGTCGGAGGAAAATTAACCTATAGTCCGAATGCATTGCAGAGTATCATAGAGGCAGATAAAACCCATGTATCCAATATGGTACACAATTTAATTGAAAACTCTATCAAGTATCGAAAGGAAAATGTTCCACTCGAGGTTCATGTCGCCACTTACAGTAAATCTAAAGGAATAGAAATTGTGGTAGAAGATAATGGTATTGGTATACCTACAGAGGTTTTGGAGCGAGTATTTGAAAAATTTTATAGAGTACCTACAGGTAATGTGCATAATGTAAAAGGATTTGGATTAGGACTCAATTATGTAAAGGAGATGAGCGAAGCGCACGATGGCCAGGTAAGTGTGCATAGTGAATTGGGTAAAGGCAGTATATTTACTATTTATTTGCCAAAAATCTATCTAGGCAAACAACGAGAAGAAATAGAATAAAATATTTATATAGATGAAAATTACTCTCGACAATTTTTTTAATGAAAAGGAATCAATTCTGGCCTCCGAAAAAGGACTTAAAGAGATTTATGAAAAGCTAGAAGAAGCTACTAAAAAGATAAGTAATGTAGTAAATCATGCTGCACTTGTAGGTATACTAGGTAAAGCAGATAAAGAAAACATTCAGGGCGAAGAAGTTATGAAGCTTGACGAGTTGTCAAATGATTGGCTGATAGAATCTTTGAAGTCTTCAAAGTATTGTGCAGGCGTAGCTTCTGAAGAAATGGAAACTTTTATAGCCTTCGATCAAAGTGATAATGATGAAGCGCAGTATATTGTCCTATTTGACCCACTAGATGGCAGCAGTAATATCGATACCTGCTCGGCTATCGGCACTATTTTTAGTATTTATAAGCGGATATCCAAAGGAAAATTAGAGTTAGCTGATTTTTTACAAAAAGGAAATGATATATTGAGCGCTGGTTATGTCATATATGGCAGTTCTACTATTCTAGTGTATTCAATGGGCAATGGCTCTCATGCCTTCACACTAGATCAAAAGGAGAATGAATATTTGCTGTCACATGAGCATATTCAGACGCCAGCTTATACGCCTATTTTGTCTATTAATTTTGGGTATTACAATATTTATGAGAAATCTGTAATAGATTTTTGTCACTGGTGTCTAGATGCTGATAAATCTAGTAAGCACCCTTTTACTCAGCGCTATATCGGTTCTATGGTAGCAGATATTCATAGAAATTTGCTAAAAGGGGGTATATTTATATATCCAGCGACTACCGAGTCTCCTAACGGAAAACTAAGGCTACAATATGAGTGCAATCCTTTGAGTTTTATTCAAAAACAAGCAGGTGGAAAATATACCAATGGTAGTCATGATATACTGGAAATAGAGCCTACAGAGCTGCATCAGCGAGTTCCTATCGCTTTAGGGTCTAGCGATTTAGTAGATAAATATATAAGTTTTAAATAGAGCTTTTATTTGTGGATTTAGTCGCCTATTGGTCAAAACTGATCACTATATTCCTTTTTTCTATAGTGAAGTATGGTCTAGGACTATTTACCGCTATCAATCTGGATACGGGCATTTTTCCATCTATACTTGCTAATCTGGCTGGTGGAGCCATTGGTTTATTAATTTTCATCAATTTTGGGAGTTTTATTACCAAAAAATACTATGCCTTGCGGTATAAAAATAAAGTCTATCAAAAGTTTAATAACTGGAATCGCTTTCTAGTAAGGGTTCGACGCCGTATGGGATTGATGGGAATCTCTATTTTGTCTCCTATTCTTATAACATTGCCTGTAGGCGCTATGCTCGCCCTTCAAATCACTAGCAGTAAAACCAAGATTTTTATCTATATGTTCTCTTGCTGTATTCTATGGAGTTCTATATTTTTCATTCTCAGTTTATATCTCGATATCAATCTTTATGAGGTAGTTTTGAGTTATTTTCCATAATTTTGTTTTTGTGAATTGCTCGTTAAAGGTTTCTTATTTCTTTATCTTTCTCTATTTAGTATTTTTAGGTAATGTGAATATCTATGCTTCAAACCTAAGTCTAGAAACTAAAACGAGCTGCTGTGCAGAAGAAAGTAAAGGCTGCTGTGGAAGTTGTCATTCCGAAGAAACCACAAATACACATGATTGTTGTCATGGAAATGGCTGCTGTGGTATGGTAGAAACAAGACTGCCCATTACTATTTTTTCGTCGAAGTCGGAAATAAAACAAAAAGTCAGTGTCAAAGCACTCCGCATCAAACCTATTTTAACTGCGGATGGCAGTTTGACTTTTTATTATTTATTGCCAGAGAGTCCATCCTCTTCTAGGGTTCATTTCCTGGCGCATTGCTATCGGTGCAATGACCGGTTGGCGAAAATGAGTATCTGGCGCTGTTAGTATTTTTTTTATGATTCAAAATTGTCTTTGGACAATGAAAGGCTGAAGTTTAAGTTTAGATAGAACTTATTCATTTTTATCATCATAAAATAAAAATTAAATGAAATTTGTTTTTAATAGTATTGTCCTATTAGTGTTCAGCTTATCAGCGGTTAATGCTTCAGGTCAAGAGTATAGAATAGAAGTAATTAATATAGATGGGCAGCCTATAGATAAGGTACTGGTTATCGATGAAGATAATAAAACAATTGGCGCTACCGATGCTAATGGCTTGTTTATCTTAAGGCCACCTTTAAATGGCAATGATATTCGTCTAAAGAAGATTGGTTATCATGAAGAGGTCATCTCAAAGCTATTAGAGTTTAATAAAGTGGTCTTGAGGGTAAAGCCACTTAATGAAGTTAATATAGTTGGCAATAAAACACAAGAATTACGTAAAGCGGGCACGGAAATTATTGATTTGTGTGAGCTTGGGAAATTAGCCTGCTGCAATCTAGCAGAGAGTCTTGAGAATACCAATACTGTTGATGTCAATTACTCGGACGGCATCACTGGAGGTAGAGAAATACAAATGTTAGGTCTAGCGGGTAGTTATTCTGCGCAGATGAATGAGGGTATGCCTTATCACAGAGGTATATTGAGTAAAATAGGATTAGAGCTCATACCAGGTCCGTGGATAGAATCTATCGGAATCAGTAAAGGAATTGGTTCTGTAACCAATGGATATGATAATATTAGTGGGGCAATGAATATTGAATTTCTCAAACCCAAGAAAACTTTAGACTGGTTTCTAAATGGCTATATTTCTGAAATAACTAAAACGGATGTCAATCTAGTCAAGGGTTTTCAGATTAATGACCATTTACACACCAATTTCCTGGCACACACCTCTTTTTCGAGAATGACTATGGATAATAATCAGGATGGATTCACCGATATGCCTGTATTTATGAATTTCAATTTGATGAATAAATGGCAGTATCTCAGTGAAAGCGGATTTAGATTTCAAGCTACGTTACAAGGAACTTCCTATGAAAGTCAATCTGGACAGATAGATCATTCGCATCATATTAGCCATTTGGGTTCAGATTATGTCATCAATCAAAATCACAAAACGCTGCAAGCCCAGTTCAAAACTGGTTGGGAATTAAATACAGATAAGGAGTCTAGTTTTGCTATCCTATATAAGTTTAATTTTGCGACTCAAAATGGAGACATTGCTTCGAGAATTATCAATAATGACCAAGTCTATGCGAGTATTTCCCCAATTTATTATACCAATTTGAATGGTGAAAATTCGAAAATAAAGCTTGGTTTCCAATCTTTGTATAATAATGAGCATGAACAAATTGGAAGTTTGCATTTCAGTAAGAGAGAAATTGTCAATGGTGCTTTTTCAGAATGGACGGGAAAGAAGGATGATATGACAGCTATATTGGGAGTTCGCGGAGATTATCATAATGAGCTTGGATTCTTTTTATCACCAAGAGCCACATTTATCTTCGCGCCAACAGAGCAGCATAGTTTCAAATTCAATGGAGGCTTTGGATTCAAAACGCCCACTATTTTGACAGAAGCGTTCGGCTTTTTAATTTCAAACCGCACTGTTCAACTACCTTCCAATCTCCAAGCAGAGCGAGCCTTTAATGGAGGTTTTAGCTATAGATTGAGTTATAATTTATTTGGTATGGCTTCCACACTCGATGCAAGTTATTTTCTGACGCTTTTTCAGAACCAACTCATAATGAATCTAGAAACTCCTGAGCTTTTGAAAATAGAATATCTCCGGGAAAAGAGTCGCGCTCAAAGTTTTCAAATAGATAATGATATGAAAATAAATGCGAACTGGAGTTTGAGGCTTTCCTATAAAAATGATCAAACTTTAGTGGTTTATGATGGAAAGGAAAAACTTCTTCCACTTCTTAAAACCGATAAGTTTTTAGCCAATCTTTATTGGGTTTCCACGGAGGAAAAATGGAGATTTTCTACGACGCTTTTAGTCAATGGAAGCTCTCGAATACCCAATATGAGTTTAGCTTCAGAGAGTTTTTCTCCATGGTATCCGATAGTACATGCACAGATAAACTATGTGCCGAATGATCGCATGGATTTCTACATAGGTTCGGAAAATATCTTTGCCTACAATCAGTATGACCGCATTCAGAGTTTTGAAAACACCAATCTCAAATCGTTCGACGCCGGGATGATTTGGGGACCTATGGATGTGAGAAGAATGTATATAGGTGGGAAAATAAGTTTTTAACCCCGTGATAGTTTTTCGGTTTAAATAATGAGCTGATCGCCTTTTCTAATTCGTAAAAGGCGGTTAGTTTTTAAAATCAGAAATCAAACCAATAATGACGCTATTTTCTGCCATTTCGGGCAGCTTTTCAAATAGAATAGTATGGGAGGAAAAGTCGTGCTCTAATCCTGTAGCAAAGGCCTTAAAGCCCAACTCCTCTTTTTCGAATATGAAATAGAGAATAGCCTTATGGTAGAGTAAACTTGGGTGTTGATTGTCTTCTATACCTTTATCTATTAATTCTAGAGCATCTTCTAACCCAAATTTTAGAGCGGCTACATAGGCAAATTTGCTGATGTAATAAGAGGTAGAATGGTTGAGCAGAATTATATTCTTATAGAGCTCGCAAGCCTCGTCTAGTTTGTCCATTCCAATGAGAATATCTGCTTTTAATTCTAGATAATGGGCTAGCTCTTTATTTTTATCACATGCTTTGTTGATAAGAGAGAGTGCTGCCTGATATTTACCTTCAGTATAGTAGATATTAGCTAGTTCATAATACAGGTCTTCATTGGATTCATCTATACTGAGCGCCTCCTTGAAGAATATCTTTGCTTTATGGAAATTGCCTAGTTCTCTATAGCATTTCGCCATCGTCTGATAGTCTATACTTTCGAGGTCTTCATCTGTTTCCAATTCTTTCAGACAGTCTAATGCCTTCACATACTCGCCCGAATCATAAAATATCTGTGCCATATCGCCTAGCACATTGATCTCCTCATCTATGGCATTTATATACTCTAGGGCCTCAATAGCCTTTTCATACAATCCTAGTTCTCTGTAAGATATTGCTATGAAATACCATGCTTCATCATTAAACGGATCTTCATTTATCAAAGACTGAAGAAATACTATTTTTTCCTCTACTTTGTCCAATATAGACATAGTAATTGAGTATAAGTATAGTGCATCTTCATTCACAGGGTTGAGTCTGATAGCCTCCTCTATATTTGGTATGACCTCTTCATACTCGCCTTGGTGGTCGTATATTTCTGCCAAATGAAGATAGAGTTCGTCTAGATTTTCTCTACATACTTCTATTCCTTCCTTGCAAATTTCTATAGCTTTGTCATAGTTGTTGCGCAATACATGTACCTCAGAGAGGATGATATAAAGGTCTATGTCTGTTTTATCTATTTTGAAGTTGTTGGTTAGATATTCTTCAGCATGGTCTAGCTCTCCTAGTTCTATGTGAGCGTCGGCCTTGGTCAGACAAAATTCGGAGGAGAATGGATAAAGAATGAGGGCCATTTCACTGGCATCTAGCGCAAATTGAGCTTGATTATTTTGTAAATAATAATGTATGATGGACTCGAATTCGTCTTCAGTAAATCTTATAGTCTCGCTTTGAGCAAGCGATAACTCGAATTGTTTTAGCAATTCTTGGAGGGTTTCAAACTCTAATTGTTCTTTCTTGTTCATTGTATATGTGGCAACATAATTGCCAGTTATAAAAGTAATGTATTTAGAGTGATTTTTACAGAATTTATTTTCAACATGTTATAAACTAAATTCTGTTAGCTCCTATTCAGGCATACCTTTATATAACGCAAATGATCAGATATTAATTCCACATTAGGCTTTAGGCTCTGACGAAGGATTACGAACTAAGTGAGATAATTAACTGCTATAAATATTAAACTCTACTTTGAATAGAAGATTGATGCGTTAAGTGGAATTAACACCTTGATAGATTTTGTTTTACATTTTAAAAGTTAAAATACAATCCCGCACGCGCGATAATTAAGAATCAGTGCCTTAAGTACGGCACTGATTTTGGGTTAATTGCCTCTTCATGAATCTAAACAAATCCTTTAATTTACAAAGCTTAACCAAACTATTTATGGAATAGATTTGCAAGTTTATAAAATATACTTATCTTTGCAACCATATCGCGGGGTAGAGCAGTAGGTAGCTCGTCGGGCTCATAACCCGAAGGTCGCACGTTCGAGTCGTGTCCCCGCTACTAAATTTTTTACACGGAAGCCTTTTTTAATTGGTTTCCGTTTTTGTTTTAACTAAAAAGATGAAAGGAAAATATAAAAAATTTTATTTAGTAGCTTTTTTGCTCTTTGTCATCATAAACATAGCTGCTGTATTTGTAGTCTTTAAAAAATACAGAAAAGACTCTAGTAATAGCATGATGGTATCCAATGCCAAATTTAAGTTATCTCAGCTAAAGGAAAAAGTAAATCGCCTGGAAAGCAAAATACCTGTCGAAGATAGCATTCTCAATCAAGAGGTCGTTGAGATTAAGTTCAATCAACAAATGGTAGATTCTATTCTCAATATCAAATCGCTAGATAATGAATCTTTACAATCATTAGCAAATAAAATAGTCCAGCTGTCTGAAAAAAGTGGAGAGGTAGAGAAATCTATCGAGTCTATTGCTTCGACACCAGAGGTTTCTTCTAGAGGGAACTAGAGCTTCAAACGCTTTTTTTATTTAATACTATGACAACTTATGACTAATAAGATTCATAAACTCTCTTCTAGTAGAAGAATTTTCTAAGAAAGGTCCGGTAAAGGCAGAAGTGACTGTAGATGAATTCTGTTTTTGAACGCCGCGCATCATCATACATAGATGTTTGGCTTCTATCACCACAGCTACTCCATGCGGGTTTAATGCTTCTTGAATTGCGTCTCGTATTTGTATAGTCATGCGTTCCTGAACTTGCAATCTTCGTGAATAGACATCTACTACACGAGCCAGTTTGCTAAGACCTGTTATTTTTCCATTGGGTAAATAGCCTATGTGTGCTTTTCCATAAAAAGGAACCATGTGGTGTTCGCACAACGAATAAAGCTCTATATCTTTTACGATAACCATTTCCTGCGAACTTTCATTGAAAATAGCTGATTGCAAAATATCTACAGCATTCAATTGATAGCCATGAGTCATAAAACTCCATGCTTTAGCTACGCGTAGTGGGGTATTTTCAAGACCTTCTCTGGTGGAATCTTCTCCAAGGGCGTCAAGAGAAGACTTAATGTTTGCAGAAATTAAATCTAAAGCAATTGGATTGTATTCTTCTATTTTTTTATAATTCATGACCAGAATCTCTTTTGGATGTCTAACAAAGATATTTTTCTTAAAGTTCTAACTAGCTTTATTTTCTTCCAAAATCAGCGGGTATCTCTCCCCAACTTTCTGTAGGCCATTTCAGTACTTCTATACTGATAGTATTATTATGCAGATAAGACTCTGCTTTCTGGACTAGTGCTAGTAGCTCTTTGTTTTTTTCATTGGGCTCTAGCTTAGTTTTAACTTTTTTATTTCTAAACCATGCGATCGCAGTAGCACTGTCTGAGTATATCGACTTAGTTAGGTTATTTTTTTGTAAATAAGAGATACCGTGCACTAGGGCTAAAAATTCCCCTAAATTATTTGTTCCTTCTGGAAATGGTCCCCGTCTGAAGATTTCTTCTTTTGTTACTGTGTCCACAGCCCTATATTCTAAAATGCCTGGATTGCCGCTGCATGCAGCATCTACGCAGATACTATTTTTAATTAGGGTATTAGGATGGATATTTGGTGTCTTTGTTACTGATTTTTCTTTTATCTGTATATGTTTCCAGTAAGAATCTTTCAAAGCTAGTTCTGCTTGAGCCTTGTTGGGAAATGCTTTATACTGCGCCCCTTGGTAGCCATTTATTTGGGCTTTGCATTCTAGCCAGGTGTCGTATACACCAGGTTTATGTCCGCGCCATATGGCATAAAATTTAGTTGATTTTGCCATGACTTCTCTTCAAAAGGAAAATCCATGAAATCAGGCCGAATATGACGAGTGCAGTAGTAGGCAAAATCCATGCCGCCCATGAATAGGTCTGAGCAGTAGTAGTAGAAATTCCATAGAGCTCTAGTGTCCAGGTTACGAGTACTTGATAGGCGCCTATACCACCCTGTGTGAGTCCTACACCTAATGTGCCTGCAATTAAGACTACAAGACCACAGCCTAAGCTGAGGGGAGTGGTCTCTGAGAATGCGAGAAACAGTATATAGGTGCTGATGAAGTAAATAAAATAAATGGCTAAACTGTATAGAATAAATAAGATAGGACTCTTTAGTTTCAGTATGGATTTTAACCCTTCTAAGACACCATGTATTTTCTCAAGTATAAATTGCCTTAATTTACTCACTCGCCAAATCAAAATGGCACCAAGGAACATTGTTACGAGCAATAAGATAGGAATCAAATAACTGGACTCTCCTTTCATGGCATTGTATTTAGAATAGATCTCAAAAAATCTATCATATTCAAATAGGAGAGCTAAAACAAAATAGATTCCTAAACCAAACACATCGACCAATCGCTCAGTGATCATAGTTCCTATGCCCTTATCTAGAGGGACATCTTCTTCTTTTAGAAGCACAGAACAGCGCAGTATTTCGCCAAGTCGTGGGAAGATAAGGTTACCAAGATACATGATGAAAATGGATGAAATTAGAGTTGAATTTCTGGGCTGGTAGCCCATAGGGGCTAGTAGCATCTTCCAACGAAATGCTCTTATCACGCAGGCTAAGGCTGCCAATAAGATGGAAACTACAAGGAGCCAAGGTTGTATGTTTTTTAATCCTTCTATGATCTGGATTCGTTGCTCCGCAGTAATTTTACTGTTTAAAAACCAAACGAGCCCTAACCCCAAAGCTAGAGAAATGGTAAATTTGATTATAGACCCTAAATTAAATTTCACGAAGGCTAGTTCAATTGATTATTAGGCTGCGAAGGGTAGATCATAACTGGAGTGTGATTCATCATTTCTTCTTGGGTCATATAGGCGTATGATATGATTATAATGTGATCTCCAGGTTCCACTCTTCTGGCTGCAGGACCATTGAGACATATTACTCCACTGCCTCGCTCTCCTTTGATGACATAAGTTTCCAAACGTTCTCCATTATTGACATTGACTATCTGTACACGCTCATTTTCATATATCTTGGCTGCATCCATGAGGTCTTCATCTATCGTGATGCTACCTATATAGTTTAGATCTGCCTGTGTGACTACTGCTCGGTGGATTTTTGACTTAAATACTTGAAAAAACATGAATTAGATTATCAGATAATAAATTAAGCTACAAAGATAACGGCAAATAGAGTTATACCACATCATAAAGTATATAAAAACCAACCAATTTATACTACAATACCGCGCTAAAAATAGTTTTTAGTTAATTTTTTTGGACTGACACTAATTCTTATGCGGTATTATCTATAGTAAAATCTCATAACGAACTATATAAGGCCTATTAGGGTAAAATCCGTCCATGATTAATTTATTACTTTGCAGTTGACTTAATATTTTATACAAATCGGTTTCGGCTTTTACTTCCAGATCATTTACACTCGTTATGACAAAACCAGGTTTCATATCTGACGATTTTGCTATCACGCCGTGCTCTATTTTTAAAACTTTGAGACCACCTGTGATTCTATATGTATTGAGTTCTTGTGCTGTTAAGGCTTGTGTTTTTATACCTAATTTATGAGCGAACGTTTCATTAGCTTTTAATATCTCAGTTGTATTTAACTCATTTTTAAGGATAGCATCAGTGTAAGCTTGTGAACCATTTCTAATATATTCTAATTTTACCATTTCCCCAGGCCTATGAGTCGATATCTGTTCGAGTAATTCTGGGAAACTGCTCACCGACATAGTATTAACTTTGGTTATAACATCATTGGCCTTGAGACCAGAAGCATCTGCTGCACTCCCTTCAAATACGTTCTTAATGAGTACACCATTTGGGGACGGTAAGTTGAGTTTTTTCGCCAGTTCGCTCGTCAATGGAATAGACTGAATGCCTAAAAAAGCTCTTTGTACTTTGCCATATTTTTTAATGTCTTCAATGACTTTTTTGACTATATTGGATGGCACGGCAAACGCATAACCAGCATAGGTTCCAGTAGGGGAGGAAATAGCGGTGTTGATTCCTATAAGTTCTCCATTGAGATTTACTAGTGCGCCTCCTGAGTTGCCTGGATTTACTGCGGCATCGGTTTGTATAAATGACTGGATGGGATTTTGACTTGGGGCACCTCCTTCCTTACCTAAATTAAGAGATCTACCTTTGGCGCTTACAATGCCTTGGGTTACAGTACTTTCTAAATTAAATGGATTTCCTACCGCTAGTACCCATTCTCCTACCAATACGCTATCTGAATTGGCTATTTGCATGGCAGGCAGCTCGTTTTCTTCTATTTTAATTAATGCTAAGTCAGTATCTTTATCTATTCCTATGACCTTCGCCTTATAGTTATTTTTGTTTCGGAGTGTCACTTCTATTTCTGTAGCATTTTGAATCACATGATAATTCGTAGCAATATAGCCGTCCGAAGAGATTATGACCCCAGATCCGCTTGACTCTTGATTATGAGTCCTCGGTCTGTAAAAATCAGAACCAAAGAAGCCAAGAAATGGATCTTGATATTGAACCATGATTTGTATTCTAGTCTTGATATGAACTACGCAGGGCGTTGAAAGTGCAGCAGCACTTACAAAGCTGAGCCCTCCTGTATTTCGGCCTGAATTTTTTATTAACTCTGTGATTTCTTTGTAGTTACCACTCTCGGCAAGCTGATTTTCCTTAGGTTTGGCCTGGCATTGAATTAGAGTGGTAATAACTATTAATAAACCGAAAAATTTATGTTTATTCATGATTAGGTTTTAAATTTTAAAACGCGAAAATAGCGCTGAAAATTTAAGGTGTAAAGTTCTTTTATAGTTAATTTAACTATGTTTTAGGAGATTTAATGATAGAAAAAATTGGTTAAATTGATAACGAATTACAAATTTAAACCTTAAAATTAGATAAATATATTTACTCGGAAATTAATTATTACATGGCTTTTATATCAAAATTCTTAAGTTTGTACATGTATCATTTGTAGTTAAAAAAGACATTAAACTAGAAAAATACAAATTCTAATTAACACTAAAAAAAATAGAAAATTAGAAACATTTTCAATGGATATTAAATTTGCATGATAAAACATAATTATTTAGATCACCTTCGAGATTCAATTCGAGAAAAAAACAACAATATTGCTTTTAAACGTAAAAAGTGGGTTCAAACAAATTCATATTACTATAAGCAAGTGTTAAATACACTAAATTTTATTGTTGAGCCTAACACGAGTGTTTTGCATCTTAGATGTAGTACTGGAGATATTTTAAATGGACTTCAGTGTAGTGAGAAAGTTGGTATTGATGACAGTGAAAATTTAATTTATGAAGCTAAGAAGGAATATTCAGATATTGAGTTTATTCATTCTTCTGTAGAAAATTTTAGTTTAGACAGAACTTTTGATTATATATTAGTCACATCTGTAGAAGATGTAGTAGATATAAAAGCAGTTTTAGATTGTATTTATTTACATTCAACCGAACAGACTAGAGTCATAATTTTAAATTACAATTATCTCTGGAATCCACTAGTAAAATTGGCCGAAAAGACCGGAATGAAAATTCCTCAGAATTTGCATAATTGGATTAGTGAAAAAGATGTAAACTCATTTCTAGAGTTGAGTCAGTTTGAAAAAATAATTAACTATAGATCAATCCTATTTCCATTTAATATTCCAGTTTTATCGTGGTTTTTAAATAAGTATTTAGCTAGATTACCGATTCTTCGTAGGTTAACTATGCTGAATTTCACCATTGCTCGAAAAGAAGCTTTTGAGCCTAAAGAGCATTCAGTTTCTATTATCATTCCATGTAGAAATGAAGCAGGTAATATTGAAGATGCTGTTACACGTATTCCGAAGTTTGGATCTCATATTGAGATTCTATTTGGAGACGATAAATCTACGGATGGAACTGCTGACAAGGTGCGAGAGATGATAGCAAAATATCCTGATAAAGATATCAAATTATACAATGGACCCGGTATTTCCAAGTCTGAAAATGTTTGGGCTGGATTTGATTTAGCCGCATGTGACATTGTTTTGATTTTAGATGCAGATTTAACGGTGATTCCAGAAGAATTGCCTTATTTCTATGAAGCTATCACTAAGCGTAATGGTGAATTTATAAACGGATCTAGGCTGGTATATCCAATGCATAATAATGCAATGAAACTCTTTAATATTATAGGTAATAAGTTCTTTAGTATAGCTTTTAGTTATATATTAGATAGACCTATCAAAGATACTTTATGTGGTACTAAGGTCATGTGGAGAAGAGATTATCAAAGAATAAAAAAACTGAGAGGCACATGGGGTTTAACCGATAGATGGGGTGATTATGAGTTGATATTTAGTGCCGCTAAGCTCAATTTAAAAATCATTGACTTACCTGTTCATTATTATGAAAGGGTATATGGCGAGACAAAAATGACAGGTCGGATTCAAAACGGTATTATTATGCTCAAAATGTGTTGGGCCGCATTGAATAAGATAAAATTTCACTAATTAATAAAGTAAGAATGAAAATATTAGTAACTGGAAGCAGTGGATTAATAGGCTCTGAAGCTGTTCGCTATTTTGGTAAGCAAGGACATCAAATCATAGGCGTAGATAGTAACCTAAGAAAATTTTTCTTTGGAGAAGGTGGGGATACTACATGGAATCTCAATCTATTGAAAGATCTTAAAATAAATTTTACCCATTATGATGTCGATATTCGCCAAAGGGAAGCGGTTCTTGATTTATACAAGAATGTCAAACCAGATGCCACTATTCATTGTGCGGCTCAGCCCTCACATGATTTAGCTGCCAAAATGCCATTTGAAGACTTTGATACTAACGCAGTAGGTACTATGAATTTATTAGAAGCCAGTCGACGATTTTCTTTTGATTCTCCATTTGTATTTATGAGTACAAATAAGGTATATGGCGATGCTCCTAATGAGTTAAACCTGATGGAGACACCTACTCGTTGGGATTATGCTGATAAAGTATACTATCATGGTATTGCAGAGGATTTTAGAATAGATCGTACGAAGCATAGCCTTTTCGGTGCGTCTAAAGTTGCGGCAGATATTATGACGCAAGAATATGGCAAGTATTTCAATATGCCAACTGTGAGCTTTCGCGGAGGTTGTCTTACTGGGCCAAGCCATAGCGGTGTAGAACTTCACGGATTTCTAAATTATTTAATTAGATGTGCTATTACAGGTAAGCACTATACTATTTTTGGCTACAAAGGTAAGCAAGTTCGCGATCAAATTCATAGCGAGGATGTAGTCAAGGCATTCGAGTGTTTTATAAAAAATCCAAAACCTGGAGAGGTTTATAATCTAGGCGGTGGTAGAGATAATGCAGCATCCGTCTTAGAATGCATCAATCTAATTGCTGAACTATCAGGTAAAAAATTAAGTTATACCTTATCGGATGATAATCGCATTGGAGATCATATCTGCTATATATCAGACTTGAAAAAAATGCGAACAGACTACCCAGAATGGAATATTAGATATTCGTTGAAAGAAATTACTCAACAAATTATTGATCAAATCCAGGGTGCAAATTCATGATTTCTTTAATTAAAAAGGTATTGGCTTTAAATCATACTTCAGATAAATTTGATTTAGACGATCCGAATACGACTTTGGTTCATCGTGAAGTCATTCTTTCAAAACCTTTTCTAAAGAAAATCTATCTTAGATGGTATGCGGATTTAATGTCTAGGGTCAAAAATTTACCTATTAATAAAATTATTGAGATTGGTTCTGGAGGTGGTTTTATTAAGGATATTTATCCTGAAGTAATCACAAGTGATATAATGCCTTTGAAAGTCTGCGACATGACTTTTGCCGCTGAAAATATGCCATATGAGGATAATAGCATTGGAGCGATAGTAATGGTCAATGTTTTTCACCATATCCCTGATTGCAAATTGTTTTTAAACGAAGCTATGAGAGTTTTGCCTGTTGGGGGTAAGATTGTTATGGTAGAGCCATATAATTGCTTGTGGAGCAGATTTATTAACGGCAATTTCCATCACGAACCTTTTGACGTTACCGCCAATTGGGAGTTTGAATCTCATGGACCATTATCTAGTTCCAATCAAGCACTTCCTTTTATTGTTTTCGAAAGAGATTACGCTAAATTTCATTCACTTTATCCTGATCTCCAAATTACAAATATTCGTTACCATTCCCCATTATCTTATCTCCTTAGTGGGGGTGTTTCTATGAAATCTTTGGTACCCAATTTTATGTTTGGATTTTTAATGTATATAGAAAAACAAGTGTCGAGTAGAAGATTTAATATGTTTGCCACTATTGAAATTAAAAAAATATAATTAGAAAAAGAAATATTAATAGTCAATGAAAAATATACTTCAAAGTATCAATAAATTTTTCGCAGTATTATTTCCCTTTTATGTTATCATTCGAGGAGTAAAGGTCTATTATAATTCAATGGATAGAATGGTAGCCGCTTATCTGTGGAAGTTTGGTTGGCTAGAGGGATATGAAATGTCCCTTTTTTATTCATGTCTTAAACCCGGGCAAATTATGCTTGACATTGGAGCCAACATGGGTGTTTATTCTCTGACAGCTTCAAACATTATAGGTGATGCGGGTAAAATTATAGCGTTTGAACCGGATGATGATAATTTCAAAGTATTGAAAAAGAATATTCTTAAAAATGAATTTAAGAATATAGATCCTGTACCTTACGCTGTGAGTGATAAAGAAGAAACTATATTTTTTGAAACACATTCATTGAATTCTGGCAATCACCAAATACGTAAAGAAAAGACAGAGCATGGTCAGACATCAATTCAAGCGATTTGTTTAGATAACTTTTTACCTGAAAATCAAAAAGTAGACATAATAAAAATAGATATTCAAGGAGCGGAATTTTATGCCTTTTCGGGTATGAAAAAACTATTATCAAATAATCCTAATGTTATTATTTTTTCAGAGTATTGGACTACAGGATTGAGAAATTTGGGAATAGAACCAAGCTTGTATATTGACTTATTAAAAAGTTTCGACTTCTATATATACAAAATAGATACCAAAAATAGAAAATTGATAAAATTGAGCTATGAGGAAATTAATAACAATCCAGAATATGAGAGGAATTACCTTAATTTTATTTTAACAAAAGGAGATTTAAATTTTTTAAAATGAGTATAAAAAGTAGTTTAATGTTAGACTCAAAATCTATTGGGATTATTTCAATTGTTCTCTGTTTTGTTTTTGCATTTCTAAGCCTAGACTATGGTATTTCAGGAGACGAGCGCTTCTATGAACCTTATGGCCAATCCTCTTGGTCTTTTTTCAAAACTATGGGAGAAGACACTTCAGCCTTGTTTATTAATACAGGTGATGGGGGTCAGCTTCATTGCTATGGACCCTCTATAGATTTATTGTCAGGAGCGATAATAGATGTTTTTAATATTGAAAGTAAATTTGAAGTGAGGCATATTGTGGCATCCTTGGTTTTTGTTTTATTGATTTTCTTTACAGTCATCACAGCTAGATTGATTGCAGGTAATTTAGCGGCATGGATAGCACTGCTGTTTATAATTTTATCACCGCGACTATTTGGAGACGCCATGAATAACCTCAAGGACCCTTCTTATGCTGCTTTTAATGTCATGTCCTTATATTTCATTCTTAGATTGTGCAAAGAATTACCGAATCCGTCCAATAAAACTATTTTAGGATTAATAGTTGGTTTTGGTCTTACCTTAGGAAGTAGGGTAGGCGGACTTCTACTTTTCGGTTATATGGGATTATTTCTACTATTCGAGATATTTACAAATAAAGAATTGAAATCGGAAGTTTTTGGAGACTCCTTTAAACCTCTTTTAAAGAGGGCTGGGATTGTCATTCTAGGCAGTTATATTCTAGGAATTATTTTTTGGCCTTTTGGCTTGGTATCGCCAATAGAAAATCCATTGCATGCCCTCGATTTTTTTACAAACCAAACCTATCAAATTAAAACCTTTTTCAATGGAGCTAAGATTTCTTCAATGGAAATACCTGCTAGTTATGTATTCAAATGGATCAGCATATCTGTGCCGGAAATAATTGTCATCGGCGGTATCATTGGAATAATCTTGATTTTTATGACTAAAGATAAAGAGATTAGAAAATATAGTTTGATGGTTTTATTCACTTTTCTTTTCCCTATAGTTTATATCATATATAAGAAATCTGGGATGTACAACGGCTGGAGACATACTACATTTGTTTACCCTTCATTTGTAATTTTGGCTTCTGTTGGCTTTAAGTTATTACTGGATAGGATTAATTCAAAAAACGGTCAATATGCCATATATGCATTAATAGGCATAGGATTAGTTCTCCCACTAAAGTTCATGATTGCTAACCATCCGCATCAGTCCGTTTATTTTAATTCATTCAGTGGAGGAGTCAAGAATGCTGTAGGCAAATATGAAACGGATTACTTTGGAGTCACTATCAGAAAAGGTGTTGAGGAGCTTATTAAACTAGAAGGCGATCAATTAAAAGATAAAAAAGTTGCATTGAACTATGCCACTATTTTGGGAGATTATTATATTCAAAAAGAATTTCCCAAACAAGTTCTTAATTATGTAAGATATAATGAACGAGATAATTCAGATTGGGATTACTACATAGTGACTACCCAATTGATTCAAGATGATTTAGTTAAAAATGGTATTTCTTTCCCTCCTAAGGGAACTGTTAAAACAATTGATGTGGATGGAGTGCCACTTTGTGCTATTGTTAAGCGCACGGATAGAAATGATTACTATGGCAAAAAAGCTCTAGATAGTCAGAATTTCCCTAGAGCGATGGAGTATTTATCCAAGGCACTCCAGTATGATCCGAATAATGAAATTGCATGGACAAATTTAGGATTTGCTCAGTTGAATTCAAATCAGGTGAATGAGTCAATTCAATCACTTAGTAATGCACTTAAAATTTCTCCTGAAAACATGATGGCGAAAAACTATTTAGCTTATGCATATTTGCAAAGTGGCAATCTACCATATGCACAGTCAGTATTGATGAATTTAATTGAAGAAAATCCAAACAATCCTGAACCATATAGGCTATTAGCCCAGATATATCAGCAACAAGGCAATATTGCCATGGCTCAGCAGTACATGAGTTATTATCAGCAGATAATGGCCCAAATGGGTGGACAGTAGGTCATCATTTCGTTAATTGAATGTGATTACCTTACCTTCTGCAAAGTAAACACTGATTGGTACCCTTCATTTTGGTATCTGCAATAGTAAAATCCAGATGGAAGTTGGTCGTCTTCCCATGTATAGTTGTAGACTCCTGGCGCTAAGGTTTTATCTAATATGGTAGATAATAAGCGCCCTTCCGTATTGAATACTTCTATTAAATTGTGTCCTCCTTTTGAGTTTATATTGATTTTGACTTTATCAGTTGAGTTAAATGGATTTGGATAACACTGTAATCTCTTTTCTTCTAGTTCTGCTTGGTATAGAGATAAGACACTAGAATCACAGGCAGAATTTTTAACTATAGGTATGGTCTGATAATTTTTAAACAAAATCGTAGCTAAATGAGCATCTTCTATGCAGAACCATTGTTTCAGAATAGAAGCATAAACTGAGCGGAAATCATACTGCATAGCTAGATTATCATCTACAGTAAAACTTGAGTTAATTACTGGATTTATTCCTATGATACCTTTCTGTACATTCGTGCCAAAAACTAACATAGGTAAAGCTGAGCCGTGATCAGAACCATTACTGCCATTAGACTTTATTCTTCTGCCAAATTCAGAGAATGTCATACCAATAACCTTGTCCTCTATAGATAGGAATTTCAAATCATTCTGAAATGCGGCTATAGCAGCGGATAACTGAGAAAGAAGCCTAGCATGACTTCCGATGGTGTGGTCTGCTGCATCTACTTGATCAGAATGCGTATCAAATCCCCCAATATTGACCATATATATTTTAGTCTTCAAGCCTCCTTTAACTAGCTTGGCTACAATTTTTAGCTGATCAGCTAGAGCATTACCCGCAGGATAGCTCGCTTGCTGAGTCACTTTATTAGCTGCTTTTTTTATAGCTTCATTATATACTTTGGCCTGACCAGCTACTTGCCTCACGTATGCCAATTCTTTACCTATTGCATTGGTTCCAGGGTTAGAATGAGAGCCATTGACTATATCATAAAAGTCTTTATCACTAGTAAGGGAAATAGCCATAGGCATACCCGGGCCGGGCACAGGACCCTGAAATCCCGGTGATACAAGAGCTCCAATCTGAATAGCCAATGGATCTGGCATATCGGCAGTGGGATAGGCGTCTGGATAATTAGGGAATTGATGATTGAGATATCTACCCATCCAGCCAGAATTCTCCACAACCTTAGCATCAGATCCTGTAAGCCATATATCTGTGCTTCTAAAGTGAGAATAATTTTGATCTGGATAACCTACGCTCTGAATAAAATTTACTTTATCTTCATCAAATAATGTTTTAATTCCAGTCATGGCAGGATGCAGTCCCGTCTTATCATTGTTTTTCAATTTCAATACCTTGTTTTCTGGTATTAAGATATTAGCTCTATGCAGATTGAGATTGGTGTATTGATCTAGTGGAATTAAGGTGTTTAAACCGTCATTACCACCGCTTAGCTGAATAATAACTAGCACGTGGTCATTGATTTCAGCAGAACCTGCCAACAGGGATGCTAAAGCGGATTCCTTTTGAATAGCTGAAAAACTAAAACCAGGTAGAATACTCCCCAACGCAATGGTAGTACTCGTTTTATTTAAAAAATCTCTTCTTTTCATGTGTTTATTTTTAGTTTTTTGAAGGTCTTATGGAATTCACATAAATATAAATCATTTGCTTTTGGCATAAAAATGACTGTTTTTTTATACTCATTTCATATCTCTAATTTTTAATTCAATTGATATTCAGCTAATTCTAAAATATATTTATAAAAAAGGAATAATAAATCCGTTACAAGCTTCTTTTTCGCAGCATCTGTAGGGCTTGCTATATGGTCATTCCATGAATTGGTCCAGTAATAATCTTGAGCTTGACCGTAGAGCAGTATTGTTTTTAAATAGGTTTTTAAATCTGCATTGGAGGGAATCGTATGGAGAAAATTTAGTGCATCATCTATCAGCACATTGGGGTCAGAAGGATTAGAAAATCCTTTTGTAAAGTTTATTATATCTGCTTGGATTTTATATCCTCTTTTATTGTATCCAATTAGATAGTATACGGCAAATTTGTTGCGATAGGCTATACTATCCGTCGTTATCCAATTTTCATGAAGAAGTGGTTTCTGATAATAGGCTTCCCATCCAGAGACATTAGGCGGGTCATAGGGAGATTGTTTTAAAACGGTAGTAGCGACAAAAAGCTCAGCGTATACTTCATATTGTTGAAGAATATCTGTATTTCCTGGCAGGGAAATTTCCATTTCTTTAAACTGCCCAAATATAAAGTCAATGGGTGACTTTATATGACTACCATAATTGTCTAAATCAAAGAAATGTTCTGAAGCGAACAATGCTTGAACCACTGGAAGAATTGCATAGTTGTTGCTTCGCATTATATTGGCTAAAGGCACAATTATATTTGCTTCTACGGTACTATCTATCTCGTAGTAAACGAAAAATCCATATAATTTTCTGCAAAAATGCAAGGCAACGTCATCTTTCAGAAAAATCATATTGACCAAATCATCTAACTCATCCTGACCAGCAGTCCCAGTTTTTCCCGTTATGACTGTATTGCTATAGTAGGAAGAAAACGTTTTATTCGAGGTATCATGCCGATTCGGGTTAAATGTGACGAGCCCTGTGGTTCTGTCAATGGTATAGCCTGTTAAAACTTTTGCGGCTTCTTTTACATCTGATTCGTTGTATATAGGTGTAAATCCTTTCCCCAAGGTGAATAATTCTTGAAGTTCACGCGCTAAATTCTCATCCGGAGCATTCTTCTGATTGACATCCCCATTGAGATATTTTAATACACCACTATCGAGAAGGCTGGACTTAATTATAGTCTTAAAATTTCCTAACGCATTCGCTCGAAGCATTTTATAGTTTCTATACAAATGACGTGGGTCATTCACATCGTGAGAGATTGGTATAAAGCTATGCAGAAAAAGCGCCATTTTTTCTGTGATACTATTGTCTTTATAATAATTAATCGCTAGCCAGCTTCTAAAAGAGTTTACTTTATGAAAATTAATTTCAGGAAACTGAGGTGCTGTATTGACCCAGGTAGTTCCCAGAGGAATACTGGCTTCTTTATAGGCTGGATTGATTATACTCTCATAATGATTGAGAGGTGGCGCTGGTTCAGGTGTCAAAACAAGTATAGAACTCAATACTTGATTTAAGTTCATTCCATTATAAGTGATCAAATCCTGCCTATTGATGCCGAATTTAATTCTTCTAAGGAGATGTTTAACTTCTTTGGGACCGAAGGTGCCTGTGTAAGCAGCCAGTCCTTTACTTGATACTATAGGCATAGTTTAGACTTTATACTGTAAAAATAATAATAAATTCTTATTATATTGAATTTAAAATGAATATTTTAGTTTAAATATAGGTGTAGAAACATTCATTTTTATATTTTTGTCCATTGCTCTTAAATTATTAAGCTAAATGAATCAATTTAATAAGTTAAATAAAATATTAGGATGGCTAGTCTTTTTTATAGCCCTAGCTACTTATACATTGACTATGGAGAAGACAGGAAGTCTTTGGGACTGTGGTGAATTTTTGAGTTGTACCTATAAACTTCAAGTAGCCCATCCACCAGGAGCTCCATTTTTTATGCTTGTAGGAAAAATATTCTCTCTATTTTCATTCGGTGATATCACTAAAGTAGCTCAATCTATAAATTTCCTTAGTGCATTATCTACGGCATTCTGCACTCTGTTTTTCTTTTGGTCAGCAGTTATGCTCTTGAAGCAGGCTTTCTTGAAACAGGGGGAGGAAATGACTTCTGTTAAATCTAATCTGATACTCTACGGCTCATTTATTGGTGCATTGGGAGCTACATTTCTTGATTCTATGTGGTTTAATGCATTGGAAGGAGAGGTATATGCCTTTTCAGTTTTCTTTATGGCCTTCAACGTATGGGCTATATTAAAGTGGAATGAAGACGATAGTCCAAAAGCAGATTATTGGTTATTATTAATTGCGCTTTGCACAGGAATGAGCATTGGTGTTCACTTGCTTTCACTTTTAGTTTTCCCAATTATTGCGCTCATATTTTACTACAAAAGATTCAAACCAACTTTGCTAGGTGCGTTCATATCTTTCGTAATATCTGTTGTCTTAATCCAGGTAGTCATGAAGGTAGTGCTGAGTATGACGTCCGCTTTTCTAGGCAAAATGGATTTACTGTTTGTTAATTCATTTGAAACCCCATTTTATACAGGTACTATTGTTGGAATTCTAATAATTATTTTTATTTTCTATTATATTATTAGATTGACAGATGGTAGAAGAAGTTTCCCTTTTTGGAGTGAAAATGTCACAAAAATTCCTTTAAATACAGTCGTCTTATTTTTTGCGTTTTTATTGATGGGTTACACCAGTTATTTCATGGTAGTTATTCGCGCGAATGCCAATCTTCCTATCAACATGAATGTGCCAGATAACTTTCTTACCTTAAAATCATACATAGATAGAGAGCAATATGGAGATAGACCTTTACTTTTTGGTCCACACTACTATGATGTGCAGGAAGTAGAAGAAGTAGAGGATAAAAGTGATATTTACGTCAAGAATAATGAGACCAAGAAATATGAACTTGTGGGTACGAATAAGCAATATAAATATCCTTCGAGAGTGAAGAAATTCTTCCCTCGTGTAGGCCATGAGGGAGAGGATAAGAAGAGCTTTTATAGAGCATGGATAGATCCTAAGTCTGAAATAATTGACAGAGCTACAGGTAATTCGGTTCAGACCTTTGAACGTGGTCAAGCCGAGCAGGCTGAGCAGACAGCTCAGCAAATGAATGGAACGAGTGGTCAGCAGCAATATGTTGTGAAAGACAAAGTTAGCTTTGTAGATAACGTTCTCTATATGATTAAGTATCAGATAGGTTTTATGTATTTTAGATATATGATGTGGAATACGGCAGGCCGAGTTGATGATCATCAAGGAAGAGCTACCAATGACTATGGTCGATGGACATCGGGAATAGGTATGATAGATAAATTGGTAGGAGACTTCTGGGGTAATGCAAACCTAGATCAATCAAATAAACCTGCAGAGGCTAAAACTACTCGATCGCACAATGTATTTTATATGATACCTTTTTTACTGTGTATTTTAGGTCTTTTCTATAGTTACAAGTCCGATAAAAAAACATTTTCTATTATTTTATTGCTGGTTTTTGCTACGGGTATTATGCAAGTTATATTTCACAATGAGCCTCCAGTGGAGCCTAGAGAGCGAGATTATGTATATGCCCCGTCCTACTGGGCTTTGATGTTCTGGTTGCCTTTTGGGATTATGTTTATTTACAATAAGCTTAAAGACAAGTTGTCTTCGAGCATATCTATGGCAGTATCATTGTGCATGGGATTAGCTGCTCCAGTCCTCATGGGTTCGCAAGGTTGGGATGATCATGATAGAGGAAATAGATCCACTACCTTAGCTTTTGCTAAAAATATGTTAGAGGCATGTCCTCCTAATGCGATTTTATTCTGCTATGGAGATAATGATACATATCCTCTATGGTATGCGCAAGAAATTGAAAATATCCGACCTGATGTTCGAGTAATTAATACTAGTCTGATAGAGGGAGACGCATATATCAGCCAGTTAAGACTGCCAATGAACGAAAGCAAGGCCGTCAAACTATCTATGCCTCAGGATAAAATAAAAGGAGATAAACGCTCTTATTTCAGATTAAATCAATCAGCTATATCCGCGGATACTATGGCTCTTAAAGATGTTATAGCCTTTATGATGAGTGACGACCCTAATGCCAAAGTGCAGTATAATCCTAATTATCCAGCAGAGAATTATCTGCCTACAACGAATGTATATATTGATATAGACCCATTTAAAGCAGCCCAAACTGGATTTTTAGTTCCTAAGGATAAGTTAGCTGCGATTCCTACTAGAGTATATTTGCAATTGCCTTCTAGCATGTCAAGAGGCTCTATTTTACAGTTAGATGTTATAGTCAATAATTTATACGAAAGACCAATTTGTTTTGCTTCTTCTAACCCGTCTGTGGCGGGTTTAGGGCTGAAGAACTATCTGATGAGTCAAGGAATGCTAGTCATGTTTTCACCTACAGGAGCTACTGATATCAATGGATTAGAAGCAATGGATGCAGAAAGGATCTACAATCTAGTATTTAAATATGATTTTGGAAAAATAAAAGAAAATGATATTTTACTAGATGAGCATACTCTAATTAGTTTTAATGGCGGAATGAAACCTGCTATTGCTAATTTAGCTATGTACTATGCGGTCAATAATAACCCTGAAAGAGTAGATAAACTGCTGAACCATCTCTATACGAACATCCCACCAAGTAAAATGCCAATTAATTATGTGGATTTACCGGCACTTCAAGCTGCTACGATAGCTAAGAATCAGAAGTATATAAAATTAATTTCCGAGGATTTATATAAGAATTGTACAGCTAATCTGGACTGGATAACCGGACCTAATAATGCTAAGAAGGCGAAGGTAGCCCAGGAAGAATTGAGACTTTACTTAAGTTCACTCAATGGTATGCAGGAAATACTTGCCAGAACTGGTGACACTGCCATGGCTGCAAAAGTACAACAAAAAATGAATCAGTACAATATGGTACTGAATTGATATTAAACATAGAATGAGAATTCTTTCTCTTCTTTTAAGACCTCTATCATGGTTATATGGTTTGATTCTCTGGATTAGACATTGGCTATACGATAGAGGTCTTTTATGTTCTAACTCTTTTGATCAACCTATTATTAGGATAGGAAATTTGAGTTTAGGTGGCACAGGGAAGACGCCTATGACTATTTTTATAGCGGAATATCTGAGTGATAGATATAACGTGTATATATTAAGTAGAGGTTATGGTGGAAGAAGTCGAGGTATCCAAGAGGTCAGAATAACTAGTCTTGCAGATGAGGTAGGAGATGAACCTCTTATGATGAAACATCGTCTGCCGAAGGTTCGTATTTTCGTCTCTAATGATCGGGTAGCCGGCATTCGCCATATAAATACCTTAGATCCGGACAGAAAAATTGTATTATTAGACGACAGCTTGCAGCATAGATCACTGGCAGGAGGGCTCCAGGTGTTATTGTCGGATATTAATCGCATATTTTGTGTTGATTACTTATTGCCTGCTGGCAGATTGCGAGATCTAAAGTCTAGAGCTTCTAAAGTAGATATTATAGTAGTGTCTAAGCTAAAATCACTCACTGATGATACGACTAGAGCAGATGAGGCTATACTTCGATATAGTCAAGCACCTGTTTTTCACACTTCTTTATCTAGCATGGGCATAAAAGATAATTTAACAAATGACGAAGCATTTTTAAATCCCAAAGTGCTTGTAGTCTCTGCTATCGCCAATCCTTATACCTTTTATCAAATTCTCCAGGAGAGGACCATTATTAAGAAGAAATATGAGTACAGAGACCATTATCAATATACCGAAGCTGATTTGAACGAATGGTTGATCTATTGTCAAGAAAATGGAATTACTCAAATACTAACTACGGAGAAAGATGCCGTAAAAATGAAAGATTTTAAGGATATATTGGATAAAGCGAAGGTCGCTATTCTTGTATTGCCTATTCAAATAACAATGGCAGAGAATGAAATGGTAGATTTTTTCCAAAAAATAGAGACCTACATTAAAACCTACGATATAAATTGAAGCAAAAAATTGTCATTTCTGTTACCAATGATATAGTCTATGACCAGCGTATGCTTAAGACTGCTCGCAGTCTTATTCGTTGCGGATTTGAGGTACATATTATAGGGAGACTTAAGAAGGATAGCCATCCCGATCAGCTAGATGGTAGAGATTTTAATTCATATAGATTTAAATTATGGTTTACTAAGGGTAAGTTTTTTTATCTTGAGTACAATCTTCGATTACTTTTCTATTTATTGAAACAAAAGGCAACGATATTCTGTGCCGTAGATTTAGACACGATACTACCTAACATAATTATAGGAAGATTAAGAAGGATTCCGGTGATTTATGATGCGCATGAGTATTTTACAGAAGTGCCAGAATTAGCTGACCGAAGGATTGAAATATCTATATGGAAGTGGATCGAGAAGAAGGCAATTCCGCAATGTCGATCAATGTATACTGTATCCAATCAGCTAGCTTATTTATTTACTCGAGAATATAATCGGAAGGTAGACATAATTTATAATTACCCATTTTCATTAAATAAGAACACTGCTACACAAAAAGAAGATTTAATACTATATCAAGGCGATCTGAATATGGGTCGAGGTTTAGAGCTTGCTATTCAGGCTATGAGAAAATTAGAAGGTTATAATTTAGTTATTATTGGAGATGGTTATCATAGACTATTTTTGGAAAATTGGGCGACCCAATGTGGAGTCAATGAACGTGTAGAATTCATAGGAAAGCTGACACCTGGTGAGCTTAAAAGTTATACCCAAAAAGCTCGCTTTGGACTTAATCTCTTAGAAAATAAGGGTTTAAATTATTATTACTCTCTAGCAAATAAGTTTTTTGATTACATGCAGGCGGGCGTGATTCCTATAACCATGAATTTTCCTGAATATTATAGAATTCAGAGAGAGTATAACTGCGCTATTTTAATCAATGCGCTAGACGAAGAAGAATATTTATCAGCTCTTCATCGAGTAATTTCTATTGAAAATAACTATCTTGATTTGCTTAAAAATGTTGATATTGCAGCATCTTTTCTCACATGGGAAAACCAAGAAGAAAAACTGTGTTCTATCTATAAAAATGCCTAAGCATATACATATCATTTCTTTTGATATACCATACCCACCTGTCTACGGTGGTATTATAGATGTTTTTTACAAAATAAAATCTCTTCATAAGTTAGGCTATACTATAACTCTGCATTGCTTTCAATACAAGGCTAAAGATGAGCAAACTGTGCTTAATGAATACTGTGAGCGCGTGATATATTATCCAAGAAAAAAAGTATATAAAGTATTTTTTAGTGTTATTCCATATATCATCAGTTCTCGTTCTTCTGATGATTTGCTATCCAATCTATTAGAAGATAATGATACGATTATTTTCGAAGGACTTCATACTTGTTTTTACCTAGCACATCCGCAATTGAAAAACAGAAATAAAGTAGTCTGGATGCATAATATTGAAGCAGATTATTACAAAAATCTCAGTGAAGCGGATAAGAACTTCATACATAAGATTCATTTCAATGTAGAGAGTAAGAAGCTCAAACTATTTGAAAAATACCTCAATACAGCGCAGACAATTTTTAGCGTCAATCAGGCCGACGCTGAGTATATGGAACAGTATTGTGAGCAATCTATTTTTATTCCGCCATTTCATCTCAATGAAGAGGTGAAGGTAAAATCTGGAGTAGGGAACTACATTCTATACCATGGAAGTTTAGATGTAGTAGAAAATCACCAAGCAGCAGTTTATCTTATCAAATCAGTATTTTCAAAAATGGATAAGGATGTCATAATAGCTGGCAAAGAACCAAAATCTAGTTTAATTGAACTCATAAAGACGTATCCCAATATAAAATTAAAAGCTAATGTACCTCAAAAAGAAATGGATGAGCTCATTCAAAATGCTCAATGTAATGTTCTTTTTACCTTTCAAGCTACAGGGCTAAAGCATAAACTAATCAATGCGCTCTACAAGGGCAGATTTGTAATAGCAAATGATAAGATGGTGATGAATTCAGGTCTTAATTTACTGTGCAGAATAGCGAATACACCAGATGAAATATTAGCCAAAATAAATGAGGTATGGGGTGAAGAAAAAAGTTTGGAAAAAATAGAAGAAAGACGAAAAGTACTTTTAGAATCCTACTCCAATGAAAGTAATGCGAAATTATTGATTTCTTATTTATAATCCACTATGAAGTTAGGCAAAGTAATTAGTTCAGTATGAAAATTAAATGATCAAACAATAATCAAATATCATAATTCAAAAAACAAATGGAGTTAACATCAAATCTTTTTTCTATTCTCGATGAGATGGAGCATGAGCAGGTAGTGCATTGCTTTGACAAAGAGACTGGCCTTAGAGCTATTATTGCTATTCATAATACAGTATTAGGTCCATCATTGGGCGGTACGCGTGTGTGGAAATATAGTAATGAAGCTGACGCGCTGCAGGATGTCCTGAGACTATCGAGAGGGATGACCTTTAAATCTTCTATCAGCGGCATAAATCTAGGTGGAGGTAAGGCTGTCATACTAGCCGATGATAATGTAAAACGAGATGAGAGGTATTGGAGAAAATACGGTGAATTTGTAAATAGTCTAGGCGGACGATATATCACCGCGGAAGATGTAGGCACTTCTACTAAAGAGATTGAATATATATTTAAAGAAACCAAGCACGTGGCAGGAAAACCATTTCACCTAGGTGGTAGCGGAGATCCTAGTCCATTTACTGCATACGGTGTATACGTTTCAATGAAAGCATCATGGAAAAAACTAACTGGGAATGATTCATTGAGTGGTGTGAAAGTAGCAGTCCAGGGCACTGGCCACGTAGGTCAGTTCTTGATAGAACATTTGATGAGTGAACAAGCTATAGTGTCTATAGCCGATATAAATCAAGCTAATCTAGAATTAGTCACTAGTAAATATTCTACTATTCAGGTGGTGGCACCAAATGATATAGCTACCTCTGATGTAGATGTATATTCTCCATGTGCGCTCGGAGCTACGCTTAATGCTAGTTCTATTCCATTATTGAAGTGCAAAGTGGTCTGCGGGGCCGCTAATAATCAACTGAAAGATGAGGTAGTAGATGGCGATGCCATTATGCAGCGAGGCATTTTATATGCTCCAGATTTTCTTATCAACGCTGGCGGAGTCATCAACTGCTATATAGAAGCGACAGGAGAGTATAGTAAGGAAAAAACTATGCATTTTATAGAGCCAATTTATGACAAGGTAATAGAGATATTTAACAAATCAGAAAAAGATCATATCAATCCACAACTAGCTGCTATGGCAATCGCGAAAGATCGAATAAAACAAGCCAAATCAAAATCAATGGCTAATTAATCAACTATGATAAGCAGAAGAAGTATTCGAATTAAGGTCTTACAAGCCATTTATAGTCAGCTATTGCTAAATGATACCAATACAGAAGGGGCGAAGAATGTTTATGATAGAAGTATTCAAGATGTCATAGAAATCAATCTCATATTTCTCAATTATTTCTACCTCACATTTAAATATATAGAGGAGTATTCAGTGCAGCAAAGTCAGATGTATTTGCTAACCGATGAAGAAAAAAATATCAATACAAGCCTGTTAGATGCAGATTTATATCTCTATCTCCAAAACAATGTAGAATTCCATAAACTACTCAAGAAAAACAAACTAGATCAGTATATTCAGACTGAGTATGTAAAGAAAATGTTCGCGGAATTGCTGAAAACACAGGAGTACAAAGAATTTATTCTATCTAGAAAAACACAAACAGAGTACAATCTTTACAATGCATTTTTCAAAAAAATTCTTTTTAGTAATGAAGACCTTTTAGATTATTTAGAATCTTATTATGCCAATATAGAGGAAGATGCAGACCTCGTTCACTTTACACTTAAGAGATCTATCAAGGCTATCATAGAGAGTAGACCCCTCGAGATATCATACGGGCTAGAGGAGACTAAAGAGTTGAAAAACTTTGCCTATGACCTGATCAAAGTAACTCTGGAGCAGCATCTCGAATATATGGAAATCATCAAGCCCAAGCTCAAAGGCTGGGAGGCAGAGCGCATACCCATATTAGATATGACCATCATCAAAATGGCAATGAGTGAAATGATACATTTTTCTACCATACCACTCAAGGTGACGGTCAATGAATATATAGACCTCACTAAGCTATTCTGCTCTGTCAAGAGCAAAGACTTCGTCAATGGTATCATGGATAGAATCATGCGAGATCTGCAGTCTCAAGGTAAAATCTTGAAGACAGGAAGAGGATTGGATTAGAAATAAATTTAGAGAAATGTATAGTCTCTTGCCTTGTGAAGAAAAGTAATGAAATTTCATCTTGCGTAGAAATGTAGGATAGGCTGTTTTCGGCCTTTACTTACACATCCTAGTTCTTATAGATAAGGCCTTATGAAATAGCTGCCTTTCGGAGGCTCGAATGTATTCACAGCCTGCATCATCATTACCATTGAGTATATATGAGTGTCCGATCCTAAAGTTAATTTCTGGAGCCAGTCGGTGTTCTTTTTTCACTAGTTGACTATAGAGTTCTATGGCAGGAGTAAATTCATTTTCAGAATAATGGAGTGTAGCTAAATTGTACGTAATAAAATCCCTATTGGGTCTCATACTCTCCACTTTTTTATATAACTCTCTAGCATAGGAAATATGATTATCCGTCTGACCCAGAGCTGCTCTCACTATGATAGCAGATTCACAGTTAGGATTGAGGTCTAAGGCTTCGTCTGCAATAATTGAAGCTTTTGAATAATTTTCTAACCAATAATAGAGCGCACTCCGTATGCCAAATAGTAAATCATTTTTTGGGTGTGCATTATTCAATTTAGCTAGAATATGAAAGGCACGAGAGAGAAATACCGCATCTGCATTGATTTTCTTTTCATTGAGCTCTGAGCCTACATAGAATACTTCCTCATAAAGAGAGTCCAGCCATAGTTGCTTATGAACAGTACTATCCGCGCCATTTTTTACGAGGTGATATATGAGTCTGGTCATCAGGTCACTATCGTCTTCAGGATAGGGAAAAGAATCGAAGGCAACTTCGACTTTTTGCGCATCATAGATAGAGGCTATTCTGTCATCTAATGTAGAGTTAAACTCTTTTACTAGCTCGTATTCCGCGGTATCTCTTACTTCTATTAGATTATATTTATAGAGATCACCATTGAGATAGATGATTTGACGGCTATATTGTGATTCTGCATTGGTTGTCACCTGAATATTGATATCTTCATCAGCAGGAAGAGGCGCTCCTCGGCTTAAGTGCGGATTTAACATTAGGATATCATATACGGTCACGCCATATTTACGGGCAATGGAATACAAAGATTCTCCCTTAACTATTCTGTGCTGTAGGTTCTTAATCATTCTCCCAGCAGATCCATTGACATGGTAGTTTTTATCTGGAACTATCAAGATAGAATGCTCCATGAGTCTTAGATTGGAAGTGTCCATCTTGTTGATTTTTAGTATCTGCTGTGGTGTGACGCCATAGATACGTGCTATTTTGTATATATTATCTCTATCGGTGACTATATGCACATAGGTCTGTGCCAATAGCGAGATGGAGTAAAAACAAAGACTAAATAGAAAGAAGTTACGCTTAAATCTCATTAGAAAAATAATACCTTTTGTGAATGATTAAGACCATTAATTAATAGGTTAAAGATTACGTAAAGATAATCTCTTTGACACAATTTTGCCCCAAATATTGATTTATCTTATCTATGAGCAGGCGGCTATCATGGTAGAGCATTTCTTTTAAAGACGAATTATTAACTTTTAAAAAAATTTTTGGAATCCTCACATCAATTCGTTCTGTATGGTTATGAATCGTATTCCCTGCTATTTCCTGCCAGTTTTCCGCTATTTTAAAATTGAGGGACTTTTCCTTATAATGATTTTTGTCCAACCATTGGTCAAAACTATCTGATACTTTAGTGACTTCTTTATTGCGCTTCATTTAGTCGCTTTTTGGCGTCATCATTTGCATAAATCCCCCTGCTTTTTTATCTGGGTCAGAGCCTTGAAATTTCTTTATGCTATAGGTCAGGGTAAACATTCCATATCTATTCATAGCATTGACTCTCGAATCTATGATCGCATTATTAGTGATGGTTCTGCTGATATTTTGATTTTGATTTAGTAGGTCAAAGATACTGATTTTAGCTTCTAGTTGTCTATTTTTTAAGAACTTAAATGCAAGACTAGACCCCATGAGAAATACATGTTGATTAATAGCGGCATCTATTTGGCTATTGTAGTTGTAGGAAAAGTCATAACTCCAGACGAAGTTTTTGAATAAAGTAAGACGTATGTTGTTAGCTACCGTATGTATCCAATAGTTATTATTTGGCAAGCCTTCTAGACTGAATGTATTAATAAAGTATTTGGGATTATAACTCAGAGAAAAATCTACATCAGGACTCACATTACTCGATAGCATAGATCCTATGGAGAACATATTCGAGCGGGTCATATTCTCCCTAAGATTAATGGTTGATGGATTCTGAGAATAGGTATAATTTCCATTGATACTAAAATTAGATTTTAAGGGCTTAATAGGTAGCGTATAGTTGGCAAATAAGAAACCAGTAAAGGCATGATCCATATTTACATTTTTATTGTAGGTGATTCCTCTTCTGAGCCCAATATTGTCTATGGTAGTATCATTGACAGCGGTATAGCTGTAGCTCGAAATTCTATTCGATGTATAGTTTAGATTAGATACAAAAATTAGAAATGTACCCTTCACTATATTTGGCTTCATATAATGAAAGAATAGATTGTGACTGTATTCATTCGTTAGATTTTCATTACCTCTATAGATAGATACCGGATTAGATAGATCGAGCACCGGCTGTATCTGACTTATAGACGGCACATTCATATTGGTATTGTATGTCAATCTCAATCGATTCATCGGGGAGGAATTGAACTGAATATTGAAATAAGGCAAGACGCCAAAGAAATTTCGCTCTAGGCGGCTATTACCCGGATATCGCTCTTGACCTTGAAAATTGATATTTTGTACGTTAGATCCAAACATAATTCTCCATTTGCTATATTGTAATCGATAGCTCAGTCCGCCGATGTTGTAAAATAAATTATTCGTAAAATTATTGGATAAGCTATCTGCCAATAAAGGAGAAGGGTTTGCATTATTAAAGGTACTGACCTCACGATCATTTCTTCTATTAGTAAAAGATGGACTATAGTTGATGAGCCACTGGCCATATTTACCGCTAGGTTCTGTATAGGTCAGAATATTGGTAAAAGTAGATGTCCACTGATTGGTCACGTAATCTAGACCAAAGATGTTGGTTAGACCCCCGCGCTCTGTATTTATATTTTGAAGAGAATTTCCTTTTTGGGAATTGACATCTACTATAGAGTTGAGGGAAAAGGTTCGACCTTTTCTATTAAAAGCATATTTGTATAAAAAGTTAGTATTAAAATCAACAGACCTCGAAATGGTACTAGTTTGGTTAATATTTTTCAAGCTACCTCCGCTGAGTTCGAAAAAGTTATTCACCTCTGTTCTGTAGACTCCATTATTATCTCCGAAATTGAGTTTATTCGTCCAGATATAGCTATTCTTATGGTCTAGTTTACCGTCTATTCTACTAGAGAAGCGGTGCTTAAAATTAGCGTCCGTATTGCCCTCATTCTGATTTGTAGTCAATGTGTTTAAGGTATCCAGCAGGTTTCTTTGATTGGTTTGGCCTAGCATTGTGTTATCCGTTCTATTTCCGAAATAACTCATATTCACAGTCGTGTTTTTGTTTTTACCCCACTTGTCATTATAGTTCATTCCGAAGGAATATGCATCATTGATACCATCGCGGTTCGATACCGTAAAATTAGACATTGGTCCGCCGAAACCACCTCTGCGGCCTCCTGCTCCCGATACACTCATCCCGAAACTCATTCCGCGCATCATATTAGCGCCACCTACTCCCCCCATATTGCTAGAACCCGTCATTGCTCCTACTATCTCAGAGGTAGAGAAATTAAGGTTATTGATATTATTAGCCATACCTAGCATGGATATGCGCTTTGAGCCATTGTAATAGTTATAGTTCCCTCCTAGCTGATATCTGCCTGTGGTACCATATCCAGCATACCCTTTGCCGAAATTCCCTTTATTCATGCCAGGTTTCGTTTTGAGATTCATCGTCTTGGTTGTATTCCCATCGTTGAAGCCTGTAAAGGCATTTCTATCACTCATTGCATCGAATATCTCCACCTTATCTACCGTCTCGGCAGGCAGGTTTTTAAGAGCGATATTGGCATCTTCACCGAAAAATTCTTGTCCGTCCACTAATACTTTTTGGACCTTCTCACCATAGGCTTTTACCTCTCCACCTTCTCGAGTGATTCCTGGCATTTTAGTCACCAGGTCTTCTACATTGGCATCTTTATGGGTCTTAAATGCTTTCGCATCGTAGCTCACGGTATCATCTTTTATGGTCACTCGGGCTCTCGTTCCTTCTATATCTACTTCTTTTAGCTGGCTGGCTGTGGGATCTAGTTTTATATTGATTTTTAGCGGAAATTGGCTGGTTTTATAGATTTCTTGAAATTCTGTATAGCCCACCATTTTGGTAGTCAAGGTAAATTCTTGATCTTTAAATTTCAAATTCTCAAAGCTAAACTGGCCCTTGGCATTGGTATAGGTAGTAGCTACAGGGACGGTTTTTTTTTGTTCTAAGATTACAATGAGTACCCGTTCCATCGGCTCACCTGTTTTGCTATCCTGGACCATACCCGAGACTGACTGGGCAGATAGATGGGTGATCAAAAGAAGGGATAGCGCAGTAAGTAATGATTTGAACATAGATTATATTTGAATGGCAAAATTAACCAAACTAGACGGACTAGTTCTACTATTTACAAATTTTATCATGCAGACTGCTATTCAATGGAATACTAGTAAATATTTAATGGCTCAATGGAGCTTGTATTTGCTTAAATGCCTCACCTAGAAATTCAATTATATCCGTAATAAGCACACTTTCCATGCTTTGTTTTTCGATAGCTATATCTGCTGCTAGGCCGTGAATGAAAACACTAATTTTTGCAGCAGTATAGGGTTCATAATTTTGGGCTAAAAATGAGGTTATAATACCAGAAAGGGCATCTCCCGAGCCAGCTTTCGCTAGTCCTGCGTTACCTGTCGTATTGAAAAATCCATCTATTCCATTTGTTATAAATGTTTCGTGTCCCTTTAATACTATAATAGTATTATGTTCTTTCGCTTTTCGAAAGGCCGTTTCTATTCGCTCATCGATGTTATCATGTATTCCAAATAGCCGATCAAATTCTTTTGAATGAGGTGTGAGTATGGTTTTATTTGGAATTTTATGGATGAGATCTTTGTTCTTTGAAAGAATATTCAACGCGTCGGCATCAAGCAATAAAGGTTTTTTACCATTCATTAAAATTTCGGACAATACATCTTTTGATTCAGGGTTGACACCAATCCCAGGACCAATTCCAATGGCATTGAAAAAATTATAATCCGTTTTTACCCCTTCACTGAAAATGAGCATCGCTTCGGGTATGGATGTTTGAAGAATAAATCGCTCTTCTTTAGGGATTTTTACAGTTAATAAGCCCACCCCTGATCGAAAACAAGCTCTAGATGCAATGACAGCCGAACCCATTGTTCCTTGATGTCCTGCTACTAGTAAAGCATGTCCATAATCCCCTTTGCTAGAATCTCTCGGACGCTGCTTTAATAGTGATTGAATATAAGTTTTGGGAATAATTTTATAGGGCTCTATATTTTTAAATGGATTTTCTCGAGACATCTATTGTGGATTTTATATGATTGACATTTTTAATTTACTCAAATTTACTCTATATCTATCCTATCTATCCATAGTTTGAAGTCTTCTTCTTGCTTGTTCGCTATTAAAAAACTAACTTGTTCAATAGTATCAAAATTGAAATTGGGACTGTTCAATCTTCGTCCTCGAAACTGAGGGTAAAATTCACTTATGGGTAATTTGATAGTTTGCCATTCTCCTGACGTAGCGAATGAGTGCACGTAAGACTCATACTGCGAGATTTCACTCTTCATGCGAAATTCATAGGCTTTGCCATCTCCTTTTATTCGTATCACGATATACTTCTGTTCTTTAGCTAGTTGTATCCTTATATTCAATTGTATCGAAGCAAATCCTCCGTTATTCTCCAAGGACACATGACCAGAAAATAGACCATGTCCGGCAGCAGTGCGCGCTATAGAACTTTCTGATATACCGCCCATTACATCATCGTTGACTATGCGCCATTCATTCACCTTGGACTGGGCGGTAAATGCATAAATTTCTTTCTTATTGCTCTCATTGGATAGGCTAAGTGTGAATAGGATAAGGAGGTATTTCATCGTTTTTATTTAGCAATGAGTCTGGTGGAAACTTTAAAAAGTAAGCTCTTTTTCGCCAGTATAAATTTCTTTTTGACTAATTACTATCCTCTCACAAGATAGTTATCTTCCAATAAGTAATGCTGTTATATTGATCCTTTTGATGATTGTGTGTCATAACGTTTTACAGCTTTGCGAAGAAGCGGAATTAGAAGCACAAATGTTCAAATTTAGCAATGAAACCGCTTTTTTGCAAAACCCCTGTTAGTGGCAGTTAATTTTTATTGTCGTTTAAATCGTTTAAAAAATGTCCAAATTACTTCACAAGCATTCATATCTTGACTTGTTTTGCCAATAATGGCTTCATTCAAATATTGATAACCTTGTGGCCAAGTATGTCCGCCATTCAAAACAACGTAACTCACTACTTCGCTTCCGTTTGTACCTCCCGAATAAACCCTTTGTTTTATTGTTGTTCCGTCATTTGCAATGTCGGGTAAATCAGTAATTGTTGGTGTAGAGTTACAGCCATTAATTGTTACCCATTTGTCTATGGCTTGAAAATGAGATAAAATAGTTCCACCTGCTGTTCCACCTGTGGTCATTTGTCCTCCCGTAAAAGGAACAAGAGGGTCGGTTGTTCCGTGAATATAAATTGCGGGAACTGGTCTGCCTGGATTACAGCTTGGGGCTATTGTTGTTGCTTCTATTGTGGCAGCGTCCACCGCAATAGCTGCAATTCTATTACTTAATTCACAGCCCAAACGCGAAGACATAAAACCACCGTTAGAAATACCTGTTGCATAGATTTTTGTTCCGTCAACTGAATTATTTGCAATCATATAATCGCACAATTGGTTGAAAAAATTAACATCGTTAATTCCTAATTGATTTGGTGTTGTTGGTCTTCCATCGTTCCAATTATTTTGAATTCCTGCTGGATAAACCAAAACAACCTTGTCTCTGTCGGCAATAGTTTTGAAATTAGCAATGTTTATCATTCCTTCTGGTGTTCCACTTCCTCCGTGAATGGCAAAAATCATAGGCATTTTACCTGCGTTGTTGTAACCTTTCGGAAGATAAACTATGAAACTTCTTTCGTTTCCGTCAACTGTGAGGTTTACTGTTTTTTGTTCACTTGCTTTGTCAGCAGTTGCAGTTGGGTTGTCATTTTTATTACACGAGAGAAGTGTAAACAGAACTGTTAAAAGTAAAATTATTTGTCTCATTATTTCTTAAATTTATTTCAATTAGACTTTTTAAGTGTCGTTTGGTTTAATTGCCACTTGCGGTTTGGCGGTTGGTGCAGTGGGAGTTTTCGGACCACTTACTTTCAATTTAGCACTAAACCTCATTTGAAAACCAAATGTTCAATTTAGCATCGAACCCGCCATTTTCCAAACTGCTGTTGTGTACTGTTTTTATGGAATTCCTTTAAAAAAGTTCCAAACTTCTTCCGCATATTCTATATCTCTATTTTGAATTCCACTTGCAGGTGAAGAATCGGTATAAACTGTCTTACTTGGCACAGCGTGTCCAGCGTTATTTAGAACAAAGTAACCCAAAGGTTTTGCGCCACCATAAATTCTTTTTTCTACATTTCCTGCATCAGTTGTGTTCACATTAAAAGTTGATATAGTCGGAGTAATATTTTGTAAACCGTTTCTTTGTAACCAATAATTTAAAGTTGCAGTTTGAGATATTACTTTTCCACGATTACAATTGCCACCAATATTTGCTACACAACCCCCATTTGCTGGCATTGCAGGGTCGCTTGTTCCGTGAGTTATCAAGATTGGCAATGGTAGATTAGAGCCATTTGTACAAAGTCCGCTTTCAGGAAACTCAGGTAAATTCCCACTTGAAACGGCTATCGCTTTAATAGTTTCAGGAAATTGAAAAGCATAAGAATAGGTCATTAAAGCACCATTACTTGTCCCTGTTAAAAACATTTTGTTTGAATTAATATTTAACTCTGAGATTAATTTTGAATTTAACTGTTTCAAAAAGGTAATGTCGTCACCTTGACTTCCTGATATATCATCACTTCTACAATCATTCCATCCAGGATTTCCTTGAATGTCGAGTGAACCTTCTGGATAGACTACTAAAAACTTTTCATTGTCTGCAATTGTCCGAAAAACGGATAATGGATGAGCGCCTATTTCTGAAACTCCAATACCAAGTCCACCGCCACCGTGTAGAACTATTACAACAGCATTTACAGCTGTCATTCCTGTTGGTCTATAAACTAAATATTTTCTGGTAATGTTGTTAATTGTTATATAATTTGTTGTCAAACCTTCTTGGTATGGAATAAAATTAGGATTTGAAGGATTTGGATTGTCGTCATCCTTGTTACAACCAAGGATAATAATCACGATCAATGATAAAAATATTCTAATCATATTTCATTTATTTAGAGTGTTATTCTCGGTTAGATATTATTTTCATTGAAAGGTTTAATCTTGGTACGTTTTTTTTTAAAATAGCACATAACGTTTTTCGGCTTGACGCAGTGGGGGATTTAGAAGTATTTGCTTTCAATTTAGCAGTAATGTTCATTTGAAAATCGAGTGTTCAATTTAGCACCGAACCCGCCATTTTGCCAAACTGCTGTTAGCGGTAGGTTTTATCATTAATGGTTATTTATAAAGTTGTTAAATTCAGTCTTCCCAATCGGGCTTTCAAATAAAGAGCCGTGTCCACCACCTGTAATCTCAACAAACTGGCTGTTTTGGCAATTTGTACAACTTAGTACATCTTGTTTAAAAGTTGGCCAAGTGTATAGTTGAATCGGAGAGTCACTTAATCCTTGAACAAATAAAATGTCAGACTTAAACCCATTGGCAAAATTAAGTAAGGATCTTTGAAAATATGGATTAGGATTGCTTGATGTAGTCCCATATACGTTTTTCAATTTTGTGCATACAGCACTTGGTTGAATTTGCCCATTTTCCTCTAATTGACATCTATAAACAAGATTTAATGGACCAGGTGCATTTGCAATAACTCCATTTGTCTGATGCATTGTGTTAAGCCTTGTTACCATATAGCCTCCTTGCGAATGTCCTCCCAAGAATATTTTTTTTACAGTTATCCCTAATTCTTGATTTGCTTTATTCTTCAACCATAATAATGCAGCCTCACATTTGACAATATTATCACCTAACAAGACAAATTCTTGCGGATAAGCTACACTTACAATCATCATGTCATTTCTATCCAAAATTCCTTTGAATTTATCTAGGGTGTTATTTGCAGCAGTGAGAATTTCACTATCTGAGGTTACACTTCCGTGAAATACTAGCAAAACATCTAGGTCGTTTCTTGCTGGTTTATCTATTATAACATCAACACTAACCGAATTATAAGAAATGGTTTTAGTTTGTCGGTAAGCAGTTGGGATTGGTGTATCTGTGCTATTGTCCTTACTGCAAGAAAAAAGTATTACTGAAAGTAAAATTAGAAATCTCATATATCTTTGTTTTTTCATTAGACTTACTATTGTCTAATTGGTTTAATGTCATTAGTAAACTTACCGCTAACGGTCCGCATCTAAAGCCAGTGAGGGCTTTAGAGCACTTTCCATTCTTTACTTCCCAAACTTAATAAAAAAATCCTATCCGTTATTGAACGCGCCCAACAAAAGTTTACACCGCTGAAAGTTCGGCGCGTGAACTTCCGTCACCCCGCATTGGTTTTAGGTGCTGTTGGCGGTAGTGGTGTTTTATTCATTTTCCTTGTCAATTTGTTTCAATAAAAAGTCTTGTCCGAAAGTAAGCTTTTTTGCTAATGCACTATTCGGTTCAATCACTCTCCAAAAAGGTGTAATTTCTTCTAACGCTTCTCCTTGCTGCCATTTTTCATAATTGGCTTCAGCAACAATTCTTAAAAAAAATCCTGTTGTTACAGGACAAGTATAGTCTGCATTATGTTCCAAAGCAAGGTCTTTCCGTAAAGTTTTTGTGTCTATACGCTTTCCAAACCTAATTTCTTTAATATACTGGTCAATTAGTTTAGGTGTAGCGATAAACATATTGCTTCCAGCAGGAATGTCTGCAAAATCAAATTCAATTCGTTTAATTTTTGGCTGTTTTTTTTCATTTAATTTTTCTAACCAAGTTTTTTTCTTTGCCATTTTTCTCCTGATTTAGTTTTATTACTAGAACGTTCGAGATATGTCTATAAGGTTACTTTCATTTTGTCTTTAAAGTATAGTTAGGTCTTGCTACCATTACCGCCAACGTATGGCTACTTTGCATAGTGCTGGGTTAGGAGCCCGAGATTGTCAGACAAGCCCAAAGTTAATTATTGTAAGACGTTTAAAATTCTGTAAACTAGCCAGCATTATGCAAAATAGTTGTTAGCGGGTCGTTGTTCTCTTCTATTGTTCGTTGAAAAAGTCTTCATCAATTTGTTTTATTTCATAAGTCGTCCGAACTTGAATTCCTACATTAAATTCATGCATTAATGTCACAAGTTTTTGTCCGTCAATACAGATGATTTTGTGATGAGCCGAACGTGCTTTTTCTAAGGCTTTTTCGTCAAAATCAGAGGTTGTTACAAAGACACCTTTATTTGTGTCACCGCTCATTGCTCCAATAAAGTTTCTAATGTCCTTTTCTCTTACTTTACCTTCATTAAACCTTTTAGCCTGAATATAAATTTTGTCAAGTCCTAGTTTGTCTTCATTTATTATTCCATCAATTCCACCGTCATT
>JAURJQ010000008.1 GCA_030832185.1 Chitinophagales bacterium | reverse complement strand
CCATTCATAGCCCGCTATCGAAAAGAAGCTACAGGAAATCTCGATGAGGTTCAGATAGCGCAGGCCATAGAGAAGCTGACTTATTTCGATGAACTAGAGAAGCGGAAACTAGCTATTCTCAAGTCCATAGATGAGCAGGGAAAACTTAATCCAGAGCTTCAAAAAAGAATAGACGAATGTCTGATTTCGACAAAGTTAGAAGATATATACCTACCATACAAACCCAAGCGAAAGACCCGAGCCACCATGGCTATAGAAAAAGGTCTGGAGCCATTGGCCCACTGGATCAGGGAGCAGAAAGATGGCGACCCAATAGCCGAGGCAGAGAAATTTATAACCGATCAGGTCCTAGACACGGATCAGGCACTGCAGGGTGCTCGAGATATTATAGCCGAATGGATCACCGAAGATGAGCGAGCGAGAGCTACTATTAGAAACTTGTTTTCGGAGGGGGCCATCATCCAGTCTAAATTGCTGACGAGCAAGAAAAATGACCCGGTTTTTTCTCAGGATGCGGAAGGGCAGAAATACAGAGATTATTTTGAATTTTCAGAAGCACTGTCTAAGTGTCCATCGCATAGATTGCTGGCTATGCGCCGCGGAGAGAAAGATGGCTATCTAGCCCTAGACATCTTTATTTCGAAGGAAATAGCCGAGGAAGGATTGAAGAGACTATTTATCCAGAATCATTCTCCATCTGCACAGCAGGTGCTGATGAGCATAGAAGATGGCTATTCGAGACTGCTCAAGATGCAGATAGAGACCGAATTTAGACTGTCTAGCAAGCAAAAAGCAGATGAAGAGGCGATCAATGTATTCTCTGAAAACCTTCGCCAGCTTTTATTGGCGTCACCCCTAGGTCATAAAAGAGTCTTGGCATTGGATCCAGGATTCCGAACTGGCTGTAAGCTGGTCTGTCTAGATGAATACGGTAAATTTTTGCATTATGAAACCATATTTCCTCACGCCCCACAGAATCAGTGGTCTCAGTCTGTGGAGACGATAGCCCACCTGGTAGACAAATATCAGATAGAAGCCATAGGCTATGGAAATGGTACCGCGAGCAAAGAGACGGAGACCTTGGTCCGAAGTATCGATTTCGGAAAGCAGATCTCCATTTTTATGGTCAACGAATCGGGGGCTTCGATCTACAGTGCGAGCGAAATAGCACGAGAAGAATTTCCAGATCAAGACGTCACGGTCCGCGGGGCGATTAGCATAGGTCGGCGCTTGCTCGATCCCTTGAGTGAGCTGGTCAAAATAGATCCGAAAAGCATAGGCGTAGGTCAGTATCAGCACGATGTGAATCAGCCTAGGTTAAAATCTTCGCTCGATGGAGTGGTAGAGAGCTGTGTCAACTATGTAGGAGTGGATCTAAATGCGGCTAGTAAGCATTTATTGAGCTATGTCTCTGGCCTTTCAGCCACCACGGCTAAAAATATCGTGGACTATAGAGCATCCAATGGCCCATATAAATCGAGGCAGGAATTAAAGAAAGTGCCTCTATTGGGTCCCAAAGCGTTTGAGCAGTGCGCAGGGTTTCTTAGAATTCCAAACTCAATGAACGCTTTAGATAACTCTTCCGTTCACCCTGAGAGCTATTCTATTGTAGAGAAAATGGCAAAGGATCAAAATGCGACGGTACAGGACTTGATTCAGAAAAAAGAGCTGCGGCAGAAGATCAAGATAAGCGATTATATCTCTGAAACTATCGGATTGTATACGCTCAATGATATTCTGAAAGAATTGGAAAAACCAGGTCGAGATCCTCGCTCACCTATCGAGGAATTCCGATTTGCAGAGGGCATATCGACCATCGAAGATTTGAAAGAGGGAATGACCCTGCCGGGAATTATAACCAATATCACCAAGTTTGGCGCCTTCGTCAATATCGGGGTGAAACAAGATGGCATGGTGCATATATCTCAGATGAGCAATAACTTTATAAAAGACCCCAACGAGGTGGTCAAGCTAGGTCAGATAGTACAGGTGACAGTGACTGAGCTAGACCTAGAGCGCAAGCGGGTGGCGCTATCGATGAAAGACAATCCTAAAAATACAGCCAAGCCCAAGCCTAGAGAGGAGAAACCAACTCAGGGAGACTTTCAGGATAAATTGTTGGCGCTAAAAAATAAGCTAGAGAAGTAGAGGCTACTAAATAGATTCAGCAATAGGGAATCTATTATATTTGCACACAATATATGACCAGCGTTGTACGGTTTTCCTTATTCCTTTTTACACTACTGATTTATTCTTGTGCCACCATAGTCATGCCTACAGGCGGGCCTCGAGATAGTGTGCCCCCTAAGGTTATAAAATCTTTCCCGGCAAATAAATCGACCCAATTCGCAGCGAATAAGGTGGAGCTTTACTTCGATGAATTTATTGAATTAGATCAGCCCCTAAAGACTATATTAGTTTCGCCCTATACATCTCAGCAAATAGAGTCATCTATCGTAGGAAAAAAACTTATACTCGAGTTTTCAGAAGGACTGAAACCAAATACGACCTATTCTATTGTTTTTGAGAAAGCTATAAAAGATTATAAGGAGGGAAATTTTCTACCTACCTATGAGTTAAATTTCAGCACGGGCGCTCAGTTAGATTCTGGATCCCTTATTATAAGTTCTAAAGACGCTGTAACAAAGGTCAATAGTGATCTGACGAAAATATGCCTGGTAAAAAATAAGTCCGATTTTTATGGAAAAAACTATAAATATGTAGCTAAATCAAAGTCCGGCTTAGCGAGCTTTAATAACCTGAATAATGATAAATACTACGTTTTTGCTTTTATAGATTCTAATGCGAATATGAAATGGGAAAAGACAGAGCCTATAGGATTTCTTTCTGAACCGATAGTGGCGGGCAGAGCCCAGCTAGAAATCAAAACCTTTCTGCAGGAACAGCCAAAAACTATATTGAAGTTGTCCACCCAGTCTCCGAATGAATTTGACCTGGTGGCGAGTCAAGATATTTATTTCCCAGAAATAATGGACACGAACGTTTGCTTAGTATACATAAATCCGAAAACATACAAATTATTGACGAAATCTAGTTTTCAGAAGCAGTCCATAAGGTTGAGATACAATCTAGATCAATACGATACATTAGATCTACCCGCCACCAAAGGCGAGAAACGTATAGAGAAACTAACCCTAGGAGCGGATCGCATGTCTTTAGCCTATCCTTTTGATACATTAGCGCTGGATTTCAACTCCTATCTCACTAAGCTGGATACCACAAAGATGAAACTAACGGAAGGAGAGCGCTTGATCCCATGTAAGGTGCACATCAAAAAGAACCAATTAATACTGACAGGCTTAGAGCCAGGGAAAACCTATACATTGAGCCTAGATAGCCAAGCCTTGCGCCATGGGATGGGCTATAATAAATCTCAAACCTATCCATTAACTACCTATCCGTCAGAGAAGCGATATAGCAGTATATGGATTACTCTAGACCCTAGTATAGCTATGAATAAGAAGATAAAGATCTTTCAGGTTATAGAAAACAGGGGCGTGCCATTAGCCAAGGAAGCTAAAATCGAACTGAAAAACGTCTATGGCGATGAGGTTAAATTTTACATACTTATAGACGACAATAATGATGGAATGTGGACTACAGGAATTGTAGAGAAGGAAATTCAACCAGAATCTATCCATTTAGAGACCATACGCATAGAAGCAAATAAGAAAGACTATATACTCAAAATATCTAACCCATGACCGCACTTATACTACCGGTAGAAGGAAAATCACCACAAATACCTAGCTCATGTTATGTGGCTCCAAATTGTACCATCGTAGGTGACGTAACTATGGGCGAAGACTGCAGCATATGGTTTAATGCTGTGGTGAGAGGCGATGTACATTATATCAAAATGGGCAATAAAGTGAATGTGCAAGACGGGGCCATTATCCACTGTACCTATCAGAAATGTCCCACTAATATTGGGAATAATGTATCTATAGGTCATAGAGCTATTGTGCATGGATGCACGATTCATGATAACGTGCTGATAGGCATGGGAGCTATCGTGATGGATAATGTCATCGTGGAATCAAATTCTCTAATAGGCGCTGGCTCGGTAGTCACGGAAAATACGCATATAAAATCTGGAGAGGTATGGGCTGGAGTGCCTGCCAAGAAGATCAAAGATATCAATGCCGAACTGCAGAAAGATACCTTGGAGCGAATATCGAATAACTATGTCATGTATTCAAGCTGGTTCAAATAAATATATGGAAGAAAAAGTAGTCTTAGTCAACGAAAAAAATGAAGTCCTCGGTACGATGCCTAAAATGGAGGCCCATGAAAAAGGTGTTTTGCATCGCGCAATTTCAATTTTGATCTATAATAAAGAAGGAAAAATGCTCATTCAACAAAGAGCTGCTTCAAAATATCATTGGCCACTGATATGGTCTAATGCGGTGTGTTCTCACCCACGAGAAAATGAAAGTTTTCAAGAAGCTGCCGAGCGAAGACTGAAAGAGGAGTTAAATATAAATTGCGCATTAAAAGAAGTATATCGGTTTATATATAAAGCAGAAGATGAACTAACGGGCTTGATAGAACATGAATACGATACGGTCTTCGAAGGTCGGTTTGATGGGGAGATTCCTTTCAATCCAGAGGAAATAGCATCTATTAGGTGGATCGCTCTGGGTGATCTAATACAGGAAATTAAACATGAACCAGAAAAGTTTAGCTTCTGGTTTAAGGAGATCTTGAAAAACTATTTGTCTATTAAAATATAGCAGGCGGACTAAAAGACGGAAATCCTCTTCCACTAAAGAACTTCATTGCACTTCAAGCACGAAAAAAATGAAGTTAAAAATATACGCGGAATAGTTATGCTACTCTAGTCTTTATCTTTATGAAATTGATAAAGTTTCCATTCAGTAAATAAGAATAAGAAAGCAACCCCCGCAATCATTATCATCCCCATCAACTTAGATTCTAAAAAGATAGAGGCTATCAAAAAGAGAATCCCTAGTGCCAGCATGATTCTTCCTGAGACACGATTCGCTAAGACATAGCTTTCATCTGATTTCATCGATTGAGGTGTTCTATACCCATACCACCATATTTTCTTTTTCGGTGAGAAAAATCCTAAAGCGACGCCAAATACGATAAGTACTAGGCTAACAAAGACATTGGGCATGAATTCCATTGGATTCGGATTATATTTTTGAATATTATAGGAAAACAAGATTTATTAATTTTAAGTTCAATGAGCTTCTGTATCGAAAGGTTATTAAAACTAATAAATCAAAACAAAAATAGTTTTTCGATTTTTGCACTATGTTAAAAATCAAACCACAAAATCCTAAAGGTGTTAGAGATTATCTGCCGGCGGAGAATGCGAAGCGGGAATATATTATGGGTATTATCCGAAAGCACTTTGAGCTCTATGGATTTCAGTCGATATATAATCCTGTATTCGAACGATTAGAAACCCTTCAGGGAAAATATGGTGACGAAGGAGATAAACTCTTATTTAAAATTTTGAACTCTGGGGAGTATCTAGATGAAAAGGGATTAGAAATAATAGAAAACAAACCCATTCAGTATGGAAAGCTCACCCAAGAAATATCTTCAAAAGGCCTTCGGTATGATCACACGGTGCCACTGGCTCGATTTGTAGCGCAGCATCAGAATGATTTGACGTTTCCCTTCAAGCGTTATGTCATAGGGCCAGTCTGGCGAGCAGATAGACCTCAAAAGGGGCGCTATCAAGAATTTTTTCAATGCGATGCCGATATTGTAGGATCTAAGGGATTAGTAGGCGATGTAGAAATGATTACCTTGATAGACAATGTCTTCTCAGAACTTAATCTAAAAATAGAGATAAAGATAAATAATCGTAAGATATATAATGGAATATGTGAAAGTATAGGCATAGAAGAAGGTGAGATAACACCTGTATCGACTATCCTAGATAAGTGGGACAAAATAGGGGAGGAAAAAGTCGTAGAAGAGCTTTCAAAACTCATTGGCGAAGAAAAAACATCGAAACTTATTGCCATTCTTTCTATTAAAAACGTCAGCGAACTAAGTGCAATAGAAAATGTTGAGTTAAACGAAGGAATAAGGGAACTGGAGTATATATTTAAATATTCAAGGTCTCAGAATTTGAAATTCGACTTGCGCCTATTGAGAGGCTTGGATTATTATACGGGGACCGTCTTAGAAATGGTATCTACTGAAATGGAATATGGAAGCATAGGCGGCGGCGGCCGGTATGATGATTTGACAGAGCTTTTTGGACTGAGAGATATGTCAGGAATAGGTATTTCTTTCGGCTTAGACAGAGTCTATGATGTGATGACTGAATTAAATCGATTCCCCAGTGAAGAAAATAAGAAAAAAATCCTGATTCTCAACCTGACGGAAAGGGCTATAGACCAGTATTATTCATTATTGACAGAGATTCGAAAGGCAGGAAAAGTAGTTGACCTATATCCGAATCAGACCAAAATGGATAAGCAACTCACCTATGCTGATAAGGCGGGCTACACCCATGCGATATTGATGGGGGAAGACGAGTTGGCAAATAAACAAGTTCAGATAAAAAATCTAAAGGAAAGAAAGCAAGAATCCGTAGAGTTTGAAAAAGCAGTTTTTAAAATATGAGGTAAAAAATTTGTGGACAAAATCCACTCTCTTTTCATTTTCATTTTCTTATTTTTACATTAAATCTAATTACTAAAAACAAATAGCTAGTTACTAGCGAAGCGAATGCACTATCTAGACGAACTAAACGACATCCAACGCCAAGCAGTGACAGAATTTGAAGGCCCCGTCATGATCAATGCGGGCCCTGGTTCGGGCAAAACGCGTGTCCTGACCTACCGTATCGCCTTCATGATGGAGCAGGGGGTTCAGCCATATAATATTTTGGCATTGACATTTACCAATAAGGCCAGCAAGGAAATGCAGGAGCGTATTGAGAAACTGATTGGCTCGGAGGCTAGGAATCTATTTATGGGTACATTTCACTCTGTATTTGCCCGAATACTCCGGACGAAGGCCTCTATGCTAGGGTATACTAACAATTTCTCTATCTATGACTCTGATGACACCAAGTCTGTGATAAAGGCTACGGTGAAGGAATTGGGTCTCAACGAGGACCTGTATAAAGCGAACTATGTCTATAGTAGAATATCAAACTTAAAGAATAATCTAATCAATTACCGAGTCTATGCTACCAGTGAGGATCTCATAGCAGAAGACGTGGAGGCCAATCGGCCTCGAATGGGCGATGTGTTTAAAAATTACACAGAAAAGTGCTTTAAAAACAACGCCATGGATTTTGACGATCTACAATTGAAATTTTATGAACTTATCGTGCGTTTTCCAGAGGTGCTTTATGAATTTCAGCACAAGTTTCAGTTTATCATGGTCGATGAGTTTCAAGACACCAACTTCGCACAATACTCCATTATAAAAAAGCTAGGCGATGTCTATCAGAACATTTGTGTGGTAGGCGATGACAGTCAGAGTATATATGCATTCCGAGGTGCTAGCATTGATAATATTTTGAGTTTTCAGAAGGACTACTCGGACACTAAGATTTTCAAACTAGAGCAGAACTATAGAAGCACACAAAACATCGTAGATGCAGCAAATAAGATTATTAAGCACAATAAGCATCAGCTAGATAAAACCATTTGGACAGAGAATAAGCAGGGTGAAAAAATCAATGTTCTTAAAACATTTTCAGATAATGACGAAGGCAAGCAAATCGTAGACAATATATTTCAGCTGTGCATGACGAAGCAAATTTCTTATGCCGAAGTGGCTATCTTATATAGAACCAACTCACAATCAAGAGCATTTGAAGAGAGTTTACGAAGAAAAAATATTCCTTATATCATTTATGGGGGAATTTCATTCTATCAGCGAAAGGAAGTCAAGGATTTAATCGCTTATCTGAAACTAATAGTAAATCCCTATGATGATGAAGCGCTCAAGCGAGTTATTAACTATCCACTGAGGGGTATAGGAGATACCAGTTTTCAAAAGCTAGTGCTACATGCCACGGGTCAGGGGATAAAGATATGGGATGTCATAGAAACATTAAACGAAAACAAGGTCATCACTGGTCGTACGGCAGAATCTATAGAAAAGTTTTATACTATGATCAAGGCCCAGCAGGTCATCCCCGACAAAAATGCGTATGAGGCAGCGACGGAGATAGCTAAGCAGTCTGGATTAATGGGGGAGCTATACGCAGATAAAAGCACAGAAGGTTTGAGTAAATACGAGAACTTACAATCATTGCTAAATAGTATCAAAGAATTCGTAGAAAACGACGAAGTAATAGAGAATGTGGAGATGCAGACCGATAAGACCTTGGGCTCATTTCTTCAGTCGGTAACTTTATTGACCGATAGAGATACACAGAAAGAAGATCAGCCGTCAGTCAAGCTAATGACTATACATGCCTCTAAAGGTTTAGAGTTTAAGGCGGTGTTTTTAGTAGGACTAGAGGAAAATTTATTTCCTAGTCAGCGCTCGATGTATACGGAAGAGGATTTAGAAGAAGAGAGACGACTGTTCTATGTCGCCGTGACGCGCGCAGAGTCTGATCTCATGGTATCTTTTGCGGCTAGTCGTTATAAATTCGGACAAATCAATCCCTGTGAGCCCAGCAGATTTCTAAAAGAACTGCCGGCTGAGATTATTGAATTTAAAGGAGCGCCCAACCCCGACCCTAGTGAGAATCCATTTGCTAGAAAAACCTTGCACTATCAACCCAATGCCCTCCTCAGTAATCTAAAACAGGCGAGTATAGCTTCTCAGGTAGATACGAGCAACTTTGTAGCAGATAGTCCTGATAAACTAGCGGCAGATATGAATGTACAGCATATTCAGTTTGGTCATGGAAAAATAACCGAAATCACAGGGGAAGGAGACAAGAAGATAGCCACGATAGATTTTAATAACAACGTGAAGAAAATCATGTTGAAATATGCCAAGTTGAAGATAGTATGAAACTTATCGGAGTAAGAGTTCTGTGCATTGCCTTGAAAAATCACTTTTAAAATAATAATCGTAGAAAAACAATATTTAATCCAATGCCTTATCGCCTATGCGGCAAAAACCTTAACTAATGGAAAAAAACTGGAGTGAAGTCAAAGCAGAGTCTTCGTGGCTGATGTTTAAGATCATGAGCGAATTTGTAGAGGGATTCGATAAAATGCCTAAGATAGGACCATGTATCTCTATTTTCGGCAGTGCGCGAACCAAGCCCGATGAGATATACTATGAAAAAGCGGAGCGCATGGCTATGAAATTGGTCGATGAGGGCTATGGAGTCATAACTGGAGGTGGACCAGGAATCATGGAAGCGGCAAATAAAGGTGCACAGGCGGCTGGAGGAAAATCGGTGGGGCTAAACATAACGCTACCTCATGAACAAAAACCAAATGAGTACATAGATATTGATAAATCAATCAACCATAATTTCTTCTTTGTGCGTAAGGTGATGTTTGTAAAATACGCACAAGCTTTTATTATTTTCCCGGGTGGTTTGGGGACTATGGATGAGTTGTTTGAGGTCTTTACCCTCGTGCAAACAAATAAAATTGATAAAATTCCAATTGTACTATACGGTTCAGATTTCTGGGGAGGTCTGAAAGATTGGATTATAAAGACTATGAAGGGAAATGGGTATATTTCAGATGGGGATGAAAATCTTTTAGAAATCGTGGACAGTACAGATGCGGCTATGGAAATAATCAAAAAATTCTACTCAAAAGAGAGCCTAAAGCCTAACTTCTAAGGAGTTTATTTCATTTTGAAAGTGCAAAAATTCTCTAGTAAAATCGATAGTCGGATGCGTTTTTTGCCAGTGTTTAATTTTATCGCACTGGGTTTTTAAGAATTTTAGATGCTCATTAGATTGTGGTTGTCTCGGTCTATGTTTCATAGCGAGTGTCAGCTGATAAAATGCTTCCATATCTTCATAGCATTTCGGATGGATACATAGCGTCTTAAGATAGTCAAATACAATCTCCGTAGCTAAGTAGTTAGGGTGCGCTAGGTCTATATCGAAGAATCTATAATCACGAAGAACATCCAGTACAATTTCATAAGAGGGAAAATAGTATGTGTCTGCGGTGCTTTCTATAAACCTATGACATGCTTCTATAAGTTTTGCCTTACTTCGATTATTTTCTATAATACCGTCTCGCAAATGTCGAACAGGACTAATCGTTAATATCGTTTTGATTTTAGCGTTTATCTCGCTAAAAAGTTTATGGATACGGTTTAGAGAAGAATAGATGTCCTCAGCAGAAAGGAGTCTTTTCTCAAATTCTATTTGGGGGACTTTATGGCAGTTGGAAACATATCGCTTCTCTTTTTTATGATAGTATGAAAATGCACTACCTAAAGTGATAAAAACCACCTCCGCGTTTCGAATAAAATCATAGGCTTTTAGATTGCTATCATTGATTTGGTTTATGATGGTTTCTGCATTCAGATCAGAAAATGAGGTGTGGTGATTCCAGCTACTATAAAGTTCATTATACAAAAAAAGATCGGATGTTAAATATGGACGCTTAGACACTATGTCTTTGATACAGCGCTCTATAGATAATACATCAAATAAAATACCGCTAGGATTGGATAGTACATGAAACTTTCTATTACTGAGCATAGAAGATATGTTGTCTGAAAAACAAGAGCCCACAAAAAAGCAAGGAGAGTCAAAGTCTAGATTATGGCCCGATTTAGGAAAGCTTGGTTCGAGGCACAATTTTATTCTGGACATACCGTAAATTTTACTATACAAATTTTTAAAAACATATATCTTTGTTTTATCCAAAAATCTAAAAATAAACATTAATCGTTTGAACAAATTATTAAGTGGGTCTTTGTTAATTCGTTTTGCTTTATTATCATTAGTTTGGGAGGAAAAGTAGAATTTAGAGTCAAAACAACGTTTGAAGGCAATAGTTATGTTTTATAATAGATTCTCTGCGAATTCAAGCCAATTTAAAGCTCTTAGCATAGCGCAACTTATGAATTTTTATTTCTAAGGACATAGATATATTAAGTAAATGATGGCTTAACGAAGCCGACAGTTTTTCTTAAACATTATAAATTAAACAAAATGAAGAGACCTCTTGCATTAACAGCAGAATTTTTTAAAGGAAGAAGAGACGCATTTATAAAAAATATGAAGCCGAACTCTATTGCCATTTTTCATTCTGGCGATGTATTCCACAAATCGGCGGATGCCAATTTTTCTTTTTTCCAAAATCCTGATACCTTTTATCTTACTGGAATAGATCAGGAAGAATCCATTTTGATTTTATATCCAGATGCACCTAACCCGTTATGGAAAGAGGCGCTGTTCATAAGAGAAACGAGTGAACATATTAAAGTGTGGGAAGGATTTAAATACACGCTAAATGAAGCAAAAACTATTTCTGGAATCACCAGTATTCAGTGGAACAAGAGTGTAGAAAGTACGTTTCGCACCATGATGCACTATGCAGACCATGTATATATAAACCTCAATGAACACGATAGAGCGAGTTATGACGGAGATTATATGGATCTAAGAAAGCTGCGAGCTATTCAGCGAGACTTTCCTGCGCATAAGTATGAACGAAGTGCTCCAATTATGGCTAAAATGCGCATGATTAAAACGGATGAAGAGATTCAAACGATGCAATTAGCGGCAGACATTACGACGCAGACTTTCGTAAAATTGCTCAAAGAAATGAAGCATTTTACTTCAGAACATGAAGTGGAGGCATATATTTTATACGAATTTCATAAAAACAAGGCAATTCAAGCCTATAATTCAATAATAGCAAGTGGTCAAAACTCCTGTATTCTTCATTATAATGACAATAATAGACCATTAATAAAAGGAGATATTTTGTTGATGGATTTTGGTTGTTCTTATTCAAACTATGCTTCGGATTTATCGAGAACCATACCTGTCGGCGGGCGATTTTCACCACGCCAAAAGCAGATTTATACCGCTACATTAGATGTGTTTAAAGCTGCTAAAGCGATCGCAAATACTAGCTTGTCTCTGATGGAATGGAATACAGAAGGTAAGAAGTTGATGGAAGAGAAATTAATAGAAATAGGTCTATTGGATAAGACAGAGGTGAAAAATCAGGACCCTAATAACCCTCTATACAGAAAATATTTCCCACACGGGCTCGGTCATTATCTCGGTTTAGATGTACATGATATAGGTAATCACTATCTAAAAATGCCAGAAAACTCTGTCATAACTAATGAGCCAGGTATATACATTTGGAGCGAAAATCTAGGAATAAGAATAGAGAATGATCTAGTCGTCAAATCAAATGGCGTTTTCGATCTAATGGAAAACTGCCCGATAGAGATAGAAGAAATAGAAGATTTAATGAATTAACTTTAAGGGTTAGAGTTTCCCCTTTGGGTTGAAAATAAATGGAAAAACTGATTTCGCTCTATGGGCAGCATGACCTGGTCCAGGAGCTCAAGGGGGATTATTCCTCCTCGCAGATTAAGAAATTTAAACTATCAAAAACATCTTTTGATTCAATTATCTTATGTCATTTAATAGATAAGTTAGTTGGTCGTCACATTTTTTTCTTTGATACAGAAGATCAAGCACGAGATTATTATTATGATTTGACCCTCCTGTGTGCATCCAGAAAACCTCTTTTATTAGAACCCTCCTTTGTCATTAAGAACAAGGCCATAGAAGAAGCGAGGAATAAGCAAGCGGAGAGAGCACGAGTAATACATTCTTTTCTGGAAAGCAAAAATGCTATTTTAATTGCGCACCCTTCCTCCCTAGTAGAAAGTGTTTATGTACATTCAGGTGAAGAGTTTAGAAGGAAAATAAAACTGCAGGATAGATTAAATATTCCTGATTGGACACAGTTTTTAGACGAGCTAGACTACGTTCGTACTAATTATGTCTATGAGCACGGTCAATATGCTATTCGTGGAAACATTTTAGACATATACTCATACGCCTACGAGCATCCGCTGCGTATAGAACTGTTCGATATAGATGTAGAAGAAATTAGAGAATTCGATATCGAGACCCAGCTATCAGTTACTAGCAGACAAGAAGCCTTTATTACGCCTTCTCCAAATTTTTTAGCTAAGAATAGAAAGTCGGAAAAACTTCATGTTTATAGCTTATTAAAAGAGACAGACATTATATATGCTAGTGCTCAATTCAATCAGAAAGTGAGCAGGGAAATAGACCAAATAAAAGAGCTCACGGTGACGGATGAGGTCATAAGTTTCGCAAATCATTTGACGAGTTTTGGTCATAGTGGTAGAATGATAGAATTTACTTATTCCGATGGACAAGATCAGGAAAAGGTAACGACTACTCCAGTCATCCATAAAAATTTTAATAAACTCCATCAAACTATAATTGAGCTCAATAAAGACAAATACAGGGTTTTTATTCAATCTGAGGATGAAAAACAAACGGAGCGGTATCGCAGTATTTTTCGTGATTTAGGACAGGAAGTCGATTTTGAGGAAGTAAATCATGAACTGGTTAAGGGATTTATAGATAATGAATCGAAAATTGCGGTTTTTACTACGCATGAAATCTTTGCACGGCGAAAGCGAGATATTCAAGCGGCCCAAACGAATATTTCAGCACAAGCACAACTGCTGAAATCAATAAAAGAATTAGTGCCTGGAGACTTTGTGACTCATATAGATCATGGTGTGGGAAGATTTTCCGGACTAGAAAAACTAGAAGTGGGAGGACATGTACAAGAAGCGGTGCGCCTTATCTATGCGAATAATGATATACTATACGTTCACATAAATTCTATTCATAAAATAAGCAAGTATGTAGGAAAAGATGGTACTGAGCCCCGCATGCATAGGCTAGGAAGCGATACCTGGGAAAATGTCAAGCGAAAGACGAAGAAGAAAATCAAGGATATCGCAGAAGATCTGATCAAACTCTATGCGAAAAGAAAGGCTAGTAATGGTTTCGCCTTTTCTCCGGATTCTTATTTACAAATGGAATTAGAATCATCCTTTGAATTTGAAGATACTCCTGACCAGGCTAAGACCACAATGGATGTCAAAATAGATATGGAAAAGCAAATTCCTATGGATAGGCTGGTTTGTGGTGATGTGGGATTTGGTAAGACAGAAATAGCCATTCGCGCTGCATTTAAAGCGGTGGCAGATTCCAAGCAGGTAGCGGTATTGGTACCCACGACTCTTTTGGCGTTTCAACATTATAATACCTTCAAAAGAAGGCTAGAAGGCCTACCATGTAATATTGAATTTATTAATCGATTTAAGAGCGCTAAGGAAAAAACGGCCATCTTAAAACGACTGGAAGCTGGACAGGTTGATATCATCATTGGAACGCATGCCTTGGTAGGGAAAAATGTCAAATTCAAGGACCTTGGACTACTGGTAATTGATGAAGAACAAAAATTCGGCGTACAGGTAAAGGAAAAACTCAAGGAGTTTAAGCTTAATGTAGACACCTTGACCTTAACAGCCACTCCTATCCCTAGGACTCTTCAATTCTCTTTATTAGGCGCTAGAGATTACAGTTTGATTCAAACGCCTCCGCCCAATAGGCAACCAGTTTATACCGAACTCACGCTCTTAGACCCGGAGTATATAAAAGAAATAATAACAAACGAAATAGGCAGAGGAGGTCAAGTCTTTTTTGTGCATAATAAGGTCAAGGATTTGTTTCAAATAAAAGAGATGCTGCAGGCTATTTTACCGAATATAGATATAGCCATAGCACATGGACAATTAGAAGGCGATGTGATCGAAAAGACCCTCATAGACTTTATTGAGCACAAATATGATGTGCTATTGAGCACGAATATTATTGAATCAGGCATTGATATTTCCAATGTAAATACGATTATCATTAACAATGCTCATCAATTTGGCCTGAGCGACCTACATCAACTGCGCGGGCGAGTAGGAAGAAGCGATCGAAAAGCTTATTGCTATCTTTTATCACCGCCCTATAGTACATTGACTAATGACGCGAAGCAAAGACTGAGCGCGATGGAGCAAAACGCAGAACTAGGATCAGGATTTCAGATAGCTATGCGAGATTTAGACCTACGAGGAGCAGGAAATTTATTGGGTGGTGAGCAGTCTGGTTTTATCTCTGATATAGGCTATGATACCTTTATGAAGATACTGGATGAGGCTATAATGGAGCTCAAAGAAGGCGATTACAAAGAGCTCTATGCCGATGAACGAGTGGAGAAAACCTTTGTAAGAGAATGTCAAATAGAAACGGATTATGACATGTATATCCCAGACAAGTATATAACAGGCTCACAGGAAAGACTTAATGTCTATACAGAATTGAATCAGATGAAAACGGAAAAGGAGTTAATCGTCTATCTGTCTCAGCTGAAAGATGTCTATGGTAAGTTACCGAATCAAATACAAGATATTTGCGACGCTATTCGGCTGAAATGGCTAGCAACCAAGTTAGGTGTAGAGCGAATCATTATCAAAAGCGGAAAAATGCGGTGTTACCTCGTGCAGAATCAAGAATCTCCGTTTTATAAATCGGATATCTTTGGTAAAATACTCAATTATTTATCCCAATATCCTGTGGGATCTTCTATGAAGCAAACAGCGCAGCATATTATTCTAGAGTTTTCTACGTTTAAGAATTGTATAGAAGCGAAAGATAAGTTGGAGCATGTATTGAAAGTGACGAAGGAAGATTAATAAAGAAACCCAAACAACCAAAGAGGAATTGTTCGTTCATATCCTGTTTCTATATCATCTTTGACTAAATAGCTGTTTTTTAAACCCTCAAGTTGTTTTGCTGTTTTATTACGACCGCCTATTTCAAATATTTTAGAGTTGTTGATTAGAAAATCTCCCGCCTTGGTGTAATTAACGGTATGCCTAGCACTTTCCAGCATATTGATAAAAAACGTTTCTCTAATGGTCCCTAATTCAGGTATTCTTTCAGATAGCGCGTACATTAAGTTCGTATTGTGTAAAAAGATTTTTTCTGGTTTGGCTAATCCATGAATGTCATCGGAGCTGTGATATAAGCCATAAATCAATTTTGCAGATTGGAGTATTTTTAGCATATTGTATAGCGTATTTCTAGTACAACCTAAGGTAGCAGAAAGTTTGTTGACATTGGGGGTATAAGGAACGGATTGAGCGATGATGTATAATAGTCGCTTAAGTAGGCCTAAACTGTGTTGCTCCATCGGCAAGATATGCGGAAGGTCAAAATCAATTATGAGATTGATGGTTTGTTTGAGTCTTTGGTGCATATATTTAGTTTCTTTGAAGAAAGGATATGCTCCCCATCCCAGATATTGCTTAAAGTAAAAAAGAGGCTTGTCTATTTCTTTTAAAAGTGACTCGGCTATTTCTCTATGATGGGCGATAATATCATCTAAAGGATAGTTTTTTAAATTTAGTTTGTGCTGTATACCTAGAAATTCACGAAAGGACAACTCAGGAAGATCAAAGTTGAGAATCCTGCGGCTAAGGTCGGCTTTTGACTTTTCTAATTCTAGAATCGAAGATCCTGTTATTAGCATTTTCATATTGGGAATCAAGTCATAGATATTTTTGACTTCAATCGACCAGTTGGGATATTTGTGGACCTCATCCATTAAAATGATTTCTCCTTTATTCTGAGAGAAAAGAATCGCTGTTTCATATAAACTATGTTCTTGAAAATAGATATCATCTAGAGATATATATAAAGCTTCATGTTTGAAATTTTTTTTAAGATGCTGAAGAAATAGAGTTGTTTTTCCTAGACCACGAGCTCCTAGCAGCATAATGGCACGCTCGTCAAAGGGAATCTGCCCGAGTGCTGTGCGCTCATAGTTCGTGTTTAATGAGCGAAGTATCCTGTCTTGAGTTTCAAAAAGGGAGTCCATATTGTGTTATTTAAAATACAAATATACGGAGTAGATTGCGATTAATAACAATTAAAATATAAAAATATTGAATATTTTCCCAATTAATTTTATTGATAATGTGCTTTATAAAGAACACTATATACAATTTTTGTTTAGAATATCAATTGTTTGATAAAACATTAAACAACCTATGGAATAGTATTTAAAATGACATTATCACCTCGCCTTTCTTTCTTTGTATTTCTTCAACATGGCTTGAAAAACAAACTCTTTTTGTTGTTGAATATTATCTTCACTGGGTTCTAGAGGCTCTACGACTGGCAAAAAGTCTAGATAGATTTTACCAGGTCTGATGAGTAGTTGATTTCTAGGCCAGAGGTCATCGGCACCATACATGACAAAAGGTACGATAGGTATCTTGGTTTCACAAGAAGTGCTATACGCTCCGTCTTTAAAGGGAAGCAGAGGTTCATCTGTTGTATTGCTTTTACCTTCAGAAAAAACAACCATTGAGTATCCTTCTTTCATTTTTTCTATCAACTGTTCCATGGATTTTTTGCGTGAGTCCTTGTCTTCTCGCTTTACGGGAATGTATAGTTTTCTTAGAATAAAACCCATGAAGGGCCATTTTAATATTTCTGCTTTGCCTATAAATTTTTTATAATTATAAATAAATCCGCCAGAAATGATGGCGTCTATGAATGAGCGGTGATTGCCTACAAATATATATTGCGTTTTCATATCGAAATGATCTCGCCCAGACTCGATAACGCGTATTCCCCATAGAAAAGCTGAAATCCGGCCAATAATAGTCGGCATTTGGTGCGTCCATCTATAGAGTGTTTTATTTCCTGAGAGTAGAAATAGATACATAAATGGGAAAAACAAAATGTTAAGGACCAAGAAGCTGAGTCCACACCATAGTGTCCAAGGAATGAGATAAAACCTCTTGAGATATATCATATAATTTTTAGCTAAGTGTAAAATTAGCGTCTTAGCCTTAAAACAAATAGAAATGTTTGAGAAAAACTTTTCTTATTAATTCTAACTAGTCTAATTTTGTAATTCGTATGCGGATTTTTAAACTTTTATTGGCTATCATATTGTGGAGCTTGTTTCTTTTACCTCAGGTAGAGAAAGTATGGCATCAACATAGCCATGACGATATTTCTATAGAAGGAGTAAATACCATACATAAGCTAGCAGAAAAATGTGCTATCTGTGAATTTGAATTTTCCGTTTTTGATCTATTCGATTTAGGATATCATTTCATTCAATTTTCTAAGACTTATTTTGGTTTTGCAGAATCTCATTCTGCATTTATTATTAAATCCCTCAACTCTTTTTCAGAGCGAGGCCCCCCAGCTGCATAGCTTTCTTATTACGAATCAAATCAAGCGTTTGATTCCTTTTTTTATTCTAGCTATTTCTGGTAGAATAATCCTATTAATTATTTATATTAACTACAATTTTAAAATGAAAAAATCAATCATAAGTTTAATAGTAACTACTTCAATTCTTTTATTTACCAATAGTTGTAAAAAAGATGATCACAATCATGGAGACCACGATTCTATCAATAAAGTAATCATGGAGTTAACTTCGGCCAGCGGAAATGCAACCCTCACCTTCGAAGATAAAGATGGCGATGGCGGAGTAGCTCCAACTATTATTGGCGGAAGTCTAAAGGGCAATACGACCTATACAGGGGTTATTCGTTTGTATACCTATCATGATAATCAATATGAGGAAAAGACGGCAGAGATATCAAGCGAAGGCACTAAGCATCAATTTTTCTTTAGTTCTACTGTCGCTGGAATTAGCTTCACTTATACAGATAAAGATGCTTCGAATAGTCCTATAGGACTAGCTAGTACTCTGAAAACTGTAGGTTCGGGAACAGGAGTTATAAAAGTGATTTTAAAACACGAACCAAATAAATCTGCTGCAGGTGTAGCAGGAGGCGATGTGACCAATGCTGGTGGAGAAACGGATGCAGAAATGGAATTTCCGATTACTGTCATTTAAGAATAAGCAAATCAAAAGTCTAATAACCTTAATTATTTTATTTACGTCTTGGACTGGATTTTCTCAGTCCAAGACTATTAATGTAAAGGGTAGAGTAAAGGATGCAATTACTCTTCTGCCCCTGGAGTCTGCTAGAGTTAAGCTAGTGGAATCTAACCAGCTAGTGGAATCTAATGTTGAAGGAAAGTTTCAGTTTACCATAGAAAAGGAAGGTGAATATCATGTATACGTCTCGCATCTCGGATGCGAATCGGAGCAATATCATCTGGACTTGGTTTCAGATACATTTATCGAGTTTTATTTACATCACTACCACAAACATCTCAAAGAAGTGAAGATAGAAGGTAAGGCTGCAGCTTTATCAGAAACGGTGTCATCTCAGGCTATAGATAGAAAAGCCAAAGAGAGTTTAGCAAGTGTGCTAGAAAAAACAACGGGAGCACGCAGTATGAGGAATGGGAACATAGCTAAGCCTGTTATGCAAGGACTTTATGGAAATAGATTGGCTATTCTGCACCAAGGTATAGCGCAGAGCGGACAGCAATGGGGCAATGATCATGCTCCAGAAATAGATCCTTTAGCAGCTAATAAAATCAAGCTAATTAATGGTGTGGCATCTCTAGAATATAAAGGAATTAATATGGGAGCCATTGTTTTAGTAGAGGCTAATAAGTTGACATCTGATCCTCACTTGCATGGGAAACTAAATGCTTATGGAGAATCCAATGGGAGAGGATTTGGGCTCAATGTACAATTAGAAAAAAACCAACCACGGCTAGCCTGGAGACTTACTGGCACATATAAGCAGAATGGGGATAGATCAAGTCCAGATTATTTCTTGAGAAATACGGGTGCTAGGGAGCTTAATCTGAGTTATCATGCCGAGAAAACCCTGTTTCATCGGTGGAAAACAAGCCTATATCTCAGCACCTTCAATACGGAGCTTGGCGTATTGCGAGGATCACACATCGGTAATTTGACCGATCTCAATCAAGCGATAGGTAGAGAACAACCTTTCTTCACCGAAGCAGATTTCAATGGCTCTATTGGAGCACCTAGGCAGATGGTAAATCATCATTTTGTAAAACTGGTGACAAAAACAAACTTAGATACGATTCAATCATTAAGTTTTACATACTCAGGTCAGATCAATAATAGAAAGGAGTTTGACATTCGCAGAGGTTCACGATCTGAAATACCAGCCTTATTTATTTTACAGCACAGTCATTTCCTAGAGGGAAAATGGTCGCTAGTCAATAGTAAAACAATCACTAAGGCGGGAGTTCAATTAGCCTATTCTGAGAATATAAATCAGCCCGAAACGGGCGTGACGCCATTGATCCCTAATTATAGTTCTTTAGAGCCATCTTTATTTTTCACGCATACGATTTATTATAACCAATCCAGCTTAGACTTAGGTATTCGTAGCGACTTTTTTATACAAAATATTTATACCACCACTCAAACCATACCACGACAGAATATAGAATTCGCTCATCTTTTTGGGAATATAGCATCAGCTATTTCCTACTCCTATCAAGTGACTAATTTAACTCAACTGGTATTTAACTCGGGATTTACTCTGCGAAATCCAGCTATTAATGAGCTGTATTCGTATGGGCTGCACCAAGGTGTCAGCAGTATAGAAGAAGGTAATGCCAATTTGACTTCAGAGAAATCATTTAAAACTAGTCTGGCGATCCAGTCTAGGGTCAAGGAAGTCTTTTCATGGCAGGCTCAGGCTTATTTTCATAATTTGAATGATTTTATTTATCTCAAACCTCAGAGTGAGACACGATTGACTATAAGAGGTGCTTATCCTGTGTTTAACTATGAGCAGACCCATGCGCAGATGTATGGTATAGATCTTTCTACTAAATATAAGATAACGAAGGGATTAGACTATAATCTGGAATATAGTTATCTAAGAGGGAATAATCTGACAGAAGGTCTCCCGCTGATTTTTGTCCCAGCTAATCGCCTGCGGTCAGAACTAGAGTATTCAAAATCAAAGATTGGAAACTGGGAAAACCCAAGCATGGCCATTACTGGAAGCTACATATTTAAACAAGATCATTTAAATCTTTCGCAAGATTTTATGCCAGCACCAGATGCCTATTTTCTATTAGGCACCAAAATTTCTATAGAAAAACAAATACAAAAAAAGCGAGTGAACATCTACTTACAGATCGATAATTTATTGAATACTAACTATAGAGATTACTTGAATCGTCTTCGATATTTCGCTAACGAACAAGGAAGAAATATCGTCATAGGCATGGTTATGAATTATTAGAACGCTTAGATTTTGGCATAGAGTTTAAAACGAGTTCATAGGAATGGTCAATCTGTTCTTTGAGAAACTTCCATTCTAGTGGTTCAAGGCCACAGTAAATCGTATTCCAATGTTTTTTACTCATGTGATAACCTGGCTGAATATAGTCAAATTTAGCTCTTAATTCCTCGGCTTTTTCTGGATTACATTTTAGGTTTATTCTTACGTCATCATCTAAGATGTCCATGAGGGCAAACATTTTCCCGTATAACTTAGCCACCCATGTTCTGGTGTCAAAAGGGAAAGTCTCTTCTGTATGAGGAAGAGATAAGCAATAGTCGAGAATTTTGGATTTGAGAGGGTGCATAGAATTCATTTATTGCTATGAATTGACTAATTTTTTCCAAAGTTTAATTTCATTTGACGCTGATAATTGCTCCACCAACCTTTGATACTGGCCAATACATTCGTGAATTCGTGGCGAAAAACTTTTAATCCAAATTGGGTCGCAAAAATTTTCTAATTTCATCTTGACTAAGATTCTTAGCTCGCGCTATTGAATGGACCTGGTCCTCTCCTATCTTACCAATGCCGAAGTAGGATATTTCAGGATAGGCAAAATAATATCCGCAGACCGATGCCGTAGGAAACATAGCATAATTTTCTGTTAACTGAATGCCTATCTTTTCTTTTACTTCTAGAATAGACCATATGGTGCCTTTTTCGCTGTGGTCTGGACAGGCTGCATAGCCTGGTGCAGGGCGAATACCTTTATATTTTTCCTGGATTAAATCTTCATTTTTTAGATTCTCATTGGGTACATAGCCCCAAGTATTTTTTCTCACCTCCTCATGCAGCCACTCTGTAGAGGCTTCTGCCAGTCTATCGGCTACCGCTTTGAGCAAAATATCTTTATAGTCATCGTGGTCTTTCTTATACCGATCGAGATAGTCTTCAATGTTGAGACCAGCTGTGACAGCAAAGAGTCCTATGTAGTCTCCATTAGGCGAAATATAATCTGTAAGACATTGATTTTTCTGACCTTGAGTTTTTTTGGCTTGCTGACGCAGAAAATGCAACTTGCCTACCTCTTTACTTCTATTTTCATCAGCGAATAGAGTTAAACTTTCATTATTTTTAGTACAAGAATAAAGCCCTGTAATTGTATTGATTGTTAGAATTCTATCTTTTTCCAATTCATCTAGCAGTGCATTCGCATCTTCGAACAATTTTTTAGCTTCATCCCCATATTTTTCATTTTCGAATATTCTAGGATAGGTGCCCTTTAACTCCCAGCTATTGAAAAATGGACCCCAGTCTATATAGTTTCGAACAATACTTACAGGGAGGTTTTCGTGAATATCTACCCCTAGATGATTAGGTTTTGTCGGTTTATTTTTATCCCAATCAGCCTGAAATGCATTATTTCGTGCTTCTTCTATGGATATTAATTCTACTTTTTGATTTTTCTTTTCGTATTCGTTTCTTATATTTTGATAATAAGTTTTCTTTTCAGCGATGAAATTTACCTTCTCTGTACTGACCAGCTTGGTAGTTACGGGAACACTTTTAGAAGCATCTAAGACATGAATGATGGAGCCAGAATAATGAGGCTCTACTTTGACTGCGGTATGTATTTCACTGGTAGTGGCGCCCCCTATGATAATAGGAATTTTCAGACCTTTTTTTTCAAAATCAATAGCTACATCCACCATTTCATCGAGAGAAGGGGTAATTAAACCGCTTAGTCCTACCACGTCTACATTGTGTTTGATGGCTTCTTCTATAATTCGTTCTTTTGGAACCATGACTCCAAGGTCAATCACTTCGAAGTTATTGCATTGAAGAACGATACCTACAATGTTTTTACCTATATCGTGGACATCCCCTTTGACAGTAGCCATGAGTATTTTTCCAGCAGTGGAAGATTTACCATCTGTTTTTAATAAGTAGGGTTCGAGCACAGCTACTGATTTTTTCATAACTCGCGCGGACTTGACTACTTGTGGGAGAAACATTTTTCCGCTTCCAAATAAATCGCCTACGATACCCATCGCGTCCATCAATGGTCCTTCGATGACTCGAATAGGTTCTTTGTATGCTTCTAAAGCTTCGATGGTGTCCTCATCTATAAACTCGACGACTCCTTTGATAATAGCATGGTTGATTCGCTCCTCTATACTTTTCGTACGCCATTCTAATATATTGATTTGAACGTCTTTTTTCGTATCCTTAAGAGATTCTGCTTTATCCAGAAGTCTTTCTGTAGCCTCATCACTTCTATTTAGGAGAACATCTTCGACCAAATCCATCAAATCTTTTGGTACCTCATCATAAACCTCTAGCATAGTGGGATTGACAATCCCCATGTCCATTCCGTGCTGTATAGCGTGGTATAGAAATGCAGAGTGCATAGCCTCTCGTACTATATTATTCCCTCTAAATGAAAATGAAACATTGCTCACGCCCCCACTGACTTTGGCTCCGGGTAGATTCTCTTTAATCCATTGGGTGGCTTTGAAAAAATCAAGGGCATAGTTTTTATGTTCATCTATACCTGTAGCTACGGGAAATATATTAGGATCGAAAATAATATCTTCGGGGTTGAAATCAAGTTTTTCGAGTAATAAATCATAGCTTCGTTTGCAGATATCTATTCTGCGCTGGTAGGTATCTGCCTGACCTTTTTCATCAAAGGCCATGATGACGGTGGCAGCGCCATAGCGCTTAATCATCTTGGCTTGATAAAGAAATTCATCTTCGCCATTTTTGAGAGAAATAGAGTTGACGATACCTTTCCCTTGAATACATTTGAGCCCTGCCTCTATGATGTCCCATTTTGATGAGTCTATCATAATAGGAATACGTGCTATATCGGGTTCAGAAGCTATGAGATTCAGAAATTCTACCATGGCTGTCTTACCATCGATCATGGCTTCGTCCATATTCACATCGAGTATCTGCGCACCGCCTTCTACTTGGTCGCGCGCGATAGAAAGAGCTTCATCAAAATTGCCCTCTCGTATGAGTTTGAGAAACTTCAATGACCCTGTTACATTGGTGCGCTCACCAATATTGACGAAATTGGAAGTTTTAGAGATAATTAAAGGTTCTAGACCAGAAAGGGTAGACATTTTATGTTTTAGGATTCAAAAGTATTAAAATATTTATAGCCAAGTATATAATACTTTGATGTAAATTATAGAAAAAAATTAAATTTGCAAATATTTTAAAAATAGTATGAAACTAGGTATCAGTGTTTTTTTATTCTTTATTTTCCAGTATGCCCTTTATGGTCAGGAGGATTATAACTTAAAATTAGATACTGCGAGGGGAATGAAAGAATATGAAATGGCTAAAGCTAGCTTGGATAAAGTAGTGGAGAGTTACGACGGGGAGTATAAAAATGAATTCAAAGAAGAACTGAAGGACGTCAAAAAGAAAATTAAACACGATTTTAAAAATTTCTATTTTAACGAGGAATATGAGGCCTATCTCAGGAAAATCATTGAGGTAATAAAATCGAAGAATCCTATACTAGAGCACGTTGAAATAAGGCCTTATTTTTGCTATGATGAGGAAGCGAATGCAAATATGGCAATATATGGTACCATGCGGGTTTATCTTGGTCTTATAGAGGTTTTAGAGAATGAGTCGCAATTAGCAATGATTATAGCACATGAATTGAGCCACTATACTAGGCAGCATAGTGTAAAATCATTTGGCCGTCAAATATTACTATCAAAAAGTGAAGAAGCTAAACAAGGATTTAGAGATGCTAAGAGGGAAGGAATAGATCGAATAGATCGAGTAGAAGAATATTTTAAAACGGAAACATTAAATTCGAGAAAACATACAAGAGAGCATGAGTCGGAGGCAGATTCCTTCGGATTAGAATTGTTAAAGAAGACTCCATATGCCCTAGATGAAGCTATCACGGGCATTAGCTGTTTAAAGAAGGGAGATACCGAAATCTTTAATATGGACGATCTTCTTCGCCAGGCTTTTCATAATCCGGATATACCTTTTAATGAATCTTGGCTTAAAAAACCAAATAGTATAGCAGATAAATTGAAATATAAATTAAGCCCTGAGTTAAGAGATTCTCTAAGTACCCACCCGGCAGCAGAAAAGCGTTATGAAAAACTGAAGGCAGAACTTAACCCAAATGTGGAGGCAGATATTGTGGAGGTATCCTACGAGACTTTTGAGAAAATGAAGAAAGAATTTCGCACAGAAATCATAAATTATTTAATACATGACAAGCAATATGCTAATGCTATGTACCATATTCTTAAGTATAAGACAGAAGGAACTGCAGACAAGTATATTTTAAGTAAAATGGTGGTGGTTCTCGATAAAATGAAAAAATATTTAGATAACCATACCCTTGGGAAATATGTCCCGACGAGAAACCCTTATTTTCCGCCCCAGTATAATAATCTAATCATGTTTATAGATCAGTTAAATGTAGATGATTTTGAAACGATTAAAAATGCCTACAAAAAGAATTTAGATATTTAACTTCAAAATATTTACTAAGAATAAACTAATTTTATACATTACAATTAATCTTTAAATGAAATTCATCCAAACAACAGTTATAAGGGTATTTTTAGGCCTATTGATTTTTTCTCTTCCGGCCACATATTCAGCTCAGAAGTCTAAAAAGGATAATAAGAAGAAAGAAGATAAGATTGAAATACAGGTAACCAACTTAAGAAGTGGGGCTATCCTAGAAAATGGAAATCTTCGCGGGTACTATATATATCAGGCAGTGGATAAAGTCTATGGCAAGCAACAGAATTACCACATTGAGCTATATGACGAGAACTTCACAGCTTTAAATACCCTAAAATATAAAGCTCCAATGAAGATGGTATTAATAACTTCAGCCTATAGTAGCGATGAACTTTGCTTTATGTTTTTGAATACGGAAAATCAGAGCTTTGACTACAAGGTATTTAGCGTAGAAGGTAAATTGGTGAGCGAGTATAGCTCACAATTATCAAAAAAGGATTATAGAAGGTATATGAAATTTGTGACAGCTGAGCGTTTAGTCAGTGTAGAAGGAGGTGGATTCTTATCTACGTCCACGGTGACAGAAAAAAGCAAAATTTCTTTTAAAGTGAATAAATTCGTCAAAGGACAGAAAAAACCTATCGAGTACGTTTTTCCTGCGGACAAGAAATTTAATTTGCCAAGTATACTAGGAGTAGCAGACAGTATTGTCGTGCTCTCTGTGCGGAGTTCTAAGTCTCAGCTAGGGCCAGCAAAATATCATTTAATAGGCTTAAATCAGCAAAGCATGAAATCTAAATTTCACTTAAATAGCGATCAAGATGGAGAGAATCTATTTGTGCCCTATTCTTTAATTGAAAATCCAGAGTTTAAGACTATTAGAATTAGTGGAACGTATTTCAAGCCAAATGGCAACACTATGAAATATTGTAAAGGTTTAGCCATGTGGGAGATTGACCCTTCTGGAGTTTTACTCTCAGAGAAGTATAATGATTGGGGAACAGATTTTAAAAATACACTTAGCTTTAAAGGTAATGGTAAGTTAAAAAAGACCGGATTTCTAAAAGTACATGAAACTTTCTCTACGAGCGATGGCAAAACATTTGCAGTGGCAGAGGGTTATAGAAAGAGATATAATGGTTGGAGTCTATTGACGAGTGTTTTCTTTATGCCTAGTTTTTTAACAAAGTATCAAACCACAGATATGGTATTACTAGAGATGGATAAAGACTTTAAACCTCAAGCTGGAAAAGTATTTCCTAAAAAGGTTACTTCATGGGCTGGATATGGCTTCACTACGATGGGAGTTCATGCCTTATCTAACAAAATACCAGGAATGTTCGGCTATAGCTATGTACAATTAAATGAGGAGAAAGATGCGTTTATGTTTACCTATTCAGAAAATAATTTCAGACTGACGGCCTTTAAAAAATCCAACTTTAACTTTAATACTGTAAAGTTTGAAAATGGAAAGTATACTACGGACAAGTTGTCACCAACAACAAATACCTGGTATGGCAGCCTTACTAATTATTATATGCCGAGTCAATTTGGAAAAATTGCCTATTTAAATTATGATTATAAAACCAAAAAATCAGACCTTCAAATAATTAAAGTAAAGTAAATTTTTAGTATATGAGAGTTATATTTTTAGTAGTTATTTTATTTTGTGCTTCGCTAAGTTATGCGCAGAAGGGCGGGAGAAAGGTTGCCTTGGAAAAAAGGAACAAAGAAGAGTACAAAACGAAAATTGAATCTTTAAAAAAAGATCCCAATGAATCTATAGCAAAAAATACGGAGGTAGAAGCTAGGACAGATACTAGTAAAAAAGTTTCTGCTTTTGAAAAAACTTCAAGACGTGAAAGAAAGAAGATGGATCCAACTACCGCATCATCGGGGGATTCAAAAACAACCACTTCACCAACTAGTGCATCTGTCGGCAATGTAAATGATACATCGAAAAAGATCTCTGCTATAGCTAACACCTCTGCCATAGCCCACGGAGAAGCCCGAATACCAAATGCATCTGCCGCTAAGAATTATAAATATAAAGCAGATGAAAAGTCAGCGGAATACTATACTGAACTTAGGAAAAAATTTGAAGAAGAAGATAAAATAAAAAAACAAAAAGATTCTGTTCTAGCTATAGAGAATGCTAAAAAAGAAGAAGAAATTAAACAAGGGCGAAGATTGCCAGAAGAGCAAGCTCCGCAGTTTGACAAATATAGACAAGGCGCAAAAAACCCTGTGGTAGAGAAAACTACAGCAGAGGAAGATTATAAAACGATCTTTAAATAGTGGCTCAACCTGTCTCAATGTCTACTCTGGTTGAATTATTAGAAAAAAAGATCCTGATCATGGATGGCGCCATGGGCACCATGATACAGCGCTATACACTGACCGAAGAGGATTTTAGAGGAAGTGCATTTCCGGATTCAAAAATACCTCTCAAGGGCAATAATGATTTGCTTTCCATAACACGTCCAGATATTATTAAGGCTATTCACTTAGAATATTTGAAGGCCGGAGCGGACATAATAGAGACGAATACCTTTAGTGGCACGACTATATCTCAGGCTGATTATGAATTAGAATCTGCAGTATATGAAATTAATTTTCAGTCAGCTAAACTAGCGAAAGAAGTAGCATTAGATATGTCTACTCCCGACAAACCTAGATTTGTGGCTGGTGCTATAGGTCCTACGAATAGAACCTGTTCTATTTCTCCGGATGTGAACCGACCGAGCTACCGAGCGGTCAGTTTTGATGATATGGTCAAGGCTTATAAGCAGCAAGTAGAAGCCTTGATAGATGGTGGCGTGGATATCTTATTGGTAGAAACGGTTTTCGATACCCTCAATGCCAAGGCGGGTTTATTTGCTATTCAAGAAGTCTTTGAAGAGAGAAATATAGAACTGCCTATCATGGTCAGTGGTACCATAACGGATGCGAGCGGGAGAACACTCAGTGGACAGACGGCAGAGGCATTTTTAATTTCACTTTCTCATGTACCCCTTCTCAGCATAGGCTTCAATTGTGCCTTGGGTGCAGAAACGATGAAGCAGTACATCGAAGTCTTAGCTAAAAAAGCGCCTTTTTATGTCAGTGCCTACCCCAATGCGGGTTTGCCAAATGAATTCGGACAATATGACGAGTCTCCAGAGTTTATGGGTCAGCAAGTAGAAAAATTTATGTCTGAAGGTTTAGTTAATATTATAGGAGGGTGCTGTGGCACTACCCCAGAGCATATCGCAGAGTTTTATCGCCTATCGCAGAAGTATGCTGGTAGGAAACTAGTTAAGAAGGAAAAACAAGCTTAATCTTAGAATACAAAAATACAAAATGTCCGAAACGAAAGAACGAATTAAAAAGCCCGATTGGCTCAAAATTAAACTCCCTACGGGAAATAATTTTACGGAGCTCAATAAAAATATATCGGATAATAAACTGCATACTATCTGTGAAAGCGGACGCTGCCCCAATAAAGAAGAATGCTGGGGGGCGGGTACGGCTACAATAATGATTCTAGGCAATGTCTGTACCAGATCCTGTCAATTCTGTAATGTAGAAACAGGAAAGCCGGAAGATGTAGATATATTCGAACCTGGTAGAGTGGCCAAATCGGTCAAACTCATGGGCGCTAAGCATCTAGTGATTACTTCGGTAGATAGAGATGACCTCATAGATGGCGGCGTTAGCGTATGGGCTGCTACCATCCGGGCTATTCGCCACCAAGCACCAGCCGTGACGTTGGAAACACTAATTCCAGATTTTCAAGGAAAAACGGAGCTTTTAGATAAAATAATAGAGGTCAATCCAGAGGTTGTATCACACAACATTGAAACTGTCGAGCGGCTTAGCCGTCAAGTGCGCATTCAAGCGCAGTATAAGCGTAGTTTGGAGGTATTAAAGTACTTAAAGGAACATGGTATCCGTAGGACCAAGTCTGGCATCATGCTGGGACTGGGAGAGACCGAAGAAGAAATCATTCAATCTTTAGATGATCTGCGAGCGGCCAAGGTAGACATAGTCACTATGGGTCAATATTTACAACCTACTCGCCAGCATCTAGCGGTGGAGCGCTATGTGACTCCAGAAGATTTTAAGCGCTACGAAACTCTCGCTCTAGAGAAAGGCTTTATGTATGTAGAAAGCGGTCCCTTGGTGCGCAGCAGCTACCATGCGGAGAAGCATATAGTATAGAAGGTAATTAAGTACAAAGTACAGGGTATTATGTATTAAGTTGCTCTACTGCAAAGGTGCAAATTTTTCGCAGAGGGATCAAAGCGTTTATTTGACTTTACAAGATTTTTAATATTCAGCATGAATTTCCGAGTTTTGTTTTCTCGACGACCTGTGCTGACTAAAATGTCAGTAAGCGTCAGTATAGATAGAACTATTTTAGAAAAGGCTTAAATGATAAAGTGATTAGGATAAAAATGGGAAAAAATAAAGCGCCCCTGAAAATAAAGAAAGGTAGTAGGAGCGCTTTTGAAAGGTATAAATGAAAGGTTATGTTTAAAACGGCATTGCACCGCATACATACGAATTAGGGAGGTTTGTCTGTTTTGATTGTTTTTTTATTTAATAAGCGAGGTGAGCTCCCGACAACTATCGATAAGGGTGAGATTTTTTGCATCAACAGACCCCAGCCTCGCTGTTTTAAATACTAATTTATGTACTACTTGGTTTTAAGAATCATCTATGCAGCTTTTTGAATTCCCGATAGCTGCCGATGAGGTTGATATTTTATATCCTCAGCAGAATTCTACATAGAGTGGTTCTTATAATATTAATTGTTTTTATTAAGTTTGAATTTTATTCTATGTCTCTCTCCATTTACCGTATACTCTAGTCTATACATTCCAGCGTTCAGGCTAGGCATCGCTGCGATAAATTCTGCAGCAGTACTAAATACTAAAATCTCTCCTGTGGCAGCATTGGATAATACGATATTTTGTGCATTTAGGTCGAGGTTGATTGTCTCAACAACATCTCCAATCGGATTTACAATTGTTTGTGCTTGAGTTGGATTTGAATTTACTAAGATGCCAAGAACAAGAAGTATAATTAATTTTTTCATATCTAGGGTGCGTGTTTAGCTGAGGGGGTTATGTGATTAATTCTGAAACAAAACTAGGCGATGTGGATAACATAGATTAGGGAAAAAATTCGCTTTTTGTCAATAGACTCGCACATCAAACCCATGGTTTTCTCTTTATTTTGAAGCTAAATACTGCCAAACAGTCTAATTTTTATTCGAATGTGGAAAATATAACTATAAGAAAAACAATTACTTAAGCTATACAATAAACAAAACTTAACAAAAAAAGACATTTGTCAATAAAATGTGAAGAATTAGTTTTAATATTTAATCTATTCATGACTTTCCGCTGTTTAATAATTAGCATACTGTCTATAAATAACATCAGTTTTTGCGGCTAGGTCCAACTTGGTCGTAGTAGATTAAGTGCTTTGTGAGGCTTGAAAGGCCAGGTCTCAAAAAGTTTCAACATACAAGTAAGTATAATAAGCTTATATGCTTTCCTATCCCTAGACTGTGTAAAGTGGAGGACATAAAATATTTCAAAGAACGCTTTTTTTAATAGAATTTAAATCTTATGACTTAAAATCTGATACAAAAATAGAGCATAAACATCCGCAGATATTTAGAAAAAAAACTAGTTTTGTCAAAAACATATCGGAATATGGTCATAAGTCAAACTACTCTAGGGGAGCTGTACACTAGTCTGAGTCCAGAGGAAATCAAAGGACTAGACCTCTATCTACATAAAAATACGGTGGGTAAGAATAATACCATCCTGGCCCTGCACAAATTTATCTGCCAAGCCAAGCAGGCTAAGCAACTAGACAAGCTAGAGACGGAGGATATCAAATCTGAACTCTTCGGCGGCGATAGTAAAAGTGTATCGAAATTGACTACGTATAACAATCTATTAACCAATCATATAAAGGATTATCTGCTTTTGTCAAAAATACATGAAAAAAATATTTACACAGAAACCCTTTGGGGGGAGATCTTGATAGAGCGAAGACTCAAGCGAAATCTCCTTCTCAAGCTGACCAATTTTAAATTTGACCTATATAGGGATAGTTATGCTTTAATGAAGAAGTTTTTTCATCAGAGAGAATTTTTTTTCTATCAATATTTAACTTTAACAAAAAAAAATTACTCTCATTTGATTAGAAGTCAAATTGAACAAATAAATTCCTTTCTAGATTACTATATTTATTACTTATTAGAAACAGGAAACTCATTAATCACCTTATCTAAACAAGTAAACTATAATATAGATAAGCAAGTAAGTTACTTTAAGCAATTAGCTAATGAAAATTTGAATACAAATAACGAGTTAGTAAAGATACGAGCCTTAAGTTTAAATTTGAGTTTGGATTATGAAAAAGATAGCTTTCATTACTTAAAAAGTTTTTTTACAGATAGAATTAATGACTTTTCAGATGAGATACGAAATCAACTTTTTCCTGCGCTGATTAACTATGGAACAGACAAGAAAATGAAAGGTCAGGAAGAATTTGATATGGAAAATTATCATATTTTTTCAATTGTCGATGAAAAAGAATTTTTATTTAAGCAAGGATTTTTTTCTGGGGCTAGATTGTTTAATTACATCCGTCTTGAACTCCGCTATGGTAACATAGAAAAAGCCGAGCATCTCCTCGAAGAGAGTTTAAAAGTAATAGCTCCAAGTCAGAAGGATTCGTTTCAGTATCTGATAGAGTCTAGAATAGCCTTCGCTAAGCAGGACTATAAGCTGGCACTGCGGAAAATTAGTATTATCAATCCGGCGGATTCTATCTACTACTATCCGCAGTATAAAATCATGCTGATAAAATCCTATATCATGCTAGCCGATATCGATAGACTGAACGCAGAGCAGGAGAATTTTTATAAATATATAAACGCACATAAAAATATCCAAAACGATGAAAAGCGCCGGCATAAGTTATTCATAAAATACGCAGAGTATCTCACCGAAGCGCGCTATGAATACTTGACCGGCTATATGAAAAAGAGAATAGAAAACGCTCTTCTCCAGACATCACCATACTTCACAGAGAAGCAGTGGGTGCAAGAGCGGTGGGAGGAGTTGAAGTCAGTGGGCAGTGGGCAGTAGGCAGTTTTTTCAGCAGATTGTTTACCGCAGAGGCGCAAAGTATGCAGAGTTTTTATACTGCTAACTGCGACTAGTCACTGATTACTGACCACTATTAAATAAACTTCGCCGTATAACTAGATTTGCAGCGTTTTAAGTCCGCGACTAATCCCTGGAATAGCAGGGTGCCCCCTCCGTCGCCACCTTCTGGTCCTAGGTCTATGACATAGTCTGCATTGCGAATGACATCCATATTATGCTCAATGACGATGACGGAATGTCCGTTTCTGACCAATTTTTCCATAGCTAGGAGCAGCTTCTGTACATCAAAAAAGTGTAGCCCTGTGGTAGGTTCATCAAAGATGAAAAGGTGCTTGGCCATACCCGTATTTTTGGCAAGGTAGCTGGCTAGTTTGACGCGCTGAGCTTCCCCTCCACTGAGGGTAGAGCTCGACTGGCCTAGTTTTAGATAGCCTAAGCCTATTTCGTCGAGAGGTTTTATCTTATCTACTATAGCCTTATGCCCTTGGAAAAAACTGACAGCTTCTTCTATAGTCATTTCCAATATGTCAAAAATGTTTTTCTCCTCGTAGGTCACATCTAATACGTGAGTTTGAAATCGCTGGCCTTTACATTCTTCACATACTAATTCTACATCTGCTAGAAATTGCATAGAAACCGTCTGCACCCCATCGCCCTTGCAGGCTTCGCATCGTCCACCGACTACATTGAATGAAAAATCTTTTGGAGCTAGTTTGAGCAACTTAGATGCAGGCTGATTGGCGAATAAATCTCGAATAGCATCATAGGCCTTGACATAGGTCACAGGATTGCTGCGGCTGCTGCGTCCTAGCGGATTCTGATCTATTAGTTCTAGGTGTTCTATACTTTTTATATCTCCTTTAACCTCACTATGAAGCCCTGGTTTCTCCACTGGGTTTCCTAGCTTGAGCATCAGGGCAGGATAGAGGATTTTTTTTATCAATGTCGTCTTACCAGAGCCAGAAACTCCGGATACAGCTACGATACAGTTTAATGGTATTTTGACATCGATGTTTTTAAGATTGTGATGGCTAGCGCCTATGACTTCTATATATTTTCTAAAGCTATGAAAGTATTCGCTTCGTTTTACCTTTTCTATCTGGGTGAGATAGAGTGTGGTGAGGCTATTTTTATTGGCAGATAGCTTATCAAAATCCCCTTCGTAGACTACTTCTCCACCATGAATGCCTGCTCTAGGACCTATGTCTATGATATAATCACTGGCACGGATGATATCTTCTTCATGCTCTACGATGATGACTGTGTTATTGAGGTCTCGGAGCTTGCGAAGCACGGTAATCAATTTTTTCGTATCACGCGGATGTAATCCTATAGATGGCTCATCAAGAATATACATAGAGTCCGTCAGATTGCTTCCCAGTGTTCTGGTGAGATTGATACGCTGGCACTCACCACCACTCAATGAATTGGCCAATCTATTGAGAGATAAATAGCCCAAACCTACATCGTTCATAAAGCCTAAACGATAGTCTATTTCAAATAAAATACGTTTAGCTATTTCAGCATCTGTTTTGGATAATTTTAGATTTTGAATATAATCTATGAGTTCCCAAATAGACATGGAGAGCAGATCTCCAATATGTTTATTGTCAATTTTGACATGGAAGGCATCTTTGCGGATTCTATGACCCATGCAGTCTTTGCAGAGACTCTTGCCTCTGTACCGAGAATACATAATTCTATATTCTATTTTATAGAGATTGCTTTCTACCATTTTAAAGAAGTCATTGATTCCTTTGGTGGTTTTATTCCCATTCCAGAGGAGTTCTTGTTCTTTCTTGGTCAAGAGGTGGTAAGGCCTGTGAATAGGGAATCCATTGGCCTCCGCTTTTTTTAGAAATGCCGTATGATATTCCTTTGATTTAGCTCCTTTCCATGGAGCTACAGATTCTTCAAATAAGGTGCGCGTCTTATCTGGTATGACGAGGTCTTCGTCTATACCTAATACATTGCCCATGCCTTCGCAGGTCTGGCAAGCGCCGTAGGAGTTATTGAAATTGAAAAACTGAGGATTAGGTTGTTCGAAGAGAATGCCATCGGCTTCGAATCGATTATTAAATTCTGCAGATTTCAGTGTAGTGAGATTGAAAAGAATACACTCTCCATGTGTTTCTTCAAAACAGGATTGAACGCTATCTGCTAACTGCTGGTAGAGTTCGTCTGTCAGTTCGTCGCTAGCAGAAAATCGCTGCACCACCACGGTGAGTTGTTTTTCTTTTTTCCAATCACCCAGTGTCTCTAAAACATTTTCTATTTTACAGAAATCTTCTTTCCAATAAAGACGACTAAACCCTTTGGATAACAATACGGACAACTGCTGCTCCAGATTTTTATCTATCTTGAGTTGGAAGCCAATAAACCATTTATCCGTTTCCTTTTGATCCTTTATATATTGAATGACATCTGAGACCTCATCTTTTGAAACTATTTTTCCAGATTTAGGAGAATAGGTTTTGCCAATGCGAGCATACATCAGTCGGAGATAATCATAAATCTCTGTCATGGTGCCCACAGTAGATCTATTCGTAGCGCCTGCCACTTTCTGCTCAATAGCTATGGCTGGACAGAGGCCTTTGATATATTCTACATCGGGCTTATTCATTCTCTGGAGAAACTGACGGGCATAGCTCGAGAGGCTTTCTATATATTTTCTCTGACCTTCTGCATAGAGGGTATCAATAGTTAGGGAGGACTTGCCTGATCCCGATACTCCTGTAATCACCACAAGTTTATTGCGGGGTATGGTGACATCTATATTTTTTAGATTGTGCGTTTTAGCGCCCTTGATTATTATATCCTGCATCAGAAAGTGAAAAACAACAAAGGTAGTCGAGACAGAATTCTTTTAAGAAGAAAATTTGGAATTATTTTACTATTAAGGCACTAAGGTGAGATTCACTAAAAAATGGGTTACTGATTATAGCATCCCGCTCTGCGTCCTCTGTTATTTCCAATATTGTCCATTCCTGGATCTTTATATTCTCCGCTGCCGAATGGCATAATTTTAAGACTCATATAGATATCCGCACCTCTCAGTCTAGGCTGACCGAAAAGAAGGGCATTGATATGATCAGAGCCAATGGTCAATAATCCAAGTCTTACATAGGTGCCAATACCAAACCATTTGTCTTCTGTCAAAGATACGGAGGCTCCGGCCTCTAACCATCGCTGCTCGAAGCGCGCTCCTACTGCCATGACATTGGGGGCAGCTATCTGTCTTTCCATAGTTTTAAGTCTACGACTCACAAAGGCGTTCATATAAAAATACTTACGGAAATTATAGTCCCATGATAAATTAAGTGAGGTGGGGGTATAAAACGTCATGTCATCAGCAACTTTTGATATGAGCGAATCTCCCTGGTATATTGCAGCAGATAGTCGTTTTATTATATCATAATTATGGTTTAGATTTTTATTGATAGAGTTTAATACACCAAAGTCTGCGTTCTTGACTCCATAATTATGTTGCTCCGTATTTTTATTGAAGGCGATAGATCCTAAATCCTTTATAGCCACCCCGAATTTCATATAATGTGGGCTTGGATTGTCTTCATCGTCGTCTTGATTGGGTATGATGTATTCCGCACCTAAATCCAGCCCAAGTCCTGTGCCCTGTATGCCAAAATTGTAATCTTTAGATGTGCGAGAAGCTCCTGAAGCGAAGCCCATAGCAACGCTGGCTGTAGAGGCGAAAAATGTATCTCGCTCTCTATAGAAACTATAGTCCGATTTATTTTGGATATATCCAGCTTCGAATCCTAGAAGATATTTAGGATTTACACCTACAGCCAATGTATGACCGTTTTCTAATTCATGCGCATAGCCGAAATGCAACCCTATTTCTCCCCATGCCATAGCATTGACAGAGAATGGAGTGACAGTATAAGGGTCAAAATCTATAATTCTTTCTAGATTTTTATAATTAAAAAAATTGGGAGCCTCTAAGGCATCGGCAGCAAGTTTTACATTGGAAAAGGCTCCTAGGGAGAATCGATTTAATTTAAAACAAAACGAGGGCAGGTGTATAGTCTGCTGAAACATCAGTCCATTGAGGCTTTGGTCGTAGGTATTGGCAAAGAAAACAGAATTTTCATCCCCATTAAAACCTAGAGGAATAGTATCCATGCCATTGGTGATTTCTTTATTGAGCGCTGAGAAAAAGGTCTCATCTTTTAAGTAGCCATATTCTGTATAAGCAAATAAGCCATTACCAACAATATTGATGTCCCATTTTGGTCTTTTATAGACGAAGCTAGCAGGATTCTCTTGGATACCATAGACCCCAGAATAGCCGCCTATGTGATTCCCTAGATATCGCTGACCATAAGATGTAGCACTAAAAAAAAGAAACAAAAGGATAAATGAAGTATGCATACTATACTATAAGAAACAAAAAAGGATTAAAATTATTGCATATATTTATCCTCTTCATGAATTGTATAGAGCAGAGTCTTTCCTACGGCTTTTAGTGTAGGTTTATCTACAGACTGCATATTGTCTAGGTGGGTATGCCAATAATCGGCAAATCCGCCATTGTTTAATTTGTAATGTATAATATCTATGGTGGGAATTCCAGCTATAGTATTAATATACAGATGGTCATCTGTGATGGCACCCATAGGCTCGTTAAGAAAGTAATGGCTATAGCTTAGAGATTGGGCATGTCCCCATACTCGGTTCACCAAGTTGGCGGCATAGGTCACACTGGTTTCTTCTTTGAGAAATGTGGCATCTTTGCCTCCAACCATGTCCAGCAGAATACCCCAACGCGGTAGAAAAGTATGCTGGGTGTTTTTTGCCCAATACTGGGAGCCAAGACACCAGTCATCTTTCATAGGCGGCAGTCCACTATTCTGTGGCTGACCATAGTCTTCTAAATCGAAAAAGACGATATCTATCCCTAAGGAGATAGGTTTTTCTTTAAGGGACTTTAAAAGAGCTAAAATGACGCCCACACCGCTGCCTGCATCATTCGCCCCTAAAATAGGGAGGTGAGGCGCCTTGATATCTTGATCAGCCATAGGCCTCGTATCCCAGTGCGCGCAAAGCAGAATTCTTTGTGGATTTCTAGGATTGAGTTTTCCGAGAATATTTTTTCCTTTATGCCTTTTGGCATCAAAGGTTATAGCATCAAATTCTTGGACATAAGCGGTATCGGAGAGTTCGGACAGGGTTTTGACTAACCATAGAGCGCACTCGCGGTGACCTTTAGATCCTGGTTTTCGTGGACCGAAGGCCACTTGTGTATCTATATAATTATAGGCGAGCGCTTCGTCAAAACTTAGTAAAGCCGATCCAATCGGCTGGGCATTGGTATCAGAAGTATGCTGCTCAGAGGGGGATTCGTCTTTATTTTGACAAGAGCTTATAAATAAGGTAGAAGAGATAAGAAGGCCTAAATAAATTCTAAACATAGCAGTCAAACTTGCATTAAACAAAAGTACAATAAAATTTTTTAACTACAAAGCTGGTATTCATGATCTATTTCTCCTTTATCACGTCATCTATAATTAGAATAATATTGTTTAGTGATTCGGCTATAGAATATTCGCAAGATTTCAAGATGCCATAATGCTTAATTTTATAGGGTAGATCATCATTTCTCTGATAGGTTTTATAGATATCATCTATACTAAATCGTTTTTTGCTTTTATTGACCCATTGATAATCTTTGAGATGGATATCATAACTTGAGTCTTTAAAATTTATAAGTATGGTAGAGCTAATAAGACCTTCATTGATTATCTGGTGCGCATGGATATCATTAAGATTAAAACCTTTACATGGATATACAACGAATAATTCTATGAAATTAGAACTGGAGTCTATGATATAGTAGTTATCTGCATTCATATTATTCATGATATATCGTGCGAAAAGTCCAGCCATTTTATGCCTGTCCAATACAGTTTCGTCCAAGGTAGTGGTGATCCCTATCTTTTTATCATCATTGGTGGGTAAATTCACTTCTTCGTCTGCGGGAATGAGGGTTTTTATTTGCGAATTTGCATTTGCACATAGAAACAGTGTAAATAGAAAAAAGAAAGATTTCAATCTGAGATTATTTTTTGAGAAGTTTAGTCAATTCTTCTTCACTCATATAGCCCAGTCTTTTCCAGTCTTCTTTATCATTTTGATATAGGACAAGGTAGGGCAAGCCAGAGACACCTAGTTTTTGGCAGAGCTCTGGATGGTGGTCAGCGTTGAGTCTTATTACTTCGACTTCCTGAGCCATTTTTTCAGATATTTTCTTTAGGAAGGGCTTCATTTTCTGACAAGGCATACACCAGTCTGCATAGAAGTCGACTAATATTTTTTTCGTTTTGCCTTTATAGAGCGCCTCGTATTCTTGGATGGTCATTCCTTCTTTTTTAGTATTGTTTAGGGTTACTAAAGGAAGATTGTTCGTTCGCCATGCCATAGTCCCGCCCTCTAATGCATAGATGGACTTAAATCCCATTTCTACTGCTTTTTTGGCCGCATTTCCACTTCTGCCACCACTGAGACAATATAGGAATAAAGGTGTTGATCGGTCTAGATTCCCAAGTTCTTTTTCAAATTGACTGGAATTCCAATTTATATTTTTAGCGTTTTTAATATAGCCTTCGTTAAACTCATCTGGTGTGCGCACATCGATGATATTTTTGGTCTCTGTGGTTTTTATCTTATCTGAGAAAGCTACTGCCTGAAGCAACGTCTGCTGACCTTCACAAGAAAGAAAAAGAGTTAGTAAAATAAAAATTGCGAATTGTTTTTGCATAAGACAGGAGTTATTATGGGCTAAGATAAGTTTTTTTGAGTTTCGATGGTTTCGAAATATTTTTGATAATGACTGTTTGTTTTTAATAAGCTGTCATGTGTTCCTTCTCCTACAATGATCCCCTGGTCTAGCACTAGAATCTTATCGGCCTGCATAATTGTAGATAGGCGGTGCGCGATGACTATAGAGGTTTTGTTCTTTATACTTTGCGCTATAAGTTTTTGAATGTAATATTCTGTATTGGAGTCTATAGAAGAAGTAGCCTCATCTAGGATTAGAATACTTGGCTTTTTAGCTATAGCCCTAAAGAGCGATATGATTTGTTTCTGACCATGAGATAGAGAGTTTCCTCGTTCTTTAATTTCAAAATCATAATTCATCGGTAATTTCATAAAAAACTCATGGACTTCTAATTGTTTGGCCATTTCAATAATATCCTCTTTGGTAGCAGCTGAGTTTTCGATTATTATATTATCAATAATACTTCCAGAAAAAAGGTAAACATCTTGAAGAACCATGGCTATCTGTGATCTCAGAAAGTCTATATCATAATCGAGAATATTGTGATTATCTATGGCTATAGTTCCAGATTGAAAGGGGTAGAATCTATTGAGAATATTGATGATGCTCGTCTTTCCAGATCCTGTGGCACCTACTATAGCCAAAGATTGCCCTGCTATTATATGAAAAGTTATTTTTTTTAAGATTGGAACATCTTTTACATAGGAGAATTCGACATTTTCAAAAGATATATTTCCATTTATTTTAGAGTCTTTCAGTTGGCCTGTATTCTCTTCTAAACTTGGGGTGTCCAGGAGCTCGAATACCCGCTTTGAAGCAACAAATCCCATTTGAATGGAGTTAAATTTATCAGCAATAAATCGCATGGGTCTAAAGAGCAGATTGAGGTAAAGTAAAAAGGAGGTAATAACCCCTGCCGATAAGTCTCGAGTTTCAAAACTATTTATAGCTACATATGAAACTACCAGTCCAATACTGACAGCTATTAGGGTCTCTAATACTGGGAAAAACCAAGAGTAGTACCAAATACTCTTGATATTTAATGCGGTAAATTCTTTATTGATTTCCTTAAACTTATTTTCTTCTTTTTCCTCAGCAGCAAAGGCTTTTACTATTTTGAAACCCATGAGATGCTCTTGTACAAAAGCATTTAACTCTCCTATCTTATCTCTCAGTTTTTCGTTGACCACCTTTACTTTTTCTTTAAAAATATAGGTAGCTATATATAGGAAAGGCAAGGTTACAAGGGAAATAAGCGTTAGTGTAACATTAGTATAGAGCATGAACCCGAGGACAAAAATAATGGTCAGAATATCGGAAACGATGGTAAAAAAATTATCAGAATACACCTCATTGATCGTTTCTACATCATTAATAGTTCTAGTAGTAAGTCGACCCACAGGGGTTTCATCATAATACTGCACATGAAGGCGCATAAGATGGGAGAATACTTTCTTTCGCAGGTTATTGACTATGTTCTGACTAAAAAAAGATGTGGCGTAAACAAAAATATAGCGTAAGGAAGATTCTAAAATTAATAATCCAAATAAAATACTAGTATGAAAAACTAAGTCTTTTTTCTGGCCCGATTTGATATCGAGGTCTATGATTTGCTGTAAAATATAAGGCCGAATAGGCGTGAGACCAGATATTATTATCGCTAGAATAAAGCAGCCAATAAACCAATGTTTATAAGGAAGTGCTTCGTGTACAATATGGTTAAAAAGACTTTTAGATTTTTGCATGATTTAAAAAGGGATATTCGATATGAACTAAATGCAACCCATTGGCAGGAGCAAGATTGATTAATCGCATAGGGGTTTGGTTCTGCATACTCTCTCTAAATTCATCTAGGCTTAGTTTCTCTCTTCCTATGAGTATGAGCATACCTACAATTCTTCTCACCATATTGTGAAGAAATCGATTGGCTGATATTTCGTACCTATAGTAGTGGGGCTCGATACACTCTATCTTGCTAGAAAAGAGCGTACAGCTTGTTTTCCCTTTTTCCTTATCCAGTTTTATGAGTGGCAGAAATTCTGAATAATTTAAAAGTTCTTCGGCTGCTTGTGCCATAAGATCTAGACGAAGAGTATGATGTGGGTATTCATAGCTATGTAATCTTAGAAAAGGATTTTTATGTGTATGAATGAAATAGTGATATGTTCTTTTGGTAGCGTTATAGCGGCTATTGCATTCGGGACTTACTTCAAAAATCTCTTTTACAGCTATACTGCGAGGCAGAATAGAATTAAGCTTTGTGCAGACCGTATCATCTAGTATTCCTTCATAATCCCAGTGCGCAAAATAGTCATCTGCATGCACGCCCGTATCTGTTCGCCCACATCCCACTATTTTTTGGGGATTTCTATAGAGCTTTGTTAGTGCCGCTTCAATAGTCCCTTGCACGGATTCTTGTGCTAGCTGATTTTGCCAGCCGCAGAAGTTCGTGCCATCATAGGTTAATCTTATAAAATAGCGCTTTAAACCCGACATATATAAACAAAAGTAGAGACTTGATTTTAATCTGCCTTCAGAACTTAGTTAAATAGATATAATGCAGGCACGAAAGCCTTCACGCATTAATCTTAACCTTCTATTAAACAGTTATCGATTTAATAACAGCCAAGCATACAATTCGTTCCGGATATTTTATGGCCTAGGCTAGAAATCGCTATGGCATTGGCTAATCATAAAAACCATTAATATCTAAAAGATAACATATCGGTATTTAAAGCTTAGAAAATCTTCTTAAACGTCTAAAATTACGGTCATTTATAAGATAATTTGTTAAATTTGTCCATTAGTTTAAAAACGATATGAATAAGATTTATTTTAACTTATTATTCCTTTGTATTTCGGCATCAAAACTCCTTGGGCAGGATTATGCTACTTTACAGAAAGCAATGAAGGCCGAGAGAGATTATAAGTATTGTAAGGCCATAAAGCACTACAAGACTGCTATAGAAAATGACCCCGACAATGAGTATTTACATTATAAAATTGGCAAGAATTATTTTAACCAAAATGATTACGCGGAGTCTATATATCATATGGAAAAGGCGAATAAAGTGATGAAAGATAGTATGAATTATCACTTTGACATGTATCATCTTTATTCAGTGACCGGTTATACTGCCCTCGCGAAGGAGTCCTTCATCCGATATATAAATCTGTGTCCAACTTGTGTGAAATCTGATCTTCTTCCAGGCGGTCAGAGCAATAAGTTTATATACAGCCGACCGATCAAAGAGCCGGAGCTTATGGGCTATGAATCTAATAAGACAGAGTCATATTCGTATATAATGGATGATAATAAAATTCAAACTCTTAATGTCAAATTAGGATGTAAAGAGAATTCCAAGGCCATTAATTTCAGAGAACATCTGACTTATAATTATTCTTGTCATGATTTTATGTTTTTTGATGTGAAACACAAAAAGCAGCCTGATAGAGCAGGCGGACATCGTTATGGACCCTATACTATTTCAAAGGACAAAAAAACTATTTACGTCACTAAATTAGATAAAGAAAAAGATAGAATGTTTATTTACACCTCTACTCGCGAAATTTCTGAAGAAAACATTAGCTGGAGAAACTTTAATTTATTAGAGATCGAGATAGACAAAGGAGGCTTCGATTACATTCATCCTATGCTTACAAGCGATGAAAAACATCTTATTTTTTCTAGTAACCAGCCTGGTGGTCTAGGAGGCTATGATTTATGGATAGGAGAAATAGAAAATGGAACTAAACTCAAGAACATAAAAAACCTTGGCACATATGTCAATACGCCAGGAGACGAATGTTTTCCTACTATCTACGATGATAAAGTTATATTTTTTGCTTCTAATGGTCACTTTGGATTAGGCAATTTAGATATTTATGCAGGCGTGAGAGGAAAAGGAAATCGATTCAATAAAACCTATAACCTAGGTAGTAATTTTAATTCTGTAAACGATGATTATGCTTTATTTTATCATCAGAAGAAAAATGTAGGTTACTTTACATCCAATAGGTATCTAAATAAATGTGAGAATAATTTGGATAGAATATATAAACAATCTTTCGATAAGATGAAGGTTACTATCACGGTGAAAGATGAACTCAATAGGCCAGTGAGTGGAATGAAGGTTTCTATTCCAAGTGCAAACGTAGAAATGAAGACCAATCAATTAGGGCAAATTACGGCTTCTGTATCGCCAATAGGTTATAAAAAAGTAGTAATATCTGGAGATAAGCATCAATTAGTAGATACCAGTCTTTATCCTTTTGAAAACAGATTGAATGTTGTTGCTAGAAGAAATCTTGCTAATGATGTGGTCACATTTTCTCTATTATCGTATCCTTTTGAAAATGCATATCCTAATGTATTTTATAAAATAACCAATACTGCCGATTGTTCTAATTATTCTGGCTATACAGACGAAGCTGGCATAGGCCAAGTGGCGCTCTATAGCGCTGAAGAATATAAAATGGAAGTGCCTGAATTAGGCTATGTGAGCCCTATAATTAAGTTCACTTCGGAGAAAAACAAAATTTTTGTGACGAGCGATTTGCCTGTGAAAAGAGAAATAACACGAGAGGCTGAAAAGGCTCCTATAGTTCAGGTGAACATGAGTGATCGATTCACAATTTATTATGAAACTACTCAGTGGTATATTTCGGATGTATTAGAAAAGCAGATTCAATATGTGGTGAGAGAACTTAATCGAAATCCAAATTATAAATTGGAGTTGAGTTCTCATACAGACTGTCAGGGTGACTCTAAAGTCAACCTCGTTCTATCAAGGCAGCGATTAGCGGAAGCTATAAAACTTTTCTTCTCTAGAGGTGTGAATGAGTCTCAAATCATAGGTCGATATTTCGGCGAGGAAAAGCCTGTTAATAATTGCCACTGCGATGGAGCGAATAACTATGACTGCTCCAATGAAGATTTGAAAAAGAATAGAAGAACGGAAGTCAGACTGATAAAATAAATTGTAAAAATGAAACTATCCTTTCACGGTGCTGCTAGAACAGTTACCGGTAGTAAGCACGTCCTGACCTTATCAGATAATAGAAAAATTCTTTTAGACTGTGGATTGTTTCAAGGAGGTAGAGAACTTCAAGGGCTCAATCACGATTTTGGTTTTGAACCTTCTGATATAAGCGCCGTGGTGCTATCTCATGCTCATATAGATCACTCGGGACTTTTGCCTAAATTGGTGAAAGAGGGCTTCACTGGACCCATATACTGCTCTCCTGCTACAGCTGATTTGGCGGAAATTCTTCTGAAGGATAGTGCGAAAATACAAGAAGAGGACACCAAATTTATCAACAAACGCCGACATTCTTCTGATCTTGAACCCCTTAAACCTCTCTATACAATGAAAGATGCTGAAATAGCGCTTTCTAGGTTTGTGGATAGAAAATTAAACTATTATTTTGAAGTTATTCCAGGTATAGAATGTATGTATACTGAAGTCGGACATATACTAGGCAGCTGCGCCGTGAACCTTAAGATAACAGATAAAGGAAAGACTAAAAACATATGTTTTACCGGTGATATAGGTCGTTATTCTCATCCATTTCTAAAAAACCCAGAGAAATTTCCTCAGGCAGATATTATCATTTGTGAAAGTACTTATGGTGATTCTCTGCATGACGATGCAGCTTTAAATGAAAATATTTTCTATGAAATAATTCAAGAAACCTGTGTGGAGCGCAAAGGCAAGTTAATCATACCAGCCTTTAGTGTAGGAAGAACCCAAGAGATCGTTTATGCACTCAATAAGTTAGATTTAGCTGGAAAGCTTCCGCCGATCAAAGTTTTTGTTGATAGTCCGCTTTCCATAGCAGCCACGGAAATAACTAAAAAGAATAAGGGGTGTTTTAACCGACATATTCTCAAAGTAATGGAAAAAGATAAGGATCCATTTGATTTTAAAAACTTAGTATATGTAAGCGAGAAGTTGGATTCCCAAGTCCTCAATGAATATAAAGACCCTTGCATTATCATTTCAGCCTCTGGTATGGCTGAGTTTGGCCGTGTGAAGCACCATATAGCTCATAATCTGGAGAATGAAAAGAATACGATTTTGATAGTAGGGTATTGCGAACCTAATAGTTTAGGTGCTCGACTACTAAAAGATGAGCCGCAGGTGAGAATTTTTGGTCAATATCTAAATAAATACGCACAAATAAAAAAAATAAAATCGTTTTCTGCGCACGGGGACTATTCAGATATGCTTCAGTTTTTATCTTGTCAAGATCCTAAGAAGGTAGAAAAAATGTTCTTGGTGCATGGAGAGGAAGATGTACAATTGAATTGGAAAAATAAACTCATCAAAATAGGTTATGATTTTGTGGAGATACCAAAATTGCATCAAGAATTTTTTGCATAGCCCTAAATTACTCAATATGCTTCATAGCGGTATGTATGCTAAGCTAGTTGTTCTTAACCACTAATACTGATTGTGTTTTCAATCAACTACATTTGGTTGCACTTCAATTAATTTAAAGATAAAATCTTTCTAATGATGATTAACTAGGGTTAAATTTTTTTATCCCAAGCTCTGTAAATCAACCATTTTTTTATACAAATCATCTGACGCATAAAGCTGGTCGTGTGTTCCGTAGTTTTTGATTTCACCTTTATCCATGAGAATTATGCAGTCAGAATTTTTAACCGTGCTGAGTCTATGGGCTATTATGATACTTGTTTTGTTTTTGAGCAATTCATTTAAGGCCATTTGCACCTCACTTTCGTTCTGGCTATCTAGGGCTGAGGTAGCTTCATCCATAAGCACGATTTCCGGATTGCGAAAGGCTACTCTCGAGATAGTCAAGCGTTGCTTTTCGCCACCACTTAGCTTGCCACCTCGCTCGCCTATGGGTAGCTGGGAGATTTTTTGAGCGAATTCTAGTGCATTACCTATGATAAGCGCTCGATTAGATTTGTCTCTATCGGCTAATCCAAAAGAGAGGTTATTCTCTACAGTATCATTAAATAGGATAGACTCCTGAGGCACTAGGCCGAAAAGTGACCGGTAGGATTCAAGAGAGAATTCGCCGATTGAATTTCCATCTATGTAAATAGCACCATTAGAGGGTTGAGAAAAGCCTAGAATCAAATCTAAGAGCGTAGATTTTCCAGCACCGCTTTGTCCTACTAAAGCATATTTTTTCCCTTTTTCAAACTTAAAGTTTATATTTTTAAGTGCGAAATTCTCACTAGATTCATACAGATAGCTCGCATCCTTTAGTTCGATAGATTCACTAAAACTAGCGATTGAATTTTTATTTGTTCTTAAATCTACAGTTTCTGCTTTCAGTATAGTCAGTATTCGTTCATAGGACGCCATTCCTTTTTTTATCTCATAAAATGCCGAAGAGAAGCTCTTGGCTGGCGGTATGAGCTGAGAAAAGACGACCATAAAAGCAATGAAGTTAGACGCAGTGAGACCTTCGTTATTTAATACAATTTGGCCGCCAAACCATAAGACTATACAGACAACAGTAATAGCTAAAAACTCTGTCAATGGAGAAGATAGATCGCGTTTGCGATACATACGATTATAGGTCTCAAAATAGTTCTTATTTTCTCGGCTAAATTTTGCATAGATCCAGTTTTGTACAAAGAAACTTTGTATGATTTTAATGCCATAAATGGATTCATCTAGGATAGAGGTCAGACGACCAGTTACCTCTTTACCTTCAATACTTTCTTTTTTCAAACTCTTTCCTATACGACCTATGAATAAGGCCATAAACAATATCATAGCAAATACAAACAAGGTCAGCTTAGCACTCATTGTAAGCATAGCCGCTAGGAATAAAATGATATTCAGAGGAGACTGGATAGATGTTTCTAAGGTATTGATAATGCTATATTCTATTTCAGATAGATCCGAAGTAAATTTCGTCAGAATATCTCCCTTGTTGTTCTTCTGAAAATAGGAAATAGGCAATTGGACTAGTCTACGGTACATAGCATCACGAAGATCGTAAATCATATGATTTCGAAGCGGAGCCAGCACATACAATGCTAAATAACGAAAAAGATTCTTCAATAAAAACACAACGCATACTACTCCACAGAAAAATCCCAAGGCAGCTACTTTGCCGCTCTGCTGAATCTGGGTAGAGAGAAAGTAGTAAAATGAGTCTATAAAATAAGTTTTAGAAAAATTGAAGTTTGGCTGGCTGAGCACCATAGGAGTTTTGTCAAATAGGAGCTCTAAAAAAGGCACTAACATGACGAGGCTGACGAGGGAAAATAAAACAGTCAATACGCTAAATACAGTAAATAAAAAAACGAGTTTTTTATGCGGTAGAATGTGGCGAAGGAGCGTTAGGTATGAATTCAAAATCTATATTAAATGGATTTAGAAAAGTTAGGTATAGAATAGGTAGCAAACTTTTCAATTAAATTTAAATGGCTTTTTAAAATGAGTCTTTTTCTCATGTCTACAATGTCACAAAGCGAATATAAATATTCAAATGAGCGACTCTTTATACTTCGTTCTTTTTTTACTTTTTGGATAAATAAATCTATGGAAGTATCAAACAACTCTGGCGCGGCTTTAATAAAAGATTCGGTTAGTAATGGAAATAAATTATCTAAATATGCTTCGTATTTTTTTGAATTAGACTTAATTAAATTATAATGACTGTTCAATATTTTTGAAATTCTAACGATTAACAAAACAGATCCCTGCAAATCTTTTGATTCTTTGATAGTATCATAAATCGGTTGATTTATTTTGTCAAATAGATTGAGGAGATTTTTAATTTGCAATTGGTCCAATTTTTTTCTATTATTCGTGGTAGAGCTAATCGCTTCGGTCAAGTTCTCCTCAAGATTATCTAGAGAATATGATTTCTCTTTGAAATCAAGCATAAATTCAAATTTCACCGCCTTATTACTATCCGTGACTTTTTTAAGCCAATCCTTCGCTGTATTTTCATCTAAATTGTCAATGATCGCGTGATGTTCAGGCGTTTTTTTGACCCTTTTTGTCTTATTTATTTTGGTAAAAACTTGTTTTTTATTCGAAATAAATTCTGCCAAAAATACTTGATGCAAACATGGTTTTTTAGTTTCACAATCGCACTCTTGCTTTACTAATTCATTCTTATCATCAATAGAAAGATGTACATCGTAGGATTCTTTACCCTCATCTACAAATGCAATAAATACACCTTTTGATTCTTCATCGAACTCGCGCACTTTTAGTTTTTTATTAAGAATTAAACCTTTATTTCTAAGAATAAATTCTTGCATATTAACCATGGATAGCGTTAATAAAAAACATAGAATTAAACCTCTCTATTCACATCAAATCCTTCTAAAATTTCAGCTAACCTTTTAACAAAAGTCCCTCCTAGCATGCCGTCTACCACTCTATGGTCGTAGCTATGTGATAGATACATCATGGATCGAATCCCTATCGTGTCACCTTCCGGAGATTCTATTACTATGGGTTTTTTGACTATAGCACCCGCACCAAGTATAGCTACTTGAGGCTGATTTATGATTGGAGTGCCGAATAGATTTCCAAACGAACCCAAGTTAGTCATCGTATAAGTGCCTCCTTGGATTTCATCTGGCTTAAGTTGGTTTTTCTTAGCGCGTTGACCTAAATCATTTACTTTCTTCGCTAGCCCTAGTAGGTTGAGCATATCAGCATTTTTGATGACCGGTACTATGAGATTTCCATCAGGAAGAGCAGCTGCCATGCCTATATTAATTTCCTTTTTTAGTAATATATTGTCCCCATCGATAGACGAGTTAATCATTGGGAATTCAATCAAGGCTTTTGCTATAGCTTCTATAAGGATAGGCGTAAACGTTAGATTTTCTCCGTATTTTTCTTTGAATTTGGTTTTTACTTTATTTCTCCATAACACAATATTGGTCATATCTGCTTCTACAAAACTGCATACATGCGCAGAAGTCTGCACGGATTTCATCATGTGTTCACCGATTAGTTTGCGCATTCTATCCATCTTTTGCACCTCTACGTTTGGTCCAAAATCAATAGGAGTATTTATTTTTTCAGGATTAGATCCAAACACATTTTTTTGATTACCAGCCTCTACACTTGTTTTTACTGAGGTAGAAAGAATTTGTTTTTCTGGCAGAGCAGTTGTTCTACTTTTTAGATAGAGGATCATATCATCTTTGGTTACACGACCACTCTGACCAGTGCCCGATATACTATCTAGCTCGGCTTGGGAGATACCTTCTTCCTTGGCCATATTCATTACCAGTGGAGAATAAAATCTATCTTCGTTACTTATCAAGACAACAGGCGGCGATATATTAGACTCTATTTGGGCGACTTCTGTTTTTACCAGATCTTCTACTTTTTTCTCTGTAAGAATAGGTGCAGGAGCTTGTTCTTCTGAACCGCCTGTAGATAAAATGGCAAAAGGTTTTCCTACGCTTATGATCTCATTCTCTGAAAATAATCTTTTATGCAAAACTCCACTTGCTGTTGATGGCACTTCACTATTGACCTTGTCTGTAGCCACTTCTATTAGATTTTCATCTATAGCTACGGTATCGCCTTCGTTTTTCATCCAGGAGATAAGTGTTGCCTCTATGATTCCTTCCCCCATAGCCGGGAGTAATACTTCTATGAATGCCATTTCTAATAATTAATTAATAAAGAATAATAACTCTTCTTTATAATGCTAAAGTGCGAAATTAATAAGAATCTAACATCTGACTTCTAATATCTGACAACTAGTCTCTAATAGGGGTCATACTCTTCCTGCAAAATCCTGAATTCGCAGCGTCTATTGCGTTGCCTATTTTCTGGATTATCAGTTCCGTCTGCATTTTCATTGGGTGCTATAGGCACATATTCGCCGTATCCTTTGCTGGTGAGTCTTTCCGGGTATATTTTTTTATTGTCAATTAAGTAAAAGTGAATAGCTTCTGCTCTGCGTTGGCTTAGAAATTCATTATATTCATCCGTTCCTCGACTATCAGTATGCGCACTTAGTTCTATTTTCAAGGTCGGGTTGGATCTTAAAACAGGAACTACTAATGAATCAATAATTCTTTTTGCCTCTTGGGTCAATATAAAACTATCAAACTCAAATTCGACTAATGGTAGCAAAATAGGGTTAAAATCTATAGGTTCTAGCTCAAATTCCACGATGTAAAGCGAATCATTTTTGACCTCAATCAGGGCTTTTTTACGATAAAACTTGGGGGCATAGACTTCTATTTCATAGGTCTTTTTTATCAATAAATCTTTGATGACGGCCGTATCTTGTCCTACGCCATTTTCTATAAACGAAAGATCATTGGAGTCTATTTTATATAATTCATAGGTAAATCCTGGGATGAGTTCCTTTGTTTTTTTATTGATTGCTTGAACTTTAATCTTTCCAGTTTTTTTATTTCGTTGAATAGACGTCATTTCCCAATAAAAAATATCATCGCAACAATGCGGATTGATGAGCGAATTTTCGCTATATCTATTGGATACTAGGTAGCCATCACTGACTGATTTGCTGGGAGTGAAGAATACATCATCTTGAGGGGAATTGATTTCTTCTCCAAACGTAGCTACATTTTCAAATAGACTGCTTTTCAATACACTGTAGTATACGTCGTGACCGCCCTTTCCGCCTCTTCCATTGGAGCTAAAATAAAGCGTATTTGTAGGGGTATGGTAGTTTGGAGTAATGTCATCGTTAGGTGTGTTTATCTTGCCTCCGAGATTTCTAGGAGTACTAAATTTGAGCGCACGGGCGTTATAAAAACTCATGTATATATCGTATCCACCTCTCCCACCTTCTCTATCGCTAGAAAAGAACACAAAAGGAGCATTTCTCACCGCATCAAAACCTATGCTTACATGAGTATTGGAGGATTCGGGAGTAGTCAATTCAGGGATGATTTCGGGCATTGTCCAGACCTTATCTTTCAATTTAGACTGATAGATATCACATTTATATTTTTTTAATTCTTCTATATATTTGCATCCACTGAGATATAGTACCCGCTTATCAAGGCTAAAAGAAAAACTGCTAATTTCCATATTGGGTGTTTCTAACGGAAAGTCGGAAATCTCACTAAATACTTCCTTAGTGCCTTTCGCCATATATATACCTCGTGTGGCATTAATTTTAGATTTATCTAGTTTGGTAGATTTATAATAGTTCACCGCCTTCATATTTTGAGAGCCAAAAATGATTCCGTCATTGGTAATTAACGGATTAAATTCAGCGCCTGGAGCGTTCACTGGACCTTCTAGAGTATAGACTCTAGAAGATATGGTGTCACTTGCCCTTCCTCCGAAAGAGTCTAAATAAAGCTTAAGATTAGACATATGCGCATGCTCCGCCTTGTACTCTGCAAACATACCTTTTTTCTTTAGAAAAAATAAGGCATAATCTCGTGCCTTTTTTGGCTCTTTATCACTATTGAATAGGATAGCAGCGTAATAATAGAGCAGAGGATGATCAAATTTTTCTTTGATAAGTTCTTGAATGACCAGAAGAGATGCTTTATTTTCACCTAATTTATATAGTAGTTTAGCGTATTCAAATTTCTGAGCATCACTTTCTATACCCTTTTCTATGAGTACATCAAAATAATACTTCGCTAAAAAATAGTCCTTTAAATCGATAGCCTTCATGGCCTGCTTATAAATCTTAGTTCTGGAACTAGGCATCTTTATATCTACCTGTTCCTGACTAATAAGAAATAAAGGACAAAAGAAAAGTACAATATAAAATAACCAACGCATTATAATCTCAGACAGTCTATTGAATAGTATTGGTGTTTGGGTGCTTTGAAAATATATGAGAGCGATAGTTCATAAACGTTTTTTATACCTTCCTGGTTGAGCCCAGAGGTCACTTGATCATAACTAAAGCCGATTCGAAATTTATTTAGCTTAGCGCCCACCACCGGAATAATAGCATCGCCATTTCTATCCACGCCCCATCTATAGAGCAGCCCACCGAAGACGTCTATGTCCTCTGTTAGAATAAATTTAGCTAAGATGCCTGAGTTTATACTATTCGTGCTAGCCGTATGTATAACCCCTAGTTTAGGCATTAGAGTCAAATTCTTTTTTAGTTGAAAATAGTTGTGGTAGTTAAATGTGATTTTAAAGGGTTGGTAAAAAACAAAGTCAGAGCTTTTATTCTGAGATATATAGAGGGTTGCCAGATCGATGGTGTGCAGCATTTTCGATTTTTGAATATTGATGCTAGCGCCTAATCCAAGAAAGGGAGTATAGATGTTTTCATTATTAAAGTTTTCTAGATGAGGTGTAGACTGCTGAAATTGTCCTGTGCTGGGATCCCACTGCCTATCGTATGTGAGACGACTATAGTCTATCGCAGTCATGCGTGTTCCTGTCTGAAAGCCTAGGCCTCCTAAAATAGTTCTCGAAAAGCGTTTTTGATAAGAAACGCTGCCAGCAAAACGCAATTGGTGATACATAAGTGCGCTTAATTGGTCTCTAAGAAATGATACGGAGAAAGCCCAATAATGGTCTTCTCTGTCTAATTTTAACGTAGCATCTCCGTATATGGTTGTAAGTGGTGTATTAAACTGAGACCACTGATTCCGGTATTGTCCGCTCAATTTTAAGTTTCCATCAAAATTTCCAATATGGGTAGGGTTAGCAAAAGCGGAAGGCTCCCAAAACTGAGAGAAATGGATGTCCTGTGCCACGAGGCATGAAGTAGAAAAAAAGAAAAAGTTAAGCCACCACGTTGTCTTCAAAGTACCGATGTTTGTATACTGCTTATGACAAATCTACGATTTTTTAGACAAAAAACTAGGTTTTAAGCAGGGAAATATATAAAACTGGAAAATAATCGTCGAACCCGTTATTATTATTGAAAAAAAAGAATTTTTTTTATATCTTTGTAAGTTCAAACCTTAAAAATTTTTCTTAGTTATGAGAAAATACTACTCAGACAGACTATTGAATTATAAAAATCAGTTGCTACTATGGCTGATGACTATGTCTTTTATCTATTCGCAAGCTCAGGTCTCGCTCACGGCCACGGCGGGTGTAGCTACTGGTACGTATACCACAGTCAGCGAGGCTTTTGATTCAATCAATTCCGCCAGACATTCGGGAGATATCGTCTTGACTATCACTGCTAACACCACAGAACCTACCGTGCCTTCTGCCTTATTGAAGCCTGCAGCAAGTGGATACTCAAGCGTAAAGATAAGACCGCAGGGTGTTCGCACTATTGGTATAACTAATCTCAATACAAACAGAGGGATTATACAATTATTTGGAGCTAGAAACGTAGAAATTGACGGAGACGATCCTGCAGTATCTGGTGTAGATAGAAGTTTGACAATAGGATTTTATGGGGGCACCGCTTCGTTTAATAATACAGCGGTGATACGAATAGGATCCGTAGCTACTCCCTCAGATTCTGCGGCAAGTATCACGGTGAAAAACTGTAATATAGTAGGTCCAAGGCCAAGTTCAACTAGCACCTCAGTGAACTACGGAATCGTGATAGCCTCAAACAATACAGGTAACTTCTTAACCTTCGGAATTAGAAATAGGGATATACTGATAGAAAATAATACTTTTATTCGCTGCTACAATGGTATCGGTTGTTACTCCTCATCTCTCACACCTGCGAATGCATTTTCAAATATTCGAATTAGAAATAACCAAATAGGGATAACGGGAGTGGCCAACGACTTTGTAGGAAGTATGGGCATAGATTGTGAAGGAGCATCTACTGCGGCTGCGCCTTTAATTATTGAAGGTAATGAAATAAGAGTGGGAACCAATACGACCTCTGGATTTAATGATAATACATTAGGCATCTCATTGAGAAATGGAAATCCGTCAACAATTATAAGATATAATAGGCTTACTGACATAATGAACAACAACTCTTTGACTGCTGGGGGTGGGTTGATTGTGGGTTTGTTTGCCTTTGGTGCAGCCAATACAAACTTGGATATCAATAATAATTTTGTAAAGGATGTGATAGGTGCTAGAAAGCAGACAGCCAATTTCTTAGATGCCAATTATGGAATGTATTTCAACGGTGTAGGTTCGCTGAGATTCAACCATAACACTATCGCTTTGAATCAAGTAAACTATGTAGGTACCGGAACCAATACTGTCAGTGCTGGAGTAACTTTTATGGGTGCTACCAATTTATTGGAGTTTAACAATAATATCATTGTAAATAGAAATTCATCTACTAATGCCTATTGTGTAGGCACTATGACCAATATGTCACCATTTGCGAATACCGTTTTGGATAAGAATTGCTATCTCTTTCCCAACGGGGCTTTAGCCAATACTGCTACCAACTTGCCTAATTGGCAAGCATTGACGGGTCGCGATCAAAATAGCTTTATCGAGAATCCACCGTTTGTTTCTATGAATGATTTACACATAACTGCAGGCGCTGTGACACGACTAGAGAGTAATGCTGCTCCTTCTGGATATGCGTTCGATGTAGATGTACAGGCACGCCCTAACCCCACAGATATAGGAGCAGATGAGTTTGCAGGTACTGCCTTTGTAGCACCTGTAATCCTGAATGTGAATCATACGCCGATAACTCAAAGTTGTGCTACCGCAACTGCTAGAACGGTGCAAGCTCTTTTTACTACCGTGGGAAATGCTTTAGACAGTGTCATGGTAGAGTATACTATCAATGGTGGCGCGAATCAATATCTAAGAATGAATGCTGTTTCCGCATTAGGATTTACAAGAGTTATTCCTGCGGTTACCCCATTAAACGCTATTGTGCGATATAGAGTTTTAGCTATTACTCGACTCAATGATACAGTATCGTCTAATTATTTTAGCTATAATGACAATACGGCATCTGTAGCACTAATCCCAACGTTGACTTCGAATCCTCCTCAGGCCTGTGTTTCCAGCACTGTGCAGCTTTCCTATCAGTTTCTACCCGATCCTACAGGATTTTTTATTCCGCCTACAGTAATTGATACGGTCATGCAGACGAATATTACGAATGTAAGACTAACAACCATAGACAATACAACACCGGCCACTAATTCTCTAGTAGGCACTATAGGGACTGCAACGGGTATTCGAGGTGCCTATTCTAATTTTAGAAATTTCGGAACAGATACAGTCGGTCTTGGAAGAAGTTATCCAATTAGTTTTACAGGGACTAGCACTGCGAATGTGAAATTGTACTTTGCCGCTTTTGTAGATCTAAATGGTGATGGAAATTTTACTGGTGCAAATGAAACCGTTTTTACCACCGTACAGGCTAGAACTTCAGGGAGCAGAACGGAAAATTTTAGCCTTTATATACCGCCGAACGCCAGGCCAGGAAAGACATGTATTAGATTGATTTGCAGTCATGCTCCTATCATCAATTCTTTCAATAATATTCTCAGAGGTGAGGTTGAAGATTATTCTATTTATATCAGACCATTGGAGACCATATGGAAGATTGGGGCCTCAACCATAGGCGCAGGAAATCCTCAAAATTTCACTATTACAACCCTGCCTTCTAATGTATACATAGAGTTGACAGATTCAAGCGGATGTAGTAATGCCTCGAATGCGTTAAGTATTACTTCGTCTACTGGGGGCTTGAATGTGACACTTACTGCACCAGTAAGATCATGCTATAACGTACCTGTATTGATTCGCGCTAACGCTACAGGAGGCTGTCCTCCATATACGTATAGTTGGACCAATAATACTTCTATAAACACTCCTACGCAGGTTGTAACGCTATTAAAAGATACCTTATTCCTCACAGTAACGGCAACGGATAGAAATGGTACAAATTTTTCAAGAGTAGCAACAATTCTTCCTAATAACCCAAGATTAACCGTGCCGGATACGACTATAATTTGTAATAGAGGCACGGCAAATATTACTGCCACTATGTCTGCTAATACGGATTCTGCATACTGGTATCAATCAGCTACAGCTTCTCCTTTTGCATTTGATTTTATGGGTAGGACCTATACTACACCTACCTTAAACGCCACGCGAGATTTTTACGTAGCTGCCGCCAGGTCATCGGCAGATTCAGTAGGTAAACTGGACCAATCGGGTACTAGCATTACAAATACTTTTTTTCCACTTTCAGGGATACAATTTGATGCTCAGGAGCCAGTCATCATTCGGAACTGTTGGATGTATTTAGAAGGCCCTGCCGCTTCTACTATCAATGTAGCTCTTCTAGATAAGTATGGCACGATAGTAGCCGAAACAGGAGTTATATCTCCGTCTATTGCAGCGAATATTACCTTGCCGACCTTAGTCAATCTTAATTTTGTGATTACCAATCCAGATACAGGGTATCGATTAGTTTTACTGTCGCAGACAGGTCTTACAGGGCTGCGAGTTCATCAGACCGGTTTTGCATTTCCATTCTCAGTCGCCAAACCACTTATTTTGAGACGGGCATTCAGTGTGTCTAATCCTACCTTAAACAACTATTTTTATTTTTACAATATACGCGTTCAGAGAGGGCTTTGTGTTGGGGAGAAAGATACTACTACCGCAAAAGTAACCCCACCAATAGTACCAAAATTATTTGAAGATTTAAAATATACCCTTTTATGTAAAGACGATACCCTCAATATAAAAGTTAAATCAGATACCTTTGGAAATAGGTTTGTCTGGTTAAAAGACGGGAATGTGATACAAAATTTCTCAGTATCTCCTCCTTCAGATACATTTAATGATTCTTTCTATAGAGTGCCAATATCCAAGCCCCAGGATACCGGTCTATATCAAGTGAAAATTTTTAGCACTAAGTTCTGCACAAGTGATACGTTCTCAAGGGAGGTAAGAGTTTCCTTTCATAAAGAACCTCAAATTGACATTAATTTATCCCCAATTAATGTTTGTCTTAATAGAGGAGCTAAATTATCAGCTTCAGTAAAGAATGCATCAACTTATAAATGGTATAAGGATACTGTCAATCTTATAACTGCGGCAGACACTACTAAATCTGAGTATTCAATAAACAATGCCAGTTTCTCTGAGTCGGGCATTTACCATGTAATAGCTACGGATAGTAATAAATGTAGAGATGTAAAATCGCTTATGGTCAAGGTAACAGTGCACGATACCCCTCGATTCGTAACCCAGCCAATAGATACTGTGATCTGTGTAGGTCAGCGCTATGTGATTAAAACCACCCCTATCAATTCACTGAGCTATCAATGGTTTAAAGACAACGGTATAATGAATAATTTTATTAAGGACTCTTTAACTTTATTCTCCTCTAGAATAACGGATTCTGGCAGCTACAGGTTAGTAGCATCTAGTTATCCAGGGTGTCCAGATGCTGTCTCTAATCCAGTCAAACTCCTCGTTAATCCTAGTCCTATCATTCAAGGCTTTTACCCAGCGCAGATGAAATTTTGTGAAGGTCAAAAGTTGAAGCTAGAAGCTAGTGCGTTAAATAGACAACAAATTCAATGGTACAGAGGAAATACCTTAGTGAGTAGTTTAGATTCATTTATAGCAGCGCCTGCTGGATTAAGTAATGCGGGTAAGTATTCTTTTAGAGTCAAGGCCTTAAATAAATGTATAGATTTAGCCTCAGATACAATAGATGTAAAAGTGTTTAAAAAGCCTTCAGTTTCAGGGACAAGATCTGCTTTAATAGCTTGTCAAGATGGAGAGTTTAAATTTGGATTTAGTTCTAACAATGGAAATATCTATCAATGGTATAAGGATGGAGCACCTATACAAGGAAAAATTGATTCTCAATTTTATATTCAGTTTTTATCTGAGAGAGATAATGGTAGATACCACGTCACGGTAAATAGCGATCCTGTGTGCCCTGAGGTGACCTCGAATAATTTTGTAATAGATATTAAATCCAAACCATCCATTCAGCTTCAGCCAGAGGGTCAGACCGCTTGTATGGGCGAAACAGTCCAATTGGTAACCAATGCAAGTTTTGCGACGGGATATCAATGGTTTAAAGATGGCATTTTGGTGCCAGGTGCTACAAACAATCAATTAGTGTTAAACAATTTGTCAGGAAGCAATAGCGGTAAATATTGGGTAAGGATCAACGCTACAGCTCCTTGTCTTCCGATTATATCAGATACAGCTGCAGTGATTCACCGCTCAGGACAATCGAATGCTGCGATTTCCTTAGTTTCTATTTATAACGCTGAAGAGCAATGCACAGACGCTGATAATTGGACTTATTATGCTACGAGACAAGAGCCAAATAAATATCTTTTCGCAGTGAATAAAAAGGGCAATAATATCATAGGTAAAGCTGATATTGTAGTGAGACCGAATACCTTCGTTAGTGTAAATAATACAGGCAAGGAATATTCAGCTACACTCATGCTGAAACGTTTTTGGAATTATAAAGTAGAATCGGGAGCGATGAATAGCCCTATTGATGTCAAGTTTTATCTAAATCAGGCAGAGCTGAAGGAGCTAGATGACAAGAAGTCGGAAATAGAAAACTTGTATACAGATCAAATGAAATTAGAAAATAAAGATGTGAGATGGTTCAAAACAAAAGATATGCCTTTTACGAATTCTTTATTAGGTGGCATTAGAGGTAATAGATTCTTTTTTGACTCTGTGGTTCTGGGAGAGTATCAAGACGGCACTGAGAATGGCGTTAAGTATTTTATATTTAAAGACGTTCAGAATATAGGCGGAGGTTCAGCGGTATATATGTTTAAAGGTGGCACACGGTTTTTAGGGTCTGTTCAAAGCGGAAATATAGGTATTCACGCGAGTATTAGTCCAAATCCGAATGCAGGAGTCTTTAACCTAAATGTGGATTCTAAAACACTAGGCCTGATGGATATAACATTAGTGAACAACCTTGGTCAAACACTATATAAAACAAATATTAAATTGATAAGTCAGGCGGATAACTATCCCATATCGATTCCAAATCTAGCGAATGGTATTTATCAACTTATTCTATCAAAAGATGATATCAATACATCTTTAAAACTTCAAATAGAAAAGTAGACCCAACGGCTTGGAAGAGGAAGTAGAGTTTTATAAGATCAACTCCCGCACTCAGAAGGAGAGGGAAATTTATTTTAATGATAAATTTTTTCCTCACCTTAGTACTTTATTTAATTATGCATTTTATCTAACCAAAGACGAAGAAGATGCTAATGATTTAGTACAAGATACCTTTGTCAAGGCGTTTCGTTTCATGGACAATTTTCAGGAAGGAACCAACGAGAAGGCATGGTTATTTAAAATCATGAAGAATGGTTTTATAAATGACTATCGCAAAAAGTCTTCTAAGCCTACTCATTATTCATTTGACAATATCATAGAGACTAACGATGGAGACTCTAATGATGATAATACATCCCAAAATATAGATGGAGTAGAAATTCGAGACAACTCTGATCATTTCAAAGCGATGCTAGGCGATGAGGTCACCACTGCTTTAGAGAGATTGCCTGCTGATTACAGACAAATCATAGTTCTAGCAGATCTCGAAGAATTTACTTATGAGGAACTCAGCGATATACTGGAGATACCTATAGGAACGGTAAGGTCGAGACTTTTCAGAGCTAGAAATTTACTCAAAACAAAACTGCAACTTTATGGAACTAAAATGGGTTATAAAGATAAACGCAATAAAAATGATGAATTATGACGGATAATCTGTGCCAAGACGTAAGGAATCAAGTTATGTTTTATATAGACAATGAATTGTCTGAAGATAAGCGAATCTGGCTGGCAGGGCATATTAATAAATGTGCGGATTGTCAGGAATATATTTGTCACGAACAAGATTTAAAGACTAAAATCTGCGAAAAGTTGAAGGATAATTATATTTGCCGGTGCGATGTGCAGAGACTAAAGGAATCTATCAAAGGAAAAATAAATGAGATTCTTAGCTTCTAAACTACATAAGACAAGGTAAAATAGATACAGATGCAGTATAAAAGAGTATTACTAAAGCTGAGTGGCGAGGCATTGATGGGTAGCAGGCAGTATGGCCTAGACCCGGATAAATTAAAGCAATATGCAGCTGATATAAAGTCGGCGGTAGACTTAGGAATAGAGCTAGCACTTGTTATAGGTGGTGGAAATATTTTTCGTGGTAAAGATGCATCGGAAATAGGAATAGATAAGGTGCAGGGAGATCACATGGGTATGCTAGCTACGGTAATAAATGGTTTAGCTTTACAGAGTTCTATAGAAAATTTAGGTATTTATACAAGACTCATAAGCGCAGTGCGCATGGATCAGATAGCAGAGCCATATATTAGAAGACGCGCTGTCCGCCACATGGAGAAAGGGCGAGTGATAATTTTCGGTGCAGGTACTGGCAATCCTTATTTCACTACCGATACAGCAGCAGCTCTTCGCGCTATAGAGATCAATGCAGATATTGTCATGAAAGGCACCAATGTGGATGGTATATATACAGCGGATCCGCGTAAAGAACCAAATGCTGTGAAGTTTGATCAACTTAGTTTTAAAGAGGTCTATGAAAATAAATATGAGGTCATGGATTTGACCGCTTTTACGCTTTGCGAAGAGAATAAAAAGCCAATTATGGTATTTGATATGAATATCGCTGGTAATTTAGTCAGGATATTAAAAGGTGAAGCGATAGGTACACTCGTGAGTTAAATGAGGAAAACTTATGAATAAGCTTAGTCTTAGTTTCATTCTATTATTATTTTTTATTGATAATTTTGCACAGTCGTCTGAAGACGAGCGATTAGCTATACAGTTCTTTCAACTCAGAGAATATGACAAGGCGGAGGTATTGCTTCAAAAGCAGTTTGACCTCAAACCAACTAAGTTTTATGATTACCTCTACAAAACATATATACAGCAGCGCAAATATAAAGAGGCAATTGATGTGACGCGCAAAATGGTGAAGTCTAATGATAAAAATATAGAGTATAGATACAATCTAGGTCTAGTTTATGAGAAGTCACGAGATACGGTGCTGTCTAAGAAAGAATGGCAATATATTAATGACAAGCTGAAGGATAATGAATACGAAGTTAATAATTATCTTCAGCGATATATAGAGGCTAGAAATTGGTCTATGGCAGAGGATTTAATCCTAAAGTATCAGGCTAAAACTAAAAATAAAGAGGCTTTTTTCTCTCACCAACTTCATGTTTATACAAAGCAAAATAAGCTAGATGAGGCAGTTCAACTGGCATTTTCTCAGTTGGAAAAAGATCAGACCAGCTATTTAGGAAGCTATGCATCCTATGATTTTTTACAGACTAGTCATACGGCACAGCGGCTTATGGAAAAAAAAGTATTTTCCAAGATCAGCCAGGAACCTAATAGCAATAAGTGGAGCGAACTGGCTATACAGATGGCTATGACAGTCAAGGATTATGATCAAGCATTGCAATTAGCCAAAGCGTATGAAAAAAGAACAGGAGGACAAGGACATCAGATCTATCAGATAGCTGAAATAGCAGCTGCAGAGCAAGAACATGATCTAGCTATACAAGGCTATGATTATTTGATAAAAAATTCTTCAGCGGATTTAAGTAAGTTAGCACAAGAAAGAAAGATAATGACTTTCTTTAGCAAAGTCAAGAAGCGAAGATTAAGAGATTCAGTTCATACAGGTCTTTTGAATTTAGAGTTTATGAATTATATAGCTCAGCATGGCTTTACAAAGAACACCGCTGATATTCAACTTGCTTATGCAGAGTTTACGGTGAAGTATCTCAAGCGCATGGACAATGCCTCTAATTTATTACAAAAAATGCTAGAAATACCTATGCTGCCCAAGCGTTACGTTTCTAGAGCTAAATTAGATTTAGCAGATGTAAAGCTGGCCATGAACGATATCTGGGAAGCTTCCCTACTCTATGGTCAAGTGGATAAGGACGAATTGGATGGTCCTATGGGAGAAGAAGCTCGCTATAAAAATTCTAAGGTATTTTACTTCAATGGTGATTATGAGTTGGCAGAGGATTTATTATCTATTTTGAAATCATCAACGAGTGAATTGATCGCGAATGATGCGCTTCAGTTGGCCGTATTTATTCAGGAGAATCAAGGCGATGAAGCGAAGGAAATGGCCATGAAAGACGTATCTAGTGCAGAGCTACTATTCTATCAAAATAGACCGGAGGAAGCGATTAAAACTCTAAATTCATTGAAAAAAGTTTTTCCAAATTCTAGTCTTATTGATGATGTGATATTGATAGAGGCTAACTATGACAGGACAGTAGAAAACGATACAAGTGCCTCTCGACTATATAAGTTTTTATATGAAAAATATCCCACTTCTATTCTCGCGGATCGAGCGCTCTATGAGTGGGCAAAAATGGAAGAGGAGATATTTAACAATCCAGAGACAGCCAAGGAGGCCTATCTAAATTTATTGACAAAATACAAAGATTCTGTATTCGTCACCGATGCTCGAAAACGCCTGAGAAAACTAAGAGGGGAAAAACTTGAAGATGAGTCATGATTGTAATTTTTGGACAGTACAACATTAATCTAGAGTATAGGGACAATAAGAAGTTCGTATATGATATAGTGCGCATGAAATGGGTAGTCTGCACTCCAGAGGAGGAGGTAAGGCAGTTATGGCTTCACTACTTAGTTTATGATAAGAAAATTTCTACTTCCAAGATAGCGGTTGAGAAAGGGTTTTATATCAATGAACGCATGAAGCGTTTTGATATTTGTACGTTTAATACTTCTGCTATTCCCCATATTCTGATAGAGTGCAAGGCACCGAATCAGAAATTAGACACAAAAGTAATAGAACAATTGTCAAGATATAATCTGGCTTTAGGCGCTCAAATATTTATAGTGACTAATGGGCTAGAGCATACTGGGATGGAAATAAGAGATAATAGGGCATACGAATTGACATCAATATATTGAAAACGATACAAGAATATACTGTTATTAAAAAATCAGAGACCCTGATATTAGAGGCGAGTAGCTGGGAAGAAATCATAGTGTCTGTTCGAAAAAACTATGTTAAAGTCCTCTGGGTAATAGATAAAAAAGTTCGACCACTTATTTCACTGGATAGCCTCGATAAAATTATTGAAATTGACGGTGGAGAGCAATGCAAGACCTTGTGCGGTTTTGAGCAGCTTGTGAGATTATTAGCAGATATGGAGTTGGATAGAACCGGACATATAGTCGCGGTTGGTGGAGGCTCTATATCTGATTTGGTGGGTTATGTAGCTTCTGTCTATCTACGAGGGATTTCTTTTTCTATAGTTCCCTCTACGTTTCTCAGTCTTATCGATGCAAGTATGGGAGGAAAGAATGGTATTAATTATGCAACCAAAAAGAATCAGCTGGGCACTCTCCATCAGCCTTCATCTATTTACTATCTACCTGGGCTCATAGCTCATTTGCCTATAGACGAAATGGCAGACGGTTTTGCAGAGTCTATTAAGTATGGACTCATTCTAGATCAGAGACTCTTTGAAAAATTGGAAGCGAGGAGTTTGGAGAAAATTATAGGAAATAAAGAGGATCTTAATGATATAATAAATAGTTGTATTATACATAAATCAAATATAGTGAAAGAAGACCCCTTTGAATATGACCGAAGGCTTATTTTGAACTATGGGCATACCATAGGGCATGCTGTAGAGAGCATTTATGGCTTATCTCACGGAAAATCAGTGGGTTTAGGTATGTACTTTGCAGCCAAGTTATCTGAAATATTTTATGGACTAGATTTAAATTTAGCTGAAAAAATCAGGCAAATTTTACCTGCCTATAACTTGCCGATAAGGTTGGAAGTCTTTTCTGCACAGGCCATTTTTCAGAAAATAGTTTCTGATAAGAAGAGAGAAAACGAAGACATACATTTTGTGATGTTAGAAAAAATAGGACGAGCACGAATAGAAAAAATTTCGTTGACATGTTTAAAGGAGTATTTAAATACAGCGGAAAGAGAGAAATGGATGTGCTGATACAAGCAGGAGAAAAATTAGAGGGTGAAATTAATATACCACCTTCTAAAAGTTATGGTCAGCGTGCCTTGGCAGCTTCCTTATTGGTTTCTAGGTCCAAGATAAGTAATCTGGGCAAATCAGCGGATGAACTAGTCGCGCTGCAGATAATACGAGCATGTGGGTCCAAGCTAACTTCGCTAGGGAGTGGGGTAGTAGAAATTGAAACAAGATTTGATTTTAATAAGGATATTAAACTGGACTGTGGTGAATCAGGTCTAGCGGCAAGACTGTTTGCTTGTTTATTCATGTTAAATCAAAGAGAAACTGCTATAATAGGACAAGATAGTCTTAACGTTAGGCCGATGACTCCCTTATTTTCTATTTTTGGTCAACTAGGGATCGATTATGAATCCGCGAATCAATATCTACCTATACGATATAGAGGCAAGAGGTTACCATTAGACCTAAAGATAGATGGTGCTTTGAGTTCACAGTTCATTACAGGACTATTATATTATATGGTAGGGCTAAAACACCATAATCCATTAAGTCTATCAATTTCCAATGTAAAGAGCAAACCTTATCTGGATATGACTATGCAAATGCTAGGCGAGATAGGAGCTGATCTAGCATGGAAAGGAGGGGAGATTGTTATCAAACCTAGCCTTCTGCAATCAGATGTAGAGCTCAATATAGAGGCCGATTGGAGTGCGGCAGCTTTCTGGATAGTTGCTGCTGCTATTTCGGGTCGTGTGTCTCTAAACGGTCTGAATCGACATTCATTGCAGGCCGACGCTATGGTTATGGAAGTCATTCAAAGCTATGGAGCAAAGGTAACATGGCAGGAGAGCCAATTGGTGATTCAGTCTAGTCAAAATCTACCATTCCAAGTAGACGCAAATCATTCGCCAGATCTAATTCCTATCTTGGCTGTTTTGGCCATATTTGCAGAAGGTAAATCGATCATTCAAGGTGTTAATCGCCTTAAATTTAAAGAAAGTGACCGACTAAATGGTATAATAAAGTGGTTACAATTGTTGAAAATACCATACAATTTAGATGGCGATATTTTAACAATTGTTGGCAAATCAAAAATAAATTATTGCATGGAATCCAAAGCCCAGAATGTTTTTGAAGGCTGTAATGATCATAGAATGGTCATGTCTAGTGCTATTTTGGCAGTATTTTTGAATGGAGGCAAGTTGAAAGGTATTACTGCCAGCCAAAAATCATACCCAGACTTTTTTCTTGATTTTGAAAGATTGGGCGGCAGTTTAATTTATTAAATAATAGCAAAAATGAAAGGTTGTTTGGTTTTGACGGAGAGCAGGGTAAAACGTGCGCTTTCTATCGTGGAAATGTTTGATCTCATTGAGCTTAGGCTGGATATTTGCGGATTTAAAACGAGTCATCTCAAGGAAATCTTTGCGTTAGGCAAAGAAATAATAGCTACGTATAGAGAGGATTCATCTAAGGCAAGCAATCATAAAATGGATCAATTTAAAGCGGCTATTGAATTAGGAGCTAAGTATATAGATATTGAGATAGAGCTCGATGAAAAGCAGCAAGAAGAACTCATAATACATGCTAAAGGATATGGGGTTAAAGTTATAATTTCCTATCACAATTATGAAAAGACACCTCGTATAGAAGAGCTTAAAGAAATCATATCAAAGGCAAGACAGAAAGGAGCTGATTTAGTAAAAATAGCAACGAAAGTAAATTTTAGAAATGATTGTTTGACCCTTTTTAATTTATATGAAGGGGAGGAAAATTTAATCGCTTTTGGGATGGGCGATGATGCTAAATTTACCAGAGTGACAGCTTTATTTCTCGGCAGTCCCTTTACTTATATTTATTTTTTAAGCCAGAATAAAACCGCTGAAGGACAACTGAGTTATAAAGAATTTGATCTTATGGTTAAGAATTTGGGTTCGTAGTGTATAGTTTACGCACCTCGGTCATCATAATATCTACTAAATCTGCGAGGTCATATTTCGGTTTCCATCCCCAGTCTTTTCTCGCCTCCGAATCATCGATGCTCTGTGGCCATGAAGCAGCAATTGCTTGACGGAAATCTGGCTGATATACAATTTTAAAATTAGGATTTCTTTTTTGAATCTCACTCGCTATCTCTACTGGCGAAAAACTCATGCCTGCTAGATTGTAGCTTGTTCGACATTTGATATTCTCTGTTGGAGCACGCATAATATCTATGGTGGCTTGAATACAATCGTCCATATAGATCATAGGCAGTTTAGTATTTTGCGCTAGGAAGCATTCAAATACTTCATTTTTGGCTTCGGCGTGAAATATATCGACGGCATAGTCTGTAGTGCCCCCGCCCGCCAGCGACTGATAACCTATCACACCAGGATACCTCACGGATCTTACATCGAGTCCGTGTTTATTAAAATAATATTCGGCCCATAATTCGCCCGCTACTTTACTGATGCCATAGACTGTAGCGGGAGTGAGAGGCACGTGATTAGGTGTGTTTTCGAGAGGAATATGTTTGCCAAATACTGCGATAGTACTTGGATAGAAAACTTTTTCTACCTTATACTTTACGGCTGATTCTAGTACATTAAATAATCCGCCCATATTAATATCCCAGGCCCACTTAGGATTTTGTTCGCCTCTTGCAGATAAGATAGCGGCCAAATGATAAATTTCCCGAATTTTATTTTTATCTATAAATTTTTCCAAACCTTCTCTGTCCATGACATCGAGAATCTGGATATGCTTGTCAGGATTCTCTTTTAAATCCGTAGCAAAAACGGCTGAAGAACCATATATAGTTCTCAATTTCTCGACGAGTACGGTTCCTATTTGACCGCCCGCTCCTATCACTAGTATATTATGCTGGTTCATGGTTCACATTTGACACAAAGGTATAAAAATATTTTAGAATTAATCAGTCTGTTCAAACTTTGATTAGTATCAAGAAAAATCAATTTTATGAACTAAATACCCCAAACTCTCTAACAACAGCCTGGAATCTATACTCAAAAATAGACTTTAATTGACTTTCTATAATCAAACTATTTGCCAGAATCCCTAATGGACCGAATGGCGGCTTGTAGGATACGATATCTTGCATCAAAGTGCCTCCTTCAATCTCTGATATTCTATGCTGGTGGTGCCAAAGCGAGTAGGGGCCAATTCGCTGCTCATCTACAAAGTATTCCATTTCCTGCACATGAGTTATTTCAGTCACCCATTGCATCGGTATACTAAGCAGAGGGGTTACTTTGTAGGCAATTATCATTCCTGCATACATTTTTTCAGCTATAGGTTCATTTGTAATTTGGAATCCCATGTAAGAAGGAGTAATTTTCTTTAGGTTGCGGGGGTCGCTGATAAAATTCCAAACATTTTCAATATTTGTAGGAATCTTTTGTTCGAAACGGAGCTGATACATGAGAAAAAATATTATTTTTTTAAAGTAGATATACCGCCATCAACGTGTATGATTTGACCTGTGATCCATGAGGAGGAATCGCTCAATAGAAAGGCAGCTAAGGATGCTACATCCTCTGCCTGTCCTATTCTTCCTAGGGGGTGCCGTTGTCCATTAGCCGTTATTTTTTCTTCGGTATTTAGCAGAGAATTAGCTAGTTGCGTTTGCGTGATAGAGGGAGCTATACAGTTGACACGTATTTTAGGAGCTAGTTCGGCCGCTAGTGCTTTAGTCAGTCCTTCTATAGCGCCTTTACTAGCTGATATCAAACTGTGAAAATTAAATCCTGTCTGCACTGCTACAGTAGAGAAGAGTACAATAGAAGATGAGACGGATAGCTTAAGACGAGGAAGTATATCTTGAATTACTTTGACAGCTCCGACTACCTGAGTTTTATAGTCTTGAAGATACTCTTCTTCGGTAAATCGATGAAAGGGCTTTAAAGAAATATTTCCAACACAATAGGCTAGCCCATCAATAGTTTCAGGTAACGAGTCTAAATTTAAAGACTCCTGTGCATTATGATAAAAATAATGAATATGAGGGTGTTTGGTTTCCGATTTAAAGAAAGAAGCTATAACAGTGTGGTCTTCAGCTAGCATATTGGCTAATGCCTTTCCTATGCCATTCGAACCACCAATAATTAAAATATTTTTCATGAAGTAGGGACGTTAAATTTTAAGATTATCTATTCGCAAACGCTTCTTTAAAGTAGTGAAAAGGCACCCATAGCATACCAAAGCACTCTCCATCTTCTGGACTTAGATGAGAGTGGTGCTTTCTATGAGCCTTTTGTAGTGCCTTAAAATAAAAAAAGTCTTGCTTCCAGTTCGAAAATAGACGCTTATGAATAATGATTTCATGTACAAGAAAATATGCTAATCCATAGCAAAGAATACCTAGCCCAATATAAATTAAAAATTCATAATTAGGAATTCGAGATCCTATGATAAACAAACTCATCGAAATAATAGCGAAATAGACGAAAAACCAATCATTTTTTTCAAGGAATCTGTTTTTGTTTTTATTGTGATGATCGAAATGTAAATTCCAAAGAAAACCATGCATGACAAATTTGTGGGTACACCATGTAATGCCTTCCATGGAGATGAAGGTGGTCATAATAATTAAAATGTTCATCTTTTTGGAAGATTTAATGCTATTAGTTTATTATAAAGGCTCTCGTCCTTTTTTTTATTTTGAGGGTTTGATATATAATTTTGTAACATAATTTTGTCTTCCTTTGTATTATCGTAATTTAATCCTTTAGGAATTCTAATCTGTACCTCATAGCGAAATAATCTCCATTCGATATTCTCAGGCTGTTCTATGATTGATTGATCTAGCATTTTTTTTCCTTTGTAAAAAAAGTTTAGTTTGGTCCACGGCATAGAGGCATGATTTGATTTCATCATATATGCCGCCGCTAGATAGCCTTTAGTCTCAGTTTTTAAATTCGCTTCGAGCTTTTTTATAAGCATATTGGCTGTCTTTTCATCTTTCCATGCTATATCCAATTCTTGCCTTATTTCATTGGCTGAAATGAAGAGACTATAAATTAAAAAGAGGCAAAAAGCAATTAACTTTTTCATATAGAGTTCTTTTTAGTTATTCTTTCCTTCGCCGAGCTTTGAAACTTCCAAAATACAGAAATACAAGAGATTAAATATTGAAATTGAATTTTCTCATTAAATAAGCCTTCAAAAGTAAACAAGTTTTTTTAAATGTACTGACGCGCGCTCTTTTTATCAAAAGTTCTTTGGCAGGCAGTTGGCGTATAGTTTTGCAAAGTTCTTTGTAATATAGATAAGCTACATAGACGCCAAATTGGGAGGTGGCAGGCAGCTCTCTAATGCCATTGAGAGCTTCTTCAAATTCTAATTCTATTTCTTCTAGCAGTTGATTTTTAGTATCATTATCAAAACGAGTAAGATCTAAGTGCGGAAAATAAACCCTATCTAGGGCAAGAGAATCTTCTTTTATATCTCGTAAAAAATTAATTTTTTGAAATGCAGATCCAAGTTTCATAGCCTTAGGTTTCAGGCGAGTGTAGTCTTCCATCCTGCCATCTACAAAAACATAGAGACACATCAACCCTACTACTTCAGCAGATCCATATATATAGGTGTCATATGAAGTTTTATCATGGTTTTTAGCATTCAGATCCATTCGCATGCTATATAAAAAACTTTTTATGAGATCTAAGTTTATATTATATCTATTGACGGCTAATTGGAAACTATTTAATACCGGATTGGTAGATATTGCTCGCTCTATACTTTTAAAAGTTTCTACTTCAAACTCATCGAGCAAAACCTCTTTTTCATAACCATGAAAACTATCTACGATTTCATCCGCTACGCGCACGAATCCGTAAATCTGATAGATAGCGTCTCGAATACTGCGATCTAGACATAGTATGCCGATAGAAAAACTGGTACTGTATTTTTTCGTAATATCTTTAGAGGCCTTCAGGGATATAGCATCATATAGAGATTTTTGACTTGATAGTTCTGCGGCTGTTAAGGACATAGTGGTAACTGATGATTTTTCTTCAAACGAAGGAGAAATAGTAATGGGCTGATTCTTTATGGCTAACCCCATAAATCAATATTTAGATTGAAAATAAGAGCGTATTTCTTTGGCTACTATTTTTCCAGAAATAATAGCAGGTGGCACACCTGGGCCAGGAACTGTTAACTGACCAGTATAGAATAGATTGGGTACTTTTTTATTCTTTATTTTTGGTTTTAAAAATGCTGTTTGTAACAATGTATTGGCTAAGCCATAGGCATTGCCTTTGTAGGAATTATAGTCTTCTATAAAATTCTTAGCGGTATATTCTTTTTTATAAATCAGGCTAGACCGCAAATCTTCACCACAGTATAATTCTATTCTATTCATAACATTCTCGTAGTATGAGTCTAGCTGCTCTTCAGATTTTTCTAACTGTATAGCATGTGGAATAAGAATAAATACATTTTCGCAGCCTTCTGGCGCGACAGTCTCATCTGTTTTAGAAGGACAGCAGACATAAAAAAGAGGTTCTTTGGTCCATTGAGGATTTTGGTATATGTCAGCTCCGTGTGCCTCATAATCTGTATCGAAAAATAGATTGTGATGTATGAGTTTATCTATTTTCTTATTAAAACCTAGATAGAAAAGAATAGATGAAGGAGCAAAAACTCTGGACGCCCAGTATTTTTCAGTATAATTTCTGTACTTTTTCTCTAAAAGTTTGGCTTCCGTATGGTGATAATCTGCCGAGGATAAAACAATATCGCAATCTATTTGTCCGCCGTTTATTTTGACTCCAATTGCTAGACCTTTCTCTACTATTATTTGTTCTGCATTGGCATCTGTGATGATTTCTACTCCAAGACTTGTGGCAAGTTGAGTCATTCCCTCCACTATCTTTGCCATGCCTCCCATTGGGTAGAAGGTGCCCTGCTTCATTGCTGCGTAATTCATGATGCTATATAACGCAGGTATTTTATCTGCCATAGCTCCTAAGAAAATGACCGGAAATTCTACAATCTGTCTCAGCTTTTCATGTCGAAAAAGGCCCCTAACTTCATAGCTTAAAGGGCTAAATAAATTGGTTTTAAATACTTGCTTTATGATATCCCACCGAATAAATTCCAATAGACTATGACATGGTTTGTAGACCAAGTCAGTCATACTAATGTGATATTTATATTCCGCATTTTTAAGAAAATCTCTCAATTTCAAGCCACTACCTTTCTCTATATTTTCGAAGGATGTTTCTAGCTCTTCGGGCTGATTCGATATGGGAAAGGATGATCGATCAGGAAAAATGACTTGAAACCCCGGACTCAATTTTTCTAGAGTATAAAAATCTTCAACCTTTTTACCAAAATCATTAAAAAATCGCTCAAATACATCCGGCATCCAATACCAGCTAGGCCCCATATCATACTTGAATCCTTCCGCTTCAAATAGTCTTGCTCGGCCTCCTACTTGACTGTTTTTTTCTAGTACAGTTACAGAATAACCCTGATGGGCTAAATAACAGGCTGAAGAAAGGCCAGAAAATCCTGAGCCTATAATGACAATTTTTTTTTGAGACATGCATGCCTAAATTAAGACATAGCAAAAATAAGAAAAATAAAATAATGGAACGAAATTGTTTAAAAATATTTAATTTCGCACGAAATTGTCCTATATTATGCAGGAAACCTATACTCAAATTTTAGAGTCTATTTTAGAATATCAAAAAGAAAACCATGTTAGCAATAGTCCTTCAGAATTTGCTCATTGGCTGATAGAGCGAGAGGAGGCTAAATCAAAACCTAAAGCTACTGCCAATATGGATTTAATATCTGTAAATGAAATCGAAGAAGAAATAAGTAGATTATTAGTTGTGATGTATCGATATTCCAAAAGTCATTTGAAGACCTATTTAGCAGATTTTGAAGAAGTGAATCAAGAAGACTTTACCTATATATTTGCTTTAAAGCGTGCAACTAGTCTCACAAAAATTCAACTAATCGAAATGAATATTCATGATAAAACCACTGGACTTGAAGTGATTCGACGCCTCGTTAAGAGCGGAATCGTAGAGGAGTCAAAAGATAAAATAGATAAGCGCAGTATTCGCCTAAGTTTAACTCCTAAAGGTGAGGAGACCTTTTTCTCATTAAAGACAATGACTAGGAAAATAGCTCAGCTAATTACCTGCGAACTAGCCTTAGAGGAGAAAAATGATCTTTATCATATACTCACAAAATTGGATGCTTTTCATCACCCGTTGTATTCAAGTAAGCAGAAAGAAGACATAGACGTGCTCCTTGCACTCTCTTCCGCCCCATCAGTCTCCTAAGCATGTAAAGGTAATTCTAAAAACAGATATAGATTTTACTTCGATGGCTGTATTTAAACCTATATTACTGATTATTTAGTGCTTTTCTTATCAGTGTTTATAATTTTTAAAATGACTAGTTATTCCTAAAGCCCTCATCGATTTTCTTTAAATATTTAACTAAAGAATAATCAAAGTCTAAGCCTTAAATCCAAGTTTATAACCAATCCATGCCATAGGAACATAAGCTGTGACAAGGTCTAAGATATTAAACCACATCGGAGAATTGGGGATCATTCTTACAGCCAAGATTCCCCCTATAAGAAAAAGCACTCCACACAGCATTGCTAATTTAAACTGATGATTCACCGCAAAGCTCACGAAATAGGCTGCTAAAAAGGTGCCAATGGCGTGCGCTAGATAGGGCATTATAAAATGTTTAGGTTCATATAGTGATATAATATCAGCTATGCTCTTTATATTTTTGACATCTACCCCCTCAGGAAGATGCATAAAGAAGGGGCTAATAGTCACGATTGCTGAATTGGCAAGAACGCCTAAAATTATAGATCCAATAAAGATGAGGCTGTTTTTTAAAATTGGATTCATAAATTAAGTTATTTGATATCTCAAAAATAAGGAATTATAAATTTATTCACCTTTTTTCGAATAATCATTTATTTTCGTGAGGTTATAAAACTTCTAGATTTGAAACCAACAGATATAAATGACCCAGAATACTTTCACAAAGTAGTAGACTGTCAGTATGCATGCCCTGCGCATACGCCTGTACCAGAGTATATTCGCCTAATAGCACAGGAGCGCTATACAGAGGCCTATATGGTCAACTGGGACTCGAATGTATTCCCAGGAATACTAGGCAGAACCTGCGATAGACCCTGTGAACCTGCCTGCAGAAGAGGACGAGTAGATGAAGAGCCCGTAGCTATATGCAGACTTAAGAGAGTAGCTGCAGATAATAAAAATAAAGATGATGTAAAGTCTCTAATGCCAAAAGGACCTTTCAAGCCGAATGGTAAAAAAGTGGCATTAATTGGTGCAGGGCCAGCATCGCTCACAGTAGCTAGAGACTTAGCACCTATTGGCTATGAAATTCATCTTTACGACGAGCAGAAACTAGGCGGCGGATTCATGCGTTCGCAAATTCCTTCATTCAGGCTTCCGGAAGAGGTACTCAATGATGAGGTCAATTATATATTAGATTTAGGGATTCATGCACAGTTTAATCATTATGTATCTTCCCTCAAGGAGGTATTAGATAAGGGCTACGACGCAGTATTCATAGGATCTGGCGCTCCGAAAGGAAGAGACCTTAACGTACCCGGTAGAGAAGAAGGAAAAGCAAATATACATTTAGGTATTAACTGGCTCTCATCCGTGGCCTTTGAGCATATAGATAAAATAGGTAAGAAAGTCATTGTACTAGGGGGAGGAAACACTGCTATGGACTGTTGTCGCACAGCGCGCAGATTAGGAGGAGATGAGGTGAAGGTATGTGTAAGAAGTCCTTTTTCTGAAATGAAAGCCTCTCCATGGGAGAAAGAAGATGCCATCCATGAAGACATTCCTATTCTAGATAATCATGTGCCAATAGAATTCGTAATCAAAGATGGTAAACTAGCTGGAATGATGTTTGATAAGGTGCATGCTACGTATGATGATAAAGGAAAAAGAAAATTAGTTTCCACAGGTGAGCCACCTGTATTTATAGAGGCAGATGATGTGTTAATCGCTATAGGTCAGGAAAATTCTTTTCCATGGATAGAGCGAGATTTGGGTTTAGAATTTGATGAATGGGGTATGCCTAAGGTAGATGAAACGACGTTTGCATCGACGCATCCTAAGGTATTTTTCGGGGGTGATGCCGCCTTTGGACCTAAGAATGTCATCACAGCAGTAGCGCATGGACATCAGGGCGCAGTATCTATAGACCTGGCTTGCCAAGGGAAGAATCTGATGGACCGACTAGATCCTATGGTCAATCTGCACAGTATGAAAATGGGAATACATGAGTGGGCCTATGATAGTCCAGTCACTATAGACGATAGATTTATCGTGCCTATAGCAGATAAGAAAAAAGCGCTTTCAGATAGAAAACTAGAAGTAGAGCTTGGATTCGATAAATTGACAGGGTTTAAAGAAGCACAGCGATGCCTCAACTGCGATGTGCAGACGGTATTCACCGAAGACAAATGCATAGAGTGCGATGCCTGTGTAGATATATGTCCTACCATGTGTATTACCTTTACGGAGAATGAAGAATCAGAAGAAGTGTTAAGACAAAAACTGACTGTGCCTGCTAATGAACTCACCCAAGATTTATATGTATCCGCTGAACTTAAAACTAAGCGGGTGATGGTCAAGGATGAAAATGTATGCCTGCACTGTGGTCTCTGTGCTGAACGCTGTCCCACATCGGCGTGGGATATGCAGAAGTTTCTGTATAATGTCACGAAGACGCATACTGGCTGTACCGCTTAAAAGATGAATCCTTAATGGTTTAATAAATAACACACAAAGATTAACAAAGAAAAAACATATAATCAAGAGACCTGCAGACTTAAAATATACTATGCGGTTAAAAAATTTTAGCAATGAATATTAACGATTTCGTAGTGCGCTTCGCCAATGTAAATGGAACCGGTTCAGCTTCGGCGAACTACCTTTTTACTAAGGCTATTTTTAGAATGGGAGTGCCCGTCACTCCAAAAAACATTTTCCCATCTAATATTCAGGGACTACCTACATGGTATGAAGTGCGTGTGAGTGAGAAGGGATATCTAGGCAGAAGAGAGGGCATAGACCTTATGGTAGCTGTCAATCCGCAGAGTTTCGCACAGGATGTAGCTAGTGTGAAATCCGGAGGCTATTTCCTCTATGATAGCACGAAAAAACTAGCCAAAGAATTTCTAAGAGATGATATTAACTATATTGAGATTCCATTGATGGAAATCAGTAATTCAAACTATTCTGACGCGCGACAGAGACAGTTATTTAAAAATATTATTTACGTAGGAGCGCTTTGCGAATTACTAAAAATAGAATTTAATGTCTTTGAAGATTTATTTGCAGAGCAGTTCAAAGGTAAGGAAAAACTAATTCCACTCAACGTCACAGCCCTGCAGTTAGGTATGAATTACATCAAAGAGCATTATCCAAATACGCTCAATATAAAAGTAGAACGAAGAGATTTATTGAAGAGTAAAATATTAGCAGAAGGAAATGCTGCTTGTGCCCTTGGTGCTGTCTATGGTGGAGCTACATTTGCGGCCTGGTATCCCATAACCCCCTCTACTTCGGTCATAGATGGTTATGCAGATTATTGTAAACAATTTAGAATCGATAAGGAAACGGGCAGAAAAAATTATGCTATAGTGCAGGCAGAGGACGAGCTAGCGGCTATGGGTATGGTCTTAGGTGCTATGTGGAATGGTGCGAGAGCTTTTACCTCTACCAGTGGCCCAGGTTTATCTCTAATGAATGAATTTTTAGGCTTGGCTTATTTCGCAGAGATACCTGCAGTATTAATAGATGTGCAACGCACAGGTCCTAGTACGGGAATGCCTACGCGAACGCAGCAATCTGATGTATTGGAGGCAGCTTATGCCTCACATGGAGATACCAAGCATGTCTTGTTATTTCCTTCTAATCCTAAAGAGTGTTTTGATATGACTGCGGATGCGTTCGATTTAGCGGAGCATTTGCAAACACCAATCATTATGCTCACTGATTTAGACTTGGGTATGAATGATCATATCTCAGAGCCATATGAATGGAACGATTTGAGACAATATAATAGAGGAAAAGTGCTGACTGCCGAGGGTCTAGATGCAGCGCAGCAGTGGGGAAGATATTTAGATGTGGATGGCGATGGGATACCTTATCGCACGCTGCCTGGCACACACCCAGAGAAAGGTTCTTTCTTCACAAGAGGTAGTTCCCACACAGAATATGCAGCCTATACGGAGAGCTCAGATGAATATCGAAAAGGCATGGAGCGCTTGCTAAAAAAATGGGATACGGCTAAGACTTTGGTTCCATCGTCTATCGTGTATCCGTCCAAAAAGAAATCGGACACAGGAGTTATTTTCTTCGGTACATCTACCTATTCCGCAGAAGAAGCTATGGATAAATTAGCAGAGAAAAATATTCATGTAGATGCGCTGCGTTTGAGAGGATTTCCTTTTGACAAAGCGTTTGAAGAATTCGTATCCTCCCACAAACAAATCTTCGTCATCGAACAAAACCGCGATGCACAGCTCAAGAGCTTAATGATGATAGAACTCGGAACAGAGGCTTCCAAGCTTCATTCCGTTTTGAACTTTGATGGGATGCCGATTACGGCGGATTTTATATTTAATCAGATAGCTTCTAGTTTTAAGGCACAAGTTTCGAATACATAGATAATAAATACATATTAAAATACAAAATCAGTAATTTTCCTACTACTAACTAACCATTTTCTATAATGACTTATATAAAGCCCAAATTTAGACATCCAGATTTACAGAAAAATAAACTAGGCTATACGATAGACTACTACGAGGGTTCTCTTTCTACGCTCTGCGCGGGCTGTGGACATGATAGTATCAGCGGCGCTATTATTCGCGCTTGTTTTGAAGCGAATATTGAGCCGCACAAAGTGGCTAAAATGTCTGGTATTGGTTGCTCAAGCAAGACACCGGCTTATTTTTTGAGCAATTCGCATGGATTTAACTCCGTACATGGTCGTATGCCATCCGTAGCTACCGGCGCCAATATGGCTAATCGCGATTTGATTTACTTCGGTGTATCAGGTGATGGTGATACGGCGAGTATTGGTATGGGTCAGTTTGTTCATGTGATACGCCGAAATCTCAACATGGTCTATCTAGTCATGAATAATGGTTGCTATGGGCTGACCAAAGGGCAAGACTCTGCTACGGCAGATTGTGGATCTAAGAATAAATCAGGTAATATCAATTTATATGAAGGAATAGATTTAGTGAGTTTAGGTTTAGAGCTCGGCGCGGGATTTGTAGCGCAGAGTTTTTCGGGCGACAAAGGCCAGTTGGTTCCACTGATTAAAGCAGCTATGGCTCACCCTGGATTCGCTTTGATCAATGTAGTTTCCCCTTGTGTGACGTTTAATAATAATGTAGGCTCGACCAAATCCTATGACTATATCCGTGAGCATATAGAAGCAACTTCTACATTTGACTTTGTGCCGGAGATGACAGAAATAAAAACAGATTATTCTGAAGGAGAAACTAAGCAAATCGCTATGCATGATGGGAGTTTGATTCAGTTGAACAAACTGACCAAAGATTGGGATCCGACGAATAGAAGTTCGGCGATGAATGCTATGCTCAATGCGAAAGAAAATAATGAATTCCTAACAGGCTTGATTTATATCAACCCAGAAAGTTTAGAGACCCACGAATTGATTCAGACGAGTAAGACTCCTCTTAATCAGCTTAGTCAATCAACATTGTGCCCTGGCAATATGGCCTTGGCAGAAATTAATGCGGATTTGAGATAAGAAAATTTTACTTCACGAAATAGTATTTTAGTTTCCACGTTGTCATTTAAATCATAAAGTATGAAAAAAACTCAGTTTTTATTTATTGGTGGAGGTCTTCTTCTGAGTTTTTTCTTGGTGCAGTGCGCGAAGGATAGTCCAGCAAACAATAATTCAACTGCTAGCTACCCCAATGTGCTAGCTGCTTTTGGTAGTAATATAGATTTAAATAATTTAGTAGATTATGCAGGGCAGGCAAAACCTAGCTACATTGTAAAAGATAATACAGGTAATAATGGAATCACGAATGCAAAGGCGACCTTAGGACGAGTGCTTTTTTATGATAAGCGATTGAGTATAGATAGCTCTGTAGCGTGCGCCAGTTGTCATATCCAGCAATTTGCGTTTGGTGATACGGCTATAGCTAGTAGAGGTGTAGCTAGTGGATTGACGGGGAGACATTCTATGCGATTGGTCAATTCGAGATTTGCGACAGAGACTAAGTTTTTTTGGGATGAACGAGCTGCCACTTTAGAGGCTCAAACGACTAAACCTATTCAAGATCATGCTGAGATGGGTTTTAGCGGACAGTCTGGTAGACCGGCACTCAATGATTTATTGACTCGATTAAGTTCTCTGGGTTATTACAATGAGCTTTTTCAGTTTGTATATGGTGATAAAGCAGTAACCGAGGCTAGATTGCAAGAATGCTTAGCGCAGTTTATTCGAAGTATTCAGTCATTTGACTCTAAATATGACGTAGGTAGAGCTCAAGTGGCCAACGATAATGTGAATTTTCCGAACTTCACCGCTCAGGAGAATCAAGGAAAGAACCTATTTCTATCTCCACCTGTCTTTGATGCTACCAGCACTAGAACTAGCGGTGGCGCTGGCTGCAACGGCTGTCATGGTGCACCAGAGTTTGATATTGCGCCTATTTCTGGCAATAATGGTATTATAGGGAGTCTAGCTGGTGGTCAAGACCAGGCCAATACACGTGCCCCTTCCTTGAGAGATTTGGCGAATATATCGGGCACCCCGAATGGCCCCATGATGCATACAGGAGTCATTACAACTCTACAGGCAGCTATAGGTCATTATGGCAATATCAATGCCAATCCGAATAATGCGAGATTGGATCCTAAATTGAAACCAAACGGTATAGGTCAGAAATTAAATTTTAATGCACAAGAAGTTAATGCGCTCATTGCATTTCTTAGGACACTTACAGGTAAGAACATCTACACTGATCCTAAGTGGAGCAATCCATTTAAATAGATCGAGTCGCAAGTGACTTTAATTAGTCTAAGTAATTCGGAAATGCAGTAGTCGGCTTATACGCTCTTATTTCTATTTTATTTATAATATATGCAGGAAGCTATTCTGCTTTATTGAATTCAAACATGATACTTGTTCAGCAAGGAAAGAAAAATTATTACGCTATTGAAGCTCTATGATTTCGGCAATTCATAGACCATAACGTAATTCGCTGTTGTGATTCCTAAACAATAGCTCTTTAAGCAATTCAATGCGCCCGGTATAGCGGTTTTTGCAAGGCAAATTGCTTTGGATAATCAATTAAACATAAATATAGCCTAAAGTATTGAGTAGAAATTAAATTTTACAACTAGTTGAGATTATTTGTTTACTTTCGGCAAGTTTTAAAGAGTTCGTTTTGCTTACATCAAACATTATATCTTGTTAGAAATAGATAATTGGATATAGAATGAAATCGATCAACAATAAAAATAAACTTGACACATGAAAATAGGTGTAATAAAAGAAAGTAAGGAATATGAAAAGCGTGTAGCACTTACCCCTGATGTTTGTAGGACATTAATAGGAAAAGGCTTTGAATGTCTCATAGAAGAAGGAGCGGGTGAAGCTTCTTTCCTCACCAATCAAGGTTATTCGGAAGCAGGTGCTCTCATTACAGATAAGAAAACGATAAGCACTTCGTGTGATATCATTTTGAAAGTAAATCCATTTACAAAAGAAGAAATCGATGGTCTAGATAAGAAAGTGACTTGTATCTCTCTTATGTATGCCCAGACGCAGCCTGATATTATATCTGCTCTAGCGGCTAAGGGTTGCAGCGCATTTTCGGTGGATGCCATCCCTCGTATTTCACGTGCACAGAAAATGGACGTATTGAGTTCACAAGCCAATCTAGCGGGTTACAAATCCGTGATTATAGGTGCCTATCATTTAGGCAAAATATTTCCACTATTGATGACTGCTGCAGGTACGTTGAAGCCAGCCAAAGTCGTAATTATGGGTGCTGGGGTTGCTGGTCTGCAAGCTATTGCTACGGCCAAGAGATTAGGCGCTATCGTGGAAGTCTCGGATATTAGACCAGAAACTAAAGAGCAAGTGGAATCTTTAGGCGGAAAATTTATAGAGATGCCAAAAGATGATTCTGTCAAATTGGAAGGAGGCTATGTCAAAGGAGTTTCGGATGATTTCTTAAGAAAGCAACAAGAAGTGTTAAATAAACATTTTTCAGAAGCAGATCTAGTCATTACTACGGCTTTGATTCCGGGAAGGAAAGCTCCAGTTTTAATTTCCGAAGAGCAAGTATCTAAAATGAAGAATGGTGCTGTGATTGTAGATATGGCGGTAGAGCAAGGTGGAAACTGTGCATGCAGTGAATATGGAAAAATTGTAGTGAAGAATGGGGTGACGATAGTAGGGGAGCCAAATATTCCTTCAATGCTTCCGCTAAATGCTTCCGATCTTTTTGCTAAAAATGTACTCGATTTTATCACACACCTAGCGACTAAGGATGGATTTAAATGGGAACTAGACGAAGAAATTACCAAAGGGTCACTTATGGTGCATAATGGTAAGGTCGTTCATCCTTCTTTAGTTCAAACATCATAGTTCATAATTTTCAATTCAAATAAATAACATAACATGGAAATCTTTAGTTTTTTAGCAGAGCATATAGAAATGGTGTATATCGTCATATTGTCGATATTTGTAGGAGTAGAGTTAATCGAGAAGGTACCTGCAGTCTTGCACACGCCGCTTATGTCAGGAGCTAACGCTATACATGGCGTGGTTATCGTTGGAGCAATTATAGTCATGCTTCATATCGATGTGAATAATACGCTAGGTATGATACTCGGGTTTTTGGCAGTAATTTTAGGTACGCTAAATGTGGTCGGAGGTTTTGTAGTCACTGATAGAATGCTTGAAATGTTTGGTAAAAAGAAGAAGAAATAAATCATAAAATAGTACAGAGATATGAGATTATAGACTTTTTAAAAATCATGGTTTATGTCATATCTCACATCTAAAATCCCATATCTAATAATCTAATTAAAATGAATACACTTCTCATACTCTCTTACCTTATTGGCTCAGTCACATTTGTCGTAGGTCTAAAAATGCTAAGCCACCCAGATACAGCTAGAAAAGGCAATCTTGTAGCAGCTTTCGGCATGTTAGTATCTATCTTGGCTACTATATTTCTTTATGGACATCACGGCGAAGATTATTCTACTAAGTTGATATGGATTTTCGGGGGTATTGCTGTAGGTACGATAGCTGGTTGGATTACCGCCAAGCGTGTAGAAATGACGAAAATGCCAGAGTTGGTATGTTTGTTCAATGGAATGGGAGGAGCATGTGCTGCCTTGATAGGTTTGATGGAATATGGTGCCAATTTAGGAAATACTATGAGTCTAGCCACTATAGTAGCTGGTATGATTATTGGCTCAATATCTTTTTCAGGTTCTATTGTAGCCTTCCTAAAATTGAATGGCACAATGAATAAGCCGATTCGATTGCCATATTATAATATTATCAATTCGATTGTTATGCTTGGCCTAGCAGCTATGTCTGTCTGGGTAGTGATGACAGGTCAGCCAGAATCTATGGCCTATGCCCTCTTCGGTGTAGCTGTAATCTATGGCCTACTTTTTGTCTTCCCAATTGGTGGCGCAGATATGCCTGTTGTCATTTCCTTGCTAAACTCATTTACGGGTCTCGCCGCAGCATTTGGCGGATTTCTATACGATAATCAAGTAATGCTCACAGGAGGTATTCTTGTAGGCTCAGCAGGTACTATTTTGACTTTGGCTATGTGTAAGGCTATGAATAGACCACTTTCCAATGTCATTTTTGGTGCATTTGGAGGTGGAGCAAGTGGTCCAGCACAAGATATCGAGGGTAGTATTAAAGATATCTCTATATACGACACCGCGGTATTATGCAATTATGCTAATAAAGTAACGATTGTGCCAGGATATGGATTAGCAGTAGCTCAAGCCCAGCATATCATTCATGAGTTGGAAAAAACACTAGAAGCTAATGGTGTGGAAGTGAAATATGCTATTCACCCAGTAGCAGGACGTATGCCAGGTCATATGAACGTATTATTAGCAGAATCTAATGTAGCCTATGAAAAACTGGTAGAGATGGATGATATTAATCCTGAATTTCCTAATACAGACGTGGTCATAGTAGTAGGCGCTAACGATGTGGTAAATCCTGCTGCCAAGAATGACCCAGCCTCACCTATTTTCGGTATGCCTATCTTGGATGTAGAGCAGGCCAAACACATCATAGTCAACAAACGCTCGATGAATGCAGGATATGCAGGTATCGATAATCATTTATTCTATAATCCTAAGACATCTATGCTATTCGGCGATGCCAAGGATGTATTGACCAAATTGGTGGCAGAATTGAAGGCAATGTAATTGGAAGTAAAAAGTCAAAGATAAAAGTAGAAAGTCTCAGAGGAGTTTGATAAAACATACGATATAATGGACCAAGAAGATTTAATAGACATTAAAACAAGAGCTTATCAGGAAATAGGTAAGCTCTTGTTTGCAGTGGCATTTGCAGATAAGAAAATACATGCTAATGAGGTAAAGCAATTACAAGAAACATATCGAAAAGCATGGCTGCACAAAGACCATACCGAAGATGAATATGGCGAAGAAGCGACTCGCCAGATTGAGATTGTTTTTGATTTTCTTCTCGAAGAACATGAAGAAATTAATAGCTTCGATATATTGGATGAATTCGCGGAGTTTAAAGCAGCTCACCCTCGTTTTTTTACGAAGGCCCTCAATAATAAAATAATGGATTCTGCTATTGCTATAGCGGACTCCTATGCAGGCGTCAATAAATCCGAATTGGTGACGATAGCTAAAATTAGTGAGATACTGAAGAGCTAGAGGTTGACTTCTTAGTCTCTCCGTGCACAATCCCTCCTGATATAACAAATTTCATTAAATTCTTGACATCTTTAGTGTCTAACGGAGATAAAAGTGTCTGATCTACCAATAAGAGTTCGCCTGTAAAAGCGTAGGAAAGTGGAAAATAAACGGAGACGAGCCTAGAAGTAATATCAAATTCTGCCAAATCTTCCGTAGTAATAAATCCTATACGGTGTATTCCCTCACTAACTTTGACGAGGACCGGTTTCTCAAATTTCTTTTTATCAGATGCGAAAGCGCCGATCACATCGCGGATAGCCTTGTATACTTCTTTGACGATGGGTACTTTCAGAATAAGCGATTCCAAGGCTTTGAATAGTCTATCCATCAATATACTGGTACCCAGATACCCGACAGCTACGAGAAGAATGACAATCGTGATAAGACCTAAACCATAGATCCTAAATCCAAATATGGAGTAGAAAATCTCCTGTACAGGGGAGTCTATTTTAGCCAGTATCATCCAAAGGGCGTAGAACGTGAAAAATACAGGAGCAATGATGAATGTGCCTCTAAGTAAATATGCTCCTAATTGTTTGTAGTCAAATTTTTTCAATGCCATAATTATATTACTATGTTTATCATTCTTGATTTTACGAAAATAAATTTTTTAACCTCTTTCCCTTCTAGCCATTTCTGAATAGTTTCATTAGACAGAGAGGATTTCCTCGCAATGGCTTCATCCGCATCTGCCGCTAAACTTATTTTGGCGCGCATTTTTCCATTAATAGATATGGGATATTCTATAGTATCATCTACTAGATAGGACTCATCGACACGCGGATATTCTTGTACTACTATAGAATTTAGATTTCCTAAGCTAGACCATATAGTCTCTGCGGTATGGGGAGCAAAAGGACAGATAGATTTTAACAATGGAATTAAAAGAGATTCGCTCGTCGTTTTGAGGGTATTGAATTCATTCAAGGCTATCATGAGCGCACTTACACTGGTATTGAATGAGAAGTTCTCAATATCCTTAGTTAATTTATCAATAGTTCGATGAAGCAATTTTAACTCATCTGTCGTCGCATCAATTTTAGTCAGTTTAGAATGTCCATTTTCATCAAAATACAAATTCCAAAATCGTCGAAGAAACTTAGACACTCCTTCTATTCCCGCAGTATTCCACGGCTTGGACTGCTCTATAGGTCCTAGAAACATCTCATACATTCTAAAGCAGTCTGCTCCATATTTGTCTATAATATCATCTGGATTCACTACATTGTAATAGCGTTTGCTCATTTTGTCGATTTCCCATCCACAGATATATCTCCCATCTTCTAGTTCGAATTCTGCATTGGTAAATTCTTGTCTCCATTTTTTGAATGCTTCTACATCTAAAATATCATTGTCCACTATATTGACATCTATGCGGATGGGAGTGACATCAGATTCGTTTTTTATCAATCCTTTAGACAGGAATAGATTTTCGTTTTTATTCGAACGATACACAAATTGAGTTCTGCCTTGTATCATCCCCTGATTAATCAAACGTTTGAAAGGCTCTTTATGTGCGATATAACCTCTATCATAGAGAAAATGATTGAAGTAGCGCGCATATAAAAGATGTCCTACGGCGTGTTCAGAGCCGCCTTGGTAAAGATCTACTTGTCCCCAGTAGTTGACCAAATCTTTGGCTACAAACTCTCCATCATTTTGCGGATCCATATAGCGGAGAAAATACCACGAAGACCCTGCAAACGCAGGCATAGTATCTACTTCACGGGTATAGCCCTCTACTTCATTCACCCATTCTTGGTTGCGCGCATTGGGCGCTAAGCCGTCTTTTGAGGGGAGAAATGAATCTACATCTGGATTGAGCAGTGGCAATTGAGATACCTCTAATGGATAAGGGATATCATCTTTCCATAGAATGGGAATCGGTTCACCCCAATAACGCTGACGACTAAAGGTAGCATCGCGAAGGCGAAATTGTGTTTTTCGTTCACCTATTTCATTATCTTCTAATCTAGCTAATACCATGTCAAATCCTTCATTCCAAGATAGTCCATTGATAAAGTCAGAGTTGATTAATTTTCCTTGTTTATCTCCAATTTCTGTTTTTTCTATACCAGATTTATCAAATAGTTCAACAATTTCTATTTCGAATTTTTCCGCAAATTTTCTATCTCGCTCATCTTCTGCGGGCACTGCCATGATAGCTCCTGTGCCATAGCCCATAAGAACATATTCCGCTATATATATAGGTAGCTGCTTACCTGTGAATGGGTGTATAGCATAGGCTCCTGTAAACTGACCACTGACCTCTTTCTCTGCTTGACGATCGATATCGCTTTTAGATTTACAGTAGACTTTATATTTTTCAATATCTTCTTTATATTCTTCAGTGATTATAGATTCTATAATCACATGCTCTGGAGCTAGCACTAGGAAGGTAGCTCCGAAAATTGTATCGGGGCGAGTGGTATAGACGTCAATTTTCAAATCTTTGATTTGAAAATTGACGAGCGCGCCTGTTGATTTTCCTATCCAGTTTCTCTGTTGATCTTTCAGTGAATTAGAAAAACCGATTTCCTCCAATCCTTGCAATAGTCTATCTGCATAGGCAGTCATGCGCAGTGACCATTGACGCATTTTCTTTTTGACTACAAGATGATTACCTCGTTCACTTCTGCCATTGATGACCTCATCATTCGCTAATACGGTCCCCAGAGCCTCACACCAGTTGACCTCGCCCATACTGGTGTAGATGAGGCGATAGTTCATCAGAATATCACTTTTCTCTTTTTCAGAATAGTTTTTCCATTCTTCGGCTGAGAACGCGTTGACAGTATTATTGGTGAAAGCGGTATTATTATGATTGCCATGTTCTTCGAAATGCTTTATCAGCACATTCACGGAATAGGCGCACCGGTTTTCATAGCAATAAATAGAATTAAACATTTCTATAAAAAGCCACTGTGTCCACTTATAGTATTCGGGACTACTGGTGACTACTTCTCTGGACCAGTCGAAACTCAAACCTATTTTATTAAATTGTTTTTTATAGGTTTCTATATTGTCTCTCGTAGTGTCTCTGGGATCTTTGCCAGTCTCTATGGCATACTGCTCAGCAGGCAGTCCGAAACTGTCAAATCCCATTGGGTGAAGGACATTGAATCCCTGCATGCGCTTGAATCGTGCATAGATATCACCTGCTACATACCCTAGCGGATGGCCTACGTGAAGACCAGCACCACTCGGATAGGGAAACATTTCTAAGACATAATGCTTGGGCTTAGAAATGTCATTTTCTACTCGATATACGTCCTTATCCTCCCATATTTTTTTGGCTAATTGGTCGATTCTATTTGGTGAATATTGCATAGGTAATGTAATAGCTTACAAATGTACATGAAAATTTTTATCCCACATTACGCATTAGGCTTTGACGACGGAGAAGACTGAGGCGCTAAGTGGGTTTAACCCCGTGATAGATTTTGTTTCAATATTTCTAAAAGATTGAAATACAATCCCGCACGTGCGGGAATACGAATCAGTACCGTACGTATGGTACTGATTTTGGGTTTATTCATATTTTTTCCTAGTCATAAAAATTGTATAATTGAACTAGGTCGTTTAATTTCATTTTTCAGATTTTTGTTGAATGATACGAAGTTGGATTATTCATGTAATAAGCTTATGTATGCTTCAAAACATGCTAGGACAGGGAGTCACCTATTCTCTTAGCCCTGCTAGAGAAGTTGCTTTATTTTCAGCAGGGATCAGCTTCAATGCTCTCGGGTATATTCAGAGTAGAAACATCTCTATTTTAAAGGTAGAGGATATTGAGAAACTGGATAGAAGTGATTTGGATGGATTGGATAAAACTGCTACATATAATTATTCTACCAAGGCCAGGTATGCCAGTGATAAGCTATTAATTGGCTCTTTATTCTTGCCCACCATACTTATGATAGAACCATATCAACGAAATCAATTTGGTGAGAAAGGAACTATGCTCGCTCAGACTTATCTCATTAATATTGGGACAACCTTATTGGTCAAATCCTTGGTGAGGCGGACTAGACCATTTGTATATAATGAAAATGCCCCCCTTTCTGAAAAACTAAAAGCAGATGCCCGCATGTCATTTTTCTCTGGGCATACCAGTTTCACTGCTAGTTCGGCATTTTTCACAGCATCTATGTTTGCGGCTAATGGTCAAAATAAGGACTTAGCACCGATAATATGGTCTAGTGCTGCTATTCTGCCCGCAGTGCAGGGTTATCTTCGCTGGAAAGCGGGAAAACATTTCCCTACGGATATTTTCATAGGATATGCTATAGGGGCTGGCTTGGGCTATCTGATTCCGAAAATCCATGAAGGTTTTTGACCATTAAATACAATAATTTCCTATATTTGCACTCCTAATTCTCAAGGGCAATTAGCTCAGCTGGTTCAGAGCACTACGTCGACAACGTAGGGGTCGATGGTTCGAATCCATTATTGCCCACTTTTTTATTTTCCAATGGACTTTTTACATTCTATTTTAGCAATAGCAGAATCTATTGTTAAATCGTTTGAATCTATTAGAATTATCGTTTTAAAACAACTAGTAATGCACTAGATTTAGATTGCAATACAATGATTAGTCCTCTTCCTGTCCAAGCTTTACTATTCGCGCATCTGTAATCAAAGAATACAAGGCAAGAGTTAATCTAGCAGTAGTGCGATGCAAGTAATCTACATATAGGTTGTCCATATCATCCTTCTCGGTTAGATAATATTTATCATTTTCAAAATTGAAAGAAGTCAAAGTTACACTGGGTACTTTGAGAATATTGTAAAATGGTGTACATTCTGCAGATTCAGTAAATGCCTCTCCTTGGGCTATGGTTATGAATTCAGGATTTATATAGCTATTTAATCGGGAGCTGATAGTATTGGCCGTATCCTGTATGCATAGTAAATTATTTCTACCAGTTTCAAATGGTCTTCCCAGCATATCTAGATTGATTACGTATTTTATATCTAGATAGTCAAATTTAGTAAATGTATCAGCCAGGAAACCCGCCCCCATCATATTTTTATGTTTGCCCGATGTAAATGCAAATATGATATTTTCTCTAGGCTTTATTTTGTTGAAAAATAAGGCCAGTTGAAGCACTGCGGATACACCAGTAGCATTATCATTCGCGCCTTTTAAAAAGCTATCTGCTGTGGTTCGATTTTTAGTTAACCCTAGGTTGTCATAATTTGCGGTGATAAGAATGGCAGATTTTTTTCGAAGATTTCCTCGATAGAGCGCTACTATATTGTAGCCTATGCGTTTATTGTTTATTTTGTATGGTATACGATACGATTCGAAGTAAGGTTTGATATTGTAAGCACGCAAGAGGCTTTCGATATAGACTATACTCCTAGATATAGATTCACGCTCTATATCTCTTCCCTCGAATTCTGGACAGGTAAGGGTAGAGATAATGCTTTTGGTGAGATTAATGTTTTGAATTTCGAGTATGTCTTTAAAATCTACCCCATTTTGTGCCCTACATAGAAGGCATATCATTAAAAGTAAAGCTAATGATATTGGCTTATTAATTTTATAAACAGATTTAAAGAGTCTCAAGCTTTAGTATATCAATGATTGATTTGATTAATTCATCTTCAAAGAAAGGAGTCCCTTGGATTTTATTTATCTTAAATATAGATTTTTTATAATGAGCGGCTAGATAATCTGCAAATTGACCATGATTGAGTTCAGGCACTATAATTCGATCATAGTGATTTATGATGGATTGGAAATTTTTAGGGAATGGGAAAATCCAATCTAAATGTAAATGAGCAATATCGTTTACGTCTTTATTTATTGCATGAAAGGCTTCCTTCACCGCTCCATAGGTCGAACCCCAGCTCAGAACTAATGTTCCTTTGGAAGAACTATTTTTTTCAAGTACACAAAGAGGAATATGCTCTGACATGTTCATGATTTTTTGAAATCTAGTTTCAACCATTTTTTGATGATTAATTCCCTCATAGGAAATAGCACCTGTTAGATAATCTTTTTCTAGTCCGCCAGCTATGTAATTTACGCCCTCCTGTCTTAGTTCAGTCCAGGGTCTTGCCATAGTGTCATCAGATCTATTGTAGGGGCTCATATCTGAATATTGATGAGGCGCCTTAGGCTCTATCTTGGGTATCTCCCACAATTCACTTCCATTTGCTATCATCGCATCGCTAAGTAAATAGATAGGTGTTTGAAATTTTATCATCATCTCAATAGCCTGAATAGTAGTCTCAAATGCTGACGATGGATTGCGAATAGCGACTACAGGAACAGGGCAGTCTCCATGTCTTCCGTTTAGTACTAGGCTCAGATCTGACTGCTCTACCTTAGTGGGCAGTCCGGTGCTAGGTCCGGCGCGTTGCACATCTATGATGAGCAGAGGAAGCTCAGCCATGTGTGCCAGACCGATGGCTTCTTGTTTTAGATCGATACCAGGCCCTGCGGATGCCGTTATACCGATATGACCAGCATAAGCGGCACCAAGTGCCATGGTCGCCGCAGCTATTTCGTCTTCTGCTTGTTTTACTATGACCTCTTTTAAATTTTGCTTGGCCAGCTCATGCAGAATCTCCGATGCAGGAGTAATAGGGTAGCCACCGAAAAATACATTTCTGCCGAAAATTTTTGGAGCCGAGAGTATGGCCAAAGCTATAGCAGAATTTCCAGTGATATTTCGATAATAGCCTTTTTTAAATTGAGCTTTCTCATCTAGTTTTTCTAGAGCAAACTCAATAGTCTCTGCATAGTGATACCCTTTTTTTAGAACGATTTCCATCATTTCTAATTGAGGCCCCTTAAATTTGTTTTTAAGTATGGTCTTCGTTTTTTCTATCGAAGTATCTAAGGCAAATGCTAGGAAACCTAAAGCGAAAATGTTTTTATTTTTATCCTTGGCTTTATCTTCTACTCCATAGCCGGAGAGCGCTTCTTTAGTCATAGATGAGAAGGCCACTTCCAATTTCTTATTGGGGATAGTGTCTAATTCAGCCAAATCAAATCCTGCCAGTTTGCAGTTTTTAGCATCAAATCCTGCAGAATCATAAATTAAAACTCCGGTTGGTTTTAAGGTCTTGAAATATTTCTTCAAAGCGGCTGCGTTGAAGGCGATAAATACATCGGATTTATTGCCTGCCGTATTAATTTTCTCACCTCCATACTGAATCTGAAAGCCAGATACACCATGGATAGTACCTGCGGGTGCACGAATCTCAGCGGGAAAATCAGGGAGGGTATTGAGATCTAAATTTTTTAGAGCTACATTGTCTGAAAAGGCATTGCCCAGAAGCTGAATACCGTCTCCAGAGTCACCGGCTATGGTTACTACAAATTTTCTCATCTATAAAAATTCTTAGGCACAACAACACTGGGTAAATAGACCCTGAGCTATAAGTGCTACTATTATATAAGGTATTATGCCGGATGCTCCTGCATAATCTTTGGCTATGCGCTGTCCTGTGAAAAGCTGGATAAGTAGAGCTAGACACAGAATGAAGCCCAAGTCTGCAATGACTCCGCAATAACAATCAAGAAAGAAATAAGAAAAAGTAGCGATTAGCATCCACCCGCCTATGACTAATTCTTGGATAGTTATCCAATAAAAAAGGGGCGCAATTATTGGTTTTATAAAGCTAGTTTCAAAGACAGATTTAAACCAAGATAGGTTTCCACTATGCTGAAATACTTTATCTAGCCCAGATTGCAGAAATGTGATAGCGAAAAATAGACTAATAAGTCCAAGTATAATGCTGGTAGGATCTATATTCATAGGATATTATTTTTTTATAAGTTTATTGTATTCTGCTTTATTAGCAAATAGCTTGAGGGATTCTTTAATATCCTCGTCGTGCTCAAAGTCATGCTCTACCACTCCTTTTCTATAAAAATAACGGCGAATGATTTCTCCTTCTAGATATGCATGGATATCTTTTTTGTGAATATAAAATTCATTTGCCTTGGCTTCTTTTAATTTAGTCGCTAGTTCGTCATAAGCTTTTTGGATACTCGGCATGAGCTTTTCACTTTCAGCTTTTTCTTTCAGACTTTTCAATTCACTATCTACCTCTGATTCGTAGGAGAAGTTTTTAGCTTTCGTATATTGAATAAATTTTTCATATTCAGCATCAGGAAGGCGGAATGATTTAGCCGATGCAGGCTTAGGATTTTTAGATACATATTGATTCGCAAAGTCAGCGGTCATTCCTTTTGCCATTAGGTAGTAGACTATGGGGGCTAGAAAAGCACTTTTTGTTTTCAAGTCTGGGTCTATACCTCCACCGTCATAAACTATTCTACCTGCTTTCGTTTTAAACGGCATTTTCAATGAATCTGCTACTTTTTTCACAGAGCCATCTGGGTTCTTTTCAGCATAATTTATAGCTTGTATACATCTTCCTGAAGGAATATAGTACCTAGCCGTGGTTACTTTCATCTGCGTATTATAAGGCAGTGGCCTTGTATTTTGGACGAGGCCTTTTCCAAAGGTTTTCCCTCCCAGTATGACCCCTCTATCATAGTCCTGAATTGCTCCTGCCACTATCTCAGAAGCGGAGGCTGAACCCCCATTGGTGAGCACTATAAGTGGAATATTCAAGTCATCCGCTCTTCGTTTAGTTCGGTGCGTAGATTGCATTTCTTGAATTTTTCCTCTGGTACTGACTATTTCATTGTTTTGATCTATGAATAAATTGGTCAGATCAACCGCTTCATGTAGCAATCCTCCCGGATTCCCTCTTAGATCTAGGATGATTCCATTCATATTTTTATTAGCTTCCTTAAGCTTGAGAAATTCAGTCCTGACATCATTCCCAGCGTTTTCCATAAAACTTTCTAGTTTAATATATCCTACATCGGTGGAGATCATACCTGCATAGGGTACATTTTTTAGTTTGATTTCCTTTCGCATGATGTCAGTAGACATTTTTTTATAACTACCATCTGATTGCAGCCTTTCGTAGGTCAGTTTAAAAGAAGAGCCGGCCTGTCCTTTAAGAAGTTTACTAACATCATCCGTTTTCTTGCCTTTCATCGATTTGCCATCGATTTCTACAATTCTATCGCCAGGTATGAGTCCTGCTAATTGGGCAGGCATACCCTCATAAGGTTCATCAATTATGACATAATCTTCGCGTTGAGATATCAAGCTTCCTATGCCTCCATATTTTCCCGTTGTTTGAATTCTAAAGTCTTCAGTTTCTGCTTCGGAATAAAACTCTGTATAGGGATCCAGGTCTTTGAGCATGGCATCTATCGCCACTCGTATAGCACGGCTTGGCTCAACCTTATCTACGTATTGAATGTTCAGTTCTTTGAAAAGGGTCACGAAGATATCTATGTTTTTGGATATCTCAAAATAGTCTACATCTTTGAAAGATATGGCGAAAAAGGCTGCGATAGAAAAGAATATACCTGCCAGTCCTAGTTTTAATTTTTTCATTTAAATACAATCATTTTTATTGGTATCTACAAAAATAGAAGAATGTTCAGTATGATTGATTAAATTAATTCTTTTTAATCTCAAATATTTTAACTTTGCCTTATCTTGAGTATAGAAATGATAACCAGTGAAATAGATAAAACGAAAGTTCCTCAGCATATTGCGATCATTATGGATGGAAATGGACGGTGGGCGCAGAGTCAGGGAAAGGACCGAACGTTTGGCCACCAGAGTGGGGTAGAATCTGTGCGTGAAGCTATAAAAGGATGCATGGAAATTGGTGTGAAGTATCTGACTTTATACGCATTTTCTACAGAAAACTGGAATAGGCCAAAGGAGGAAGTTGATTTTTTGATGAATTTACTCGTAGAAGCTATAGCTGGCGAAACGCCTGAGTTACTTAAAAATGATATTCGATTAGAGACTATCGGCGCTATTGACGAGCTGCCCGAATCATCTTTCCAGCATCTGATGCAGGCCAAGAAGAATACAGCTCATTGCCAATCATTGACTTTAGTTTTAGCTTTGAATTATGGCTCCAAGAAAGAGCTCACTCAAGCAATGAAATCTATAGCAGAATCCATAAAGAACGGCACTATAAAGTCAGATGAAATTGATGAAAAGTGCATAGCAAAACATCTTTACACAAAAGACTTTCCTGATCCTGAGATCATGATCCGAACTTCGAATGAAATGCGCATTTCGAATTTCTTAACCTGGCAGCTAGCCTATGCTGAACTCTTCTTTTTGCCTATTTTCTGGCCTGATTTTAAACGAGAACATCTCTGGGAGTGTGTGCGGGACTTTCAGCAAAGAGAACGCCGATTTGGCAAAACGAGCGCACAGATTCACTAAACTTTCTTCTACTACTGATTCTCCCCCTTCTCCAATCTTGCTATATATTTATGCAGCATATCTATCTCCCTATCTTTACTGGCTATTTGCTTTTCGCATAGTTCTATCAAATCATCATTTGGTTTTTTTGTCATCGCTATACCTTTTTCATTATGGGTGTGGTGACCGTAATAGACTGCACTGATTTCCGGGTCTATTAACTCATTGATCTCCACTTCTAGTATTTCCCCTATCTGAATGAGATGATAGACAGTGAGTTTCGTTTCACCTGTTTCTATTTTGGAGTAGGCTTTCTGAGTCATACCCATTCGCTGAGCTAGATAAGATTGGCTATATTGTCGCTTGCTCATGCGCCACTCTATGATTTGGTCTATTATATTTTTTACTGTCATTGCATTGCTTTTTAAATTTTATAATAGATCGATACTAGCTGGAATAATACCGTGTTAGTTTGTGTTTAGTCCATTTTTCTTGGACTATTGCACCCAATATACTGTAGGTTTATTTTTTTAGTTTTGTGTGAGATTCTGCCTTCGTCTAAATCAGTTGCTTCATTGAAGCAATGAAATAAAAGTGATTACAATGACACACACCTTTGTATTTATTTTGTAACACTATATGTTTTATCCTTCATTTCATTATTGGCACTTTACCCTATTTGCCAATAAATCTCAACCACTATCTTATAAACTTCTTCTCTAGTTTTTAATTTTAGTACTTATCAAATTAATGCAAATATAAAGCATTAAATGAGTAAAAAAGCCTCGACTAAATACTTTAAAGATACTACTTAAGTACTGAATGAAACTATAAATGACATGGTTTGGCTCGAAAATTGTATAGAGCAAGGTGAATTTGTTTAACTCAAAGTAGGAGCGAAGATAGCCAATAGCTGTAAAAAAAGCAAAAATGCAAAGTACAACATTAAAACCATTTATAATGATCTTGGGGTTATTAGCCCTATTTTTTAGTAATGTAAATGCGCAAATAGGCATAGGAACCAATACTCCAGATGCTTCTGCAGCATTAGACATTACAGCCAGCGGCTCAGCGGTTGGTTTATTGCTGCCAAGGCTGACTGCTGCAGAGCGCGATGCTAGTGTAAAGTCGCCTACCGCGGGTTTGCTCATTTATAATACCACAACCAATGCATTAGAAGTATGCATCAGCGACTCATTGTGGGTGAATGTAGTCGCTCGAACGACGACTGCTGTTGCCTCTGGAACAACTACATCCACAGGGAAAGTAGGTATAGGAACTGCCTCTCCAAATGCCAATGCCGTTTTGGATGTGATCTCAACTACCAAAGGCGTTTTGTTGCCCAGAAGCACTGTAGACCCAACAGGCGTAGGTGGAATGTTATACTACAATACTACTGCCGATGTAGTTAAATATTACAATGGCACCCAATGGATTAATTTAATAAAGACCCCTAGCGCAAACGGCACTGCAGTCGTTTCAGCATATACATGTTCCACTGCTTCGGCAGGCACTATGATAGCAGGTACTGCCGTATCAGGCGTAACCCAAACCATTACGGCTACCGTAACCACTGCAGGAACGTACAGTATTGCTACTACGGCCAATGGGGTAACGTTT